>JAVEUP010000130.1:0-24005 GCA_034005525.1 Thermoguttaceae bacterium | reverse complement strand
CGGCACACGGCGAGCTTGTGAAGAAACTGTTATTGTAGCATCTTCCGAAATGTTGCATGTTGAAGGGTAGACGGAGGTCCCCGCACATTGGACATTGGCAGACGACCATGGATACTCACGATGCCAAAATGGAAGTGGCGGCGCCGCGCATGAATTCGCCGGACCGCTCCCGAATCGATCCAAACCCAAAACGGATTGACGAGTTGATTCCGCCGGACCACAAGGCGCGACTTGTGTGGGAGTTGGTCCAAGGCTTGGATCTGACGCCGTTGTATAACCGGATCAAAGCGATCGAAGGCCATGCGGGCCGGCCCGCCATTGATCCACGAATCTTGGTGAGCCTGTGGATTTACGCTACCGATGAAGGCATTGCTAGCGCCCGGGAACTCCATCGGCGGTGCTATGACTGCGATCCTTACAAGTGGATCTGCGGCGGGGTGGATGTGAACTACCATACGCTTTCCGACTTTCGTACCGATCACGGGCAGTGGCTCAGAGACATCGTCATTGAGAATATCGCTACGATGCGAGCAGAAGGGTTGGTGGCTCTGACCACCTTGGGGCAGGACGGAATGCGCGTTCGGGCCAGCGCCGGCAACGACTCGTTCAAGAAGGCTGAAACGTTGGAACGATTGCTGGAAGAAGCTGAACAGCAATGGGATCGTCTGCAAAAGGAGTTCGAGCAGTCGGAACGTTCTCCCCGCCAGGAGGCGGCGCAACAGCGAGCGGCGCAGGAGTGGATTGAGCGCCTGCGGCAAGCGCAGGAAGAAGTCAAACATGTGGCCGAACAACGCGAGAAGCGGAAAAAGGGAGATGGGGCATCGGCTCGGGCCAGCACGACCGACCCCGAAGCCCGGCGAATGAAAATGGGCGACGGTGGTTTCCGCCCGGCCTACAACGTGGAGTTCACCACAGACTTGGACAGCCTCATGATCGTTGGCGTCGATGTGGTGAACGCCGGAAGTGATGCCGGCCAACTGGAGCCGGCGGTGAAGCGGCTCGAAACGGAGCAAGAGCCGCTGCCAGCGGGTGCGGAGTGCTATGCGGACTGCCCATTTGCCACTCAAGAGGATCTTGAGAGTGTCGGGCAACGTGGTGTGACCATCTATGCGCCGGTTAAGGAGGAGGAACGCCAAAGGAAGGAAGGAAAAGATCCTTACGCTCCGAAACGGGGCGATACGCCGTACGTGGCAGCGTGGCGGCAACGTATGGGAACCCAGGAGGCGAAAGACAAGTACAAGCAGCGCGGCAAGACCGAATGGCCGAACGCCGAGTGCCGCAACCGCGGGCTTTCCCAATTCCTGGTACGCGGCCTGGAGAAGGTAAAGGCTGTGATCTTGTGGTACGTCTTGACGCATAACCTGTTTCGTATGGTAGCACTGCGCGCCGAGGGAGCGAAAATGGCTGCTTAAACGGCGAACAACCGCTGCTGCGCAGCAATCCGGCGAGTTTGAGGAAAGTGGGTAGCTGAATGCATGACTGCGATTGCCATCACTGCAAGCCTCGCCCTCCGTAGCAAAGTCATGGTTCTCCTCTGCGGGCGCCACCGCGCCCCGCAAAAAACCGGTGACTTTCTCGAAAATGCCAGTATGCAACTATTGATTTTTTCACAAGCTCGGCGTGTGCCTACTACACTGCAATTGACCAACTTATTGGTGATCGCGCCCTAAGCCGGATTGCCGCGCTCTGAGGAAAAGGCGATTCTATTTCTAGGTGCAGACTGCTTTGCCGAGGGACGGCACGACGGCATGTGCCCCAACAAACTGAAGGAGTGAATCATGCGAACCCAAGTGTTCCTGAGCGTTGTCAGTCTCACCCTCACCGTAGTCCCGGTTGCGCCGCAGGCCGCCGACGCCGAGGAAGCGAAGCCCGCCGGGCTGCGTATCGGCTGGGCGACGGTCGACATCACGCCGGAGCGGCCCGTGCTGATTTCGGGGCAGTTTCACGCGCGGGTTTCCGAAGGGGTTATGGACCCGCTCTCGGTCACGGTCTTGGCGCTGGAGTCGCCCGGCGACGGGAGCCGTCTGGTCCTGGTAAGCTGCGACCTGTCGACTTTGTGGGACTCGGTGCGCGACGGCGTGCGCGAGCATCTGCGCCGTGAACTGCCCGAACTGGACCCCATGGCGGTGCTGCTGTCGGCCACGCACACGCATTCCGGACCCGTCACGCAGACCACCGAGCGCTATCGCCGGGTGGCAACGCCAAAGGTCCCCAACCGCTACGGCGTGGATACCGACCTGTTGGACGCCATGGATCCGGTCGACTACGTCGATTGGGCAACGGCTCGCATAGCCGACGCGGTGGCACGGGCATGGCGAGAGCGCGCCCCCGGCGGCATCGCTTTCGGACTTGGTCATGCCGTGGTGGGCCACAATCGCTTGATCGCGAAGCACTCTGGCCAATCGCAAATGTACGCCAGGACCGACCAGCCCGACTTCAGCCATGTGGAAGGTTACGAGGATCATTCCCTGCATGTGCTGGCAACCTACGATGGAAACCGCCGCTTGACCGGGTTGGTGCTCAACGTGGCATGTCCCTCGCAGGTGAGCGAGAGTATCTACAAGATCAGTGCCGATTTCTGGCACGACACCCGCGTTGAACTGCGGGGGCGCCTAGGCAAGGACTTGTTCGTCCTGTCCCAGGCCGCCGCCTCCGGGGACCAGTCGCCGCACGTGCTGGTCGACAAGCGCGCCGAGGCGCGCATGGAGCGAATCACAGGCCGCTCCCGGCGTCAGCAAATCGCCACCCGCATTGCCGACGGCGTGACCGCCATCTTGCCGTTCATTGAAAAGGCGATCGACTTCGCCCCGCCACTGCACCATCGGGTCGAAACCCTTCCCTTGCAGCGCCGGGTGATACCGGAAAGCGACTCGGTCCAGGCTGCGGCGGAAGCGGAGAAGCACCGCAAGCGCTACGAAGAAATGCTGCGAGCCGTGGAGGCGGACCCCAAACTGCGGGAGAAGCCCCGCTGGGCGCACGATATCAGCCGCACGTATCGCATGATGCGCAGACATGAACGGGTCGCGGAGCGCTTCGAGTTGCAGCAGACCGATCCGACGGTGCCGATCGAAGTTCATGTGGCTCGCTTGGGCGACGTCGCGTTCGCTTCCAGTCCGTTTGAACTCTACCTGGACTACGGCATTCAAATCCAGTCCCGCAGCAAGGCGGTGCAAACGTTCGTCATCCAGTTGGCGGGCCCTGCGTCGTATCTGCCAACGCTGCGCTCGGTGGCCGGCGGGGGCTATGGCGCGGTACCGGCCAGCACGGAAATCGACCCGGAGGGCGGCCGGAAGCTGGTGGAATGGACGGTAGAAGCGATTAACAAGTTCTGGGAGTAGACGTAGGGTGGGTGGTTCCGGATGTCTCAGCATCCTTACTTCACCCACGCGCCAGACAGTTGTGCACCTGGAAACGGAAGAGCCCGAAAAGAGAATCCATAACCCAAGCGGCGTCAAGCCGCCGAATGCATTACCACAACCGGAGCGTAATTATGGTCCGTCGCACGATCACCAAAGCAGCCATTCTCGCCTTCACGGCAGCCGTTCTGACGCCGCCCGCCGGCTTCGCAAACGACTCAGCCCCCGACGGACTGTCCATCGGCTGGGCCTCGAACAGCATCACTCCGGACGAGCCGGTGATCATGTCCGGCGGTTCCCGCGCGAGGATCTCCACCGGCGTGATGGACCCGTTGACCGCCACGGCGCTGGTGCTGGAATCGGGCCGCGAGGGCAAGACAGTGGAACGGGTCGTCCTGGTCTCCGCCGACCTGGGCTCCGTCCACACCGATATGCTCGAACGTGTCCTGGAGATCGTCGGCCAGCGGGTGCCCGAAATCGATCCCGGCAAGGTCGTCATCAACGGCACCCACACGCACGCCGCGGTGGAACGCCGGAAGGACCCTCCGCTGGTGAAGAAGTTCGCGGAATATGGGATCGAAGTCCCGCTCGAATGGTCGTGGTGGGGCATGGACCTGGGCGTGAAGCCGTCGCCGGGCGAATACTTCGAATTCGCGTCCGGGCGGATTGCCGACGCAATCGAACAGGCCTTCAAAAGCCGTAAACCCGGCGGCGTGAGCTTCGGGCTGGGACATGCCGTGGTCGGGCACAACCGGCTGACGGCATACTACGGTGGGCGATCCCAGATGTACGGCAACACGGACCAGCCTGACTTCAGCCACGTCGAAGGGTACGAAGACCATTCGGTCGGACTTCTCTACACGTACGACGCCGACCATAAGTTGACCGGCGTAATGGTCAATATTGCTTGCCCGGCGCAGGTGAATGAGGGTGGTACGCTGATCACGGCCGACTACTGGCACGAAACCCGCGAAGAGCTGCGCAAGCGGTTGGGCGAGTCGCTCTACGTCCTGCCGCAGATCGCCGCCGCGGGCGACCAGTCGCCACATATTCTGGTCGACCGGCGCGCCGAGGCGCGCATGCAGAAACTTGCCGGGCAGAACCGCCGACAGCAGATTGCCGTGCGCATTGCCGATGCCGTCACTTCCATCCTGCCCTACATGGAAGGCCATATCGATCCGAATCCCGTGCTCGCCCACCACATGGAGAAACTGGAGCTGACCCGGCGGCGCATATCGGAAGACATCGTGGAGACTCGAGGACGGCAGAACTTTGAGCAGCTCCTGGCCCAATACACCAAGATGCGCCGGGAGCTTGAAGAGAACCCGAAACGGATGCAGAAGCCGAATTGGTACAAGGACATTACTCCCGTCTACTGGCGCCTGGCCAGAGCGCTCCGCGTAATCATGCGCTACGAACTGCAACAGACGGATCCGACCATGTCGGTCCCCGTCCACGTGATCCGGATTGGCGACTTGGCCCTCGTCACGAACCCGTTCGAGTTGTACCTCGATTACGGCATCCAGATCAAGTCGCGCAGCAAGGCGGTGCAAACGATGACCGTCCAGCTTGCCAACGGGTACTTCCGATACCTTCCCACGGAACGTTCGGTGGCGGGTGGCGCGTACGGCGCCATCCCCGAAAGCAACGAAGCCGATCCCGAAGCCGGCCGCAAACTGGTCGAACGGACGCTGGAATTGATCGAGTCGCTTTGGGCGGAAGAGTGAGAAGGCGTCACCTAACGAAGCACGGGCTTGAAGAACGCACCGACAGCGAGTTCCGCTCCATCCCACTCTGGTATAAGGCCGTGAGCCTGGTGCGAACCGGCAAGATCGGACAACTGAAGACCATTCGCACCACGGCGCCCTGCTGGAACAAGCCACTTCCCATGCAGCCGGCCATGCCGGCGCCGCCGGAGTTGGATTACGACATGTGGCTGGGCCCGGCGCCGCTGGCGCCGTATACGGAGCAGCGGGTGCATCCGCCGAAGAGTTTCGTGCCCGGGTACGATCGGCCCGGATGGTATGGCAACCGAACCTATTGCGACGGCGGGATCGTCAACTGGGGCTACCATCCGCTGGACGTTGCCCAATGGGGCAACAACTCGGACGAGACCGGACCGGTCGAAGTGGAAGGGCACGGCGAGTTTCCGCCCATCGACGGGCTTTGGAACGTGATCCTCGGCTTCGACCTGCGGTATCGATATGCCAACGGTGTGGAATTGTTCTACAGTAACACCGGCCGCGGCTCGACGCCCGACAAGGTGCATGTCCGGTTCGAGGGCACCGAGGGCTGGGTTTGCGTCTGGTACGGCCCCGATCGGCTCGAGGCGGAGCCGGAATCGATCCTCACCGCGGAAGTCAAGCCGGAGGACTTCCCCTACCCGCTGGAAAACGAGCGGCGCAACTTCCTGAACTGCGTGAAGACCCGCGAGCGAACCTTGGCCGACGCGGAGGTCGGGCACCGGTCCAGTTCCGTGGCCCAGATCGGTTACATCGCCTGCCAAGTGGGCCGCAAGCTGAACTGGGACCCGGCCGCCGAGCAGTTTGCCGGCGATGATGAGGCAAACGCACTGCTCCGCCTTCCTCCCGGCCGCGCACCGTGGAGCATCGACTAGCGGGCAAATCGCCGAGACTCCCTACGACCGCATTGACGCCGCGATTGCCATGTGCGCAACCACCGGCGCCCTGACGGTCAACCAGGCGTTCGACCTGTCGTTCCAGGACCTCCGCAATAGCCTCGCCCGCTTTCACCAGGAAAACCAGGTGACGGAGCCGGGCAAGGAACAACTGCTGACGCTGCTCACGCGGGCTCAAGAGCATCACGACCAAAAGGAGTGGCAGGCGGCGAAGGATTTGCTGGCGGCCTTCCAGAAGTCGGCATCGAACACCGAACTTGTCCTGGGTGAGGAAGCCGGCGCCGACCTTGCCTGGGATGCGAGGATGATGTGCATTCAAGTAGAACGCGAAATGCGATGGACCAATAACGGGCAATGACCCGGTGCCGGGTGTTGCGACCCCCCTGTCGGGATTTATCGCTCTGCCCCAAGTACGGCTGCAAGGAAGTGTAATCTTTTCGCAAGAAAGTATAATCGACAACAAGTCCCGGTTGACTATAATAAGGGTGGAGAAGGCTCGAGGATTGGCGGCACTTGCTGGGCGGGCAGTCGTGAATTTTTCCGGGGCCCGTCGACCGAGAGACTCTTTCGGTGGCTAATCATGTTTCGCTCATGCACAGCGGCGGTTCTCGCCGCCACGTTAGGTATTGCGGCCGTGACGGGCTTGGCACAAGCCCAGAACCCCACCAACGGCGACAATCTGATCTTTCGGTCCATTGCGGGCGACAGTTGCGTCATCCACCGCTACACCACCGTCAACATTGCCTCGACCTTCAGCCCGCCAGACGGCGTGACGGAGGTCGAGTATCTGGTCGTGGCTGGTGGCGGCGCGGGCGGATGGCGCGGCGGCGACTATAACGGCGCTGGTGGCGGCGGTGCTGGCGGACTGCTGACCAACGTGGGCGCCCCGCTCACGCTCTCCGGTGGATCGCCGTATCCCGTTGCCGTTGGCGCAGGTGGATTACCCGTCAGCGAAGACAACGGCGAAAATGGGGCGCCTTCTTCAGTGTTTGGTTTCCAGGCTGTCGGTGGCGGGGGTGGCGCACGCTTCAACAACGACGGCAACGATGGCGGGTCCGGTGGAGGGGCTGCTGGACGCCGCTATGCAACTTCCGGAAACGATGGCGGTGAAGGCGAGCCCGGACAAGGCCATAAAGGCGGCGACCGTACTGCGCTGGGTACGGGTGACAGCAGCGACTACGGCGGCGCTGGCGGTGGAGGCGCGGGCGCTGCCGGTGCCGACAACATCGCCAGCCAGGACGGCCAGCCGGGCGGTGCCGGGGTGCTCAACACCATCACCGGGGAAGACATCTACTACGCCGGGAGCGGCGGCGGCGGGAGAGCTTCAGGCGGCCAGCCCGGCACCGGGGGGTCCGGAGGTGGTGGAGCCGGCCACAGCGCCGGCACCGACGGACTCGGCGGCGGTGGCGGTGGCGGCTCCTTCCATGGATCGCCTTCGCCCGGCAAAGGCGGCTCCGGCGTCGTGGTGGTGCGCTATCGACTGGACGACGTGACCGGCTGGAATGCCAACGGCTACTATGCACTGCCGGACCAGGGCAAAGCCCGCACTGTGCTCATCGAAGATAACGTGGCGGTGCAAGTCAGCTCGGGCGACGAGTTTTCGATCCTCCCAGCCGGTACGCTCACCGTCGGCAACGGCGCCAGCCTAGCCGTTCGCGGAACGCTCAACATCGGGGCTGTGGCCGTAAGTCTGACCGGCGCGAACGCCTCGCTCGACATTTCGGGCATTTCGGCGGCCAGCCAGAGCGTCGGCTCGCTGGCCGGGGTTGCCGGGTCGTCCGTCGCGCTGGGAGGCAAGAACCTCAATGTCGGCGGCACCAACGCCAGCACCACCTTCGCCGGCAGCATTTCCGGCACCGGTGGAAGCCTGGCCAAGTCGGGCGCCGGAACCCTCACCCTCTCCGGCAACAACACCTACACGGGCGAAACAGTTGTCGTCGCAGGAACGCTCATGCTCGATCGAAGCAGCGGCCCCGCCGTGCAGGGTGACCTGATTATCAGCGGCGGCAACGTGATCTTCAACCAGGACGAGCAGATTGCCGACACCGCCAGTGTGACCATGACGGCCGGAAACTTGAACTCGATCTCGGCGGGACCGGAGGGAAGAAGGAGCAACCATACGCAAACGTTGGCCGGCCTCAGCGTCACAGGCGGTGCCTTCTTGACGGGACCGGGCTCTTCGTGGACGATCACCGGCGATGGCAGCTTCTCCCGGCAAGACGGGAACACCATGGTTGTCATCAACAGCGGCGCCGAACTCAGCTTTGGTGGCTTGACGCTGTCGGACTTCAACTCGGGGACAGTGAGTTCCCCAAACAGCTTCACCCTCTACGGCGACAATGCGAACAACATAACTCCACTTTGGGTTGGCTCCGGCGGCCTGACGCTCAACGCCAGCCGAATTCTCATGCACATGGGTTCGGGTTCAAACGCCGGCGCTGCCTTGATTCTCGGCGGCGACGTCACTGCGACCAGCACGTCAACCCTCGAAAGAAACGGCTCATTGACAACCAGCAAACGGTTTGTGTGGCTGAACACCACTGCCGGTCCCGTAGCGCGCACATTCGAGGTCGCCGGCGGCGGCTCTTTGTGGATTGATGCCATCGTCACCGACGGCCAGACCAGCGGCGGCAGCCCGGCCGCGGCTGGCAGCATCGTCAAGACGGGCCTCGGGACGCTCAGGCTTGCCGCAGCCAACACCTACACCGGCACGACTACGGTTCTGGCCGGCACGCTGGACGTGACCGGCTCGCTGGCGAAGAACACTTCGGCCGATGTGCTGATTGCCTCCGCCGGTACAGCCTTCGACGGCTCGGAGCCGAAGCTTGTGCGACGCGTGGCCAACAACGCCTTGCTGGCAGGCTTTGGCTCAAAGATTGTCGGCGAGCCCCGACTGGCTGGCTTCCACACCGAGGCCCAACTACTGGCCGGCGAGAACGAAACCGGCGGCCCGCTCGAGGTCGGCATGGCGTGGCGCATGTTCGGCGAGGGCGAGGCCCAGAGCACGGCCTTGTACCTGCGCCCGGTCAGCGACGTGCTGCAATTAAGCGGCATGGCCGACGCTTCGGAGCCGACCGACCCGTTCGTCCTGCAGATGACCTACGACGAAAGCCTGGTGAGCCCCGCCGCCGAGCGCGGCCTGCACCTGGCGTGGCTCGACGGGACCGAGTGGGTCGATGCGGTGGCGGGCAATTCCGTCACCGGCGCCGAGGCGGTCGAGTGCTACCGGGGCTCGTGGAGCGATTTCACCAGCGAGTACGGCAGCGATTTGAATATGCTCCTCGGCTCCTGGGGCATCGATACGGACAGCGCGGCCGTGTGGGCCGTGCTGAACCACAACAGCCAGTTCGGCGTCCTCGTACCCGAGCCGAGCAGCCTCGTGCTTCTGGCGGCCGGGCTGTTGGGCCTGCTGGCGCCGTGCCGGCGGCGACGGTTTCGGAATTGAGTTTTTGCACAAGGTTCATCAGCGCTCGGTAAGACGCAGTTCCCCGGTTCATAAGCCGAGCGATATTGCAGGGAGGAACTCATGGCAACCGGCAATCCAAAACCTAAGACCGAAAATCCACAATGCGGTTTTACCCTCGTCGAACTGCTGGTGGTCATTGCCATCATCGGCATTCTCATTGCCCTGCTCCTGCCGGCGGTGCAGGCGGCGCGGGAGGCGGCCAGGCGGCTGCAATGCACGAACAACCTGAAGCAAGTCGGGCTGGCCATGCACACCTACCACGATTCGATGCGCAGCTTCCCGATCGGGTCGCCTCGCACGGCGGACGGCTTTTCGTGGCTGATCAGTATCCTCCCGTTTCTTGAGCAGAAGGCTTTGTACGACGAACTGGCGTCCACCGGCGGCGTCGTCCCGCCGCCGACGGAAGGCACCGTCATTATGACCCTGCTCAGTGTCTACCGCTGTCCGTCCGACTCGGGCGACGCCTACAACGAGCATTACAAGGGCTACCCTACCTCGAACTACGTGGGCAACGGCGAGATGTTCAACTATCCGCCGAATACGCCCCGCCAGCGGTTGTGCGTGCGCATACCGGAAATTACCGACGGACTGAGTAATACGTTCCTGGTGTCGGAGCGAGGATTGTTCAAAGATTCCATCGGCGCCACCTGGAGCGGCCGGGTGAAGACCAACTGCAGCTTCAAGTTCTATACGGTCAGGCCCATCAACACGCCGTTTACCGGGACGGTTACCGCAACGGAAATCCTCGATTCCGATTACTCGCGGTTTACCGTCACCAGCCGGCATTCGGGCGGGGCGAACTTCCTGCTCTGCGACGGGTCGGTCCACTTCATTAGCGAGAATATCGAGACCAACCCCGAAATGGCGAAGGGTAATTTCAGCACGACCAAGCCCAGCGCCGGCAACTACGTGTACCAGAACCTGATCAACTACAACGACGGCAACGTGATTCCCGGAGGCTCGTTTTAGACAGAACCACCTGATCGCGAAGCTCGCTTGCCGGATTTCATGCGATATATCCCCACCTTACCTGAATCGCGACGTACCGAGCACTTGACCGGTGCCGTCCCCGTCTGCAAGCTTAGAATCGCCGCTGAGAGGGTAGCATTCGCCGGGATCGTCCCGGCGCCCTCCGGCGGGGGTGACCTCAAGGAGAAGCCATGCGAAACGATGTGGTCTCACTCGCATTTACCATCACCCTTCTGGTCATTCTCGGCGCGCCGTCTGCCCTTTCCGCTGAGAAAACGAAGCCCGGTAGCTTGCGCATCGGTTGGGGCTCGGCCGACATTACTCCGGAGGGGCCGATCGTCATGTCAGGAGGAAGGCGGGCAAGGATCTCCACGGGTGTGATGGATCCGATTGGCGTGACGGCGCTCGTGCTGGAGTCGATCGATGAAGACGGCGAAACGGCGGAACTGGTCGCCCAAGTTGCGGTCGACCACAGCAGTCTCCGCGAAGACTTCATGGACTTCGTCCTGAAGAAGGTGGGCGAACGCATACCGGAAATCGAGCCCGGCGACCTCATTGTTTTCGCCACGCACACCCATGCCGCACCAGACAGCCGCCCGGCCCACGCGTTGGCCGAAAAGTTGGCAACCCTCGGCATCGAGATCCCCGCCAAGTGGACGTGGTGGGGCACCGACTTGGGCATTACGCCTACGCCGCAGGACTACGCCGACTTCATGGCAGAGCGGGCTGTGGACGCGGTCGAGCAGGCACTGAAGAATCGCAAGCCAGGCGGGGTGAGCTTCGGTCTCGGCCATGCCGTGGTGGGGCACAACCGGCTGATCAACTACGATAACGGGCGGTCCCAAATGTACGGCAAGACGGATCGGCCGGACTTCAGCCACGTCGAAGGATACGAGGATCATTCCGTCAACCTGCTGTACACTTGGGACTCCGAGGGGCTACTCACCGGCGTGGTGGTCAACCTTGCCTGCTCGGCTCAGGTAACCGAAGGCGGGACGCTGATCAGTGCCGACTACTGGCACGAAACCCGCGAGGAACTGCGGAACCGGTTGGGCGAATCGCTTCACATCCTGCCGCAGCTTGCCGCCGCCGGCGACCAGTCGCCGCATATACTGGTCGACCGCCGCGCTGAAGCGCGCATGGAGAGACTGACCGGGCGAAATCGCCGGCAGCAGATTGCCATGCGCATTGCCGACGCCGTTACCTCCGTCCTGCCCTACATGAAGGACCGCATCGAGTGGAACCCCCTGCTTGCCCATCGAGCAGAGCAGGTCGAGTTGACCCGGCTGCGCCTGACGGACGAGCAGTTGCAGCAATATCGGCAAAGTTTCGAAAAGCTGCTGGCCGAGTATCTCCGGATGCGCCGCGAGCTTCAGCAGAACCCGGAGCGCAAGCAGAAGGCGGGCTGGCAGAACGAGATCACCCCGGTCTTCTGGAACTTGCGCCAGGCGTACCGGGTGATCGCTCCTTACGAACTGCAACAGCCGACCATCACGGTCCCTGTCCACGTGGTCCGGATCGGCGACATGGTGATCGCCACGAGCCCGTTCGAGTTCTACCTCGATTACGGCCTCCGGATCAAGGCGCGCAGCAGGGCGGTGCAAACGTTCACGGTCGAGCTTTCTAATGGCTGTTTCGGGTACCTTCCGACCAAACGATCCGTGGCTGGCGGCGCCTACGGCGGCATTCCCACCAGCAACGAAGTGGGGCCCGAGGGCGGCCAGGAACTGGTCGAAGCGACCCTGAAGCTCATCGACTCGCTTTGGGAGGAGAAGTAACCCGCCTTTGGAGTGCGGCGGCTTGACGCCGCCTTTGTTTTGCGTCAGCTTTAACATTTCTTGCGGTGCCTGTTGGAAGCGCGGAGAGAGAAAAGGCATAGCCAAAGCGGCGTCAAGCCTCCGTACTCCAAATCCCTAAATACTGACAAGGAGCTTTCCATGCGAACGATGAACGGGCGGTTGAGTTGGTTCATGACCCTCGGGGTACTTTTGTGCGCGGTGTGCCCCGTAACGGTGCATTCGTCGGAGCCGGCGGCCCAAGCGGCAGGACCGCTCCGTATCGGGTGGGCCATGGCAAACTTGACCCCCGATGTGCCGGTCCACATGGCTGGTCTGGGCCATTTGCGCGTCTCGGAAGGGGTCATGGATCCGGTTACCGCAACGGTGCTCGTCCTTGAGTCGGTCGGCGAAGAAGAAGACGGCGACATGCTCATTATGGTCGGCATCGATCTGGCCCGCGCCGAAAAGGTGCTTTGCGACCGGGTACGGGAACTGGTGGCCGGGTTGCAGCCGGAAATCGACGTTGCCAAGATCGTACTCAACGCGACGCACAACCACGGGGCGCCGTGCGTGCGGACGGCGCCGGAACTGGCGGCGAAACTGGCGGAGCGCGGAGTGGAAGTTCCCGCCGAGTGGTCCTATTACGGCATCGACCCGGACGCCATGTCGCCGGTCGGGTACCTGGCATTCGCCGCGCCCCGCATTGCCGAGGCCATTGCCGAGGCGTGGGAGAACCGCAAGCCGGGCGGCGTGAGCTTCGGCCTGGGGCACGCCGTGGTGTCGCACAATCGCCAGGTGACGTACCGCGACGGGCGGTCCCAGCAGTACGGCAGCCTGGACCGGCCCGACTTCAGCCATATTGAAGGCTACGAGGACCATTCGGTCGGGCTTCTGTACACCTTCGATGCCGATGGCGAGCTGACGGGCGTGGTGGTCAACGTGCCCTGCTCGGCGTTGGGGTTCGGTCGGAGCGTCACCGCCGACTTCTGGCACGACACGCGCAATGAGATGCGCAAACGCTTCGGCGAGTCGATCTACACCTTGCAGCAGGTCGCCTCCTCGGGTGAACAGTGGCCAAGGGTTGTGGTGGAGCGCCGGGCCCACCAGCGCATGTTGAGGCTGGCCGGAAGGAGTAGCCGGGAGGAGATCGCCAAACGGTTGGGCGACGCCGTCGCGTCGCTCCTCCCCTACATGAAGGAGAACATCGAATGGGATCCGGTGTTCGCGCACCGCGTGGAGCAGGTCGAGTTGACCCAACTGCGCGTCACCAAAGAAATGGCGGAGAGCCGGCGCCAACAGTTCGAGCCGCTGTTTGCCCAGTACCGCAAGATGCGAGAGGAGATCGACGCGAATCCGGAGATCCGCGAGAAGCCCCGGTGGTTCGAGAAGATCAGCGGGGTCTACTGGCAGATGGACCGGGCCGACCGGGTGGTGCGGATGTTCGAGCGCCAGCAGGCCGGGGAGAAACTGCCGGTAACGCTCCACGTGGTCCGCATCGGCGACATGGCCATCGCCACGCACCCGGTGGCGCTGTACCTCGATTTCGGCATGCAAATCAAGGCCCGCAGCAAGGCGGTGCAAACGTTCACCGTCCAGACCGCCGACGGGCACTACCGGTATCTTCCCACCGAACGGTCGCTGGCCGGCAGCGCCTACGGCGCCGTGCCCGAGAGTATCACGTTCGGCCCCGAAGGCGGCCGGGAACTGGTGGAGGAAACCTTGAAGCTGATCGAATCGCTTTGGGAAGAATGACGCGTCTTTGGAGTGCCGCGGCTTGACGCCGCTTTCGCTTCGCGTCAGCTTTGGCGTATCGCCCGGTGGCGGTTGCAGTCGCGGAGAGAAAAAGGCATAGCCAAAGCGGCGTCAAGCCGCCGCACTCCAAAACAGCGCGCCAGACAGCGGCGAATAGACACAAGGGACGGAAGAAAAGCGGGAATGAATTCCCGCACTCCAAATACCGGAAAAGGGCCTTACAATGAACGAGCGATTCCCTGGATTAGTGAGTCTCGGCGCGCTTCTGTGCATCGTCTGTTCTGTCACGGCGTATGCGTCGGAGCCGGTGCCTGAAAAGGCGGGAGCGTTGCGTATCGGATGGGCCACAACCGACATAACCCCCCCAGTACCGGTCCACCGCTCGGCGGGACCGTCCATGGACGTTTCCCAATCGGTCATGGATCCGATCACGGCCACGGCGCTTGTCCTCGAATCGATCACCGAAGATAGTTCCGGCGATATGGTCATCATGGTCAGTTGCGACCTGGGTATGATCCGGCAGGAACTGCGTGATCGGGTAAAGGAATTGGTTGTCGAGTCGCAGCCGGAAATCGACGTAACGAAGATCGTGGTCATGGCAACCCACACGCACCAAGCCCCGTGTGTGAGAACCAGCCTGGACGTGACGGCGAGGCTTGCCGAACACGGGCTGGCGATTCCGGACGAATGGTCATGGTTTGGCGTGGTGCCGGGCGAGGACATCATGTCGCCGACGGGGTTTCTGGAATTCGCCGCGCCACGGATTGCCACGGCCGTCGCCGAGGCGTGGGAGAACCGCAAGCCCGGTGGCGTGAGCTTCGGACTCGGGCATGCGGTCGTGGGGCAGAATCGCCTGACGGCGTACTACGGCGGGCGATCCCAGATGTACGGCGGCACGGACCGGCCCGACTTCAGCCACGTCGAAGGGCACGAGGACCATTCGGTCGGGCTTCTGTACACTTACGATGCAAACGGCGAGTTGACCGGTGTGGTGGTCAACATCGCCTGCCCGGCACAGGCTAGTGAAGGGGGCTCGCCGATCACCGCCGACTTCTGGCACGAAACCCGCAACGAGCTGCGCCAACGCTTGGGCGACTCGCTGTACGTCCTGCCGCAGATTGCCGCCGCAGGCGATCAGTCGCCGCATTTGCTTGGCCGGCGGAACAAAGGCGAGAACGCGGAACAACGCATGGAGCGCATCACCGGCCGGAGTCGCCGCCAGCAGATCGCCGTGCGCATCGCCGACGCCGTCAATTCCGTGCTCCCTTACATGGAAGAAACCATCGATTGGGCGCCTGTGCTGATCCACCATGTGGAGGAGGTCGAGTTGAGCCGGCGGCTCGTGACGAAGGAGGAGGCGGAGAGCAGGCGGCGGGATTTCGAGCGACTACTGGGGGAATACCGCAAGATGCGCGAGGAGATTGACGCGAATCCGGCGATTCGCGAGAAGCCCCGATGGTTCAACCCCATCAGCGCGGTGTATTGGCGGCTTGCCCGGGCCGCTCGCGTGGTAGCCCGCTACGAACAGCAACAGGTGGAGTTTCTCAGCGAACGGCCGTACTGGCGGCTCCAAGGTCAACAAAAGGTGGACCCCAACGAACCGCCGAAGACCACCTTGCCCGTCCCCATCCACGTGATCCGGATTGGCGACGTGGCCATCGCCACGAATCCGTTCGAGCTGTACCTCGACTTCGGCATCCAGATGAAGGCCCGCAGTAAAGCAGTGCAAACCTTCGTCGTGCAACTTGCCGACGGCTATTACCAGTACCTTCCCACGGAACGTTCGGTGGCGCGCGGCGCCTACGGCGCCATTCCCGAAAGCAACCAAGTCACTCCCGAAGGCGGCCGTGAACTGGTGGAGCGGACCCTGGAAATCATCGAATTGCTTTGGCAGGACACGACTGTGCAAGAGCGGGATCGAAAGGCAGCAACTGTTCACAGGGAAGTGTCACAATTCTCGCGGCACAAAGGGGAGGTTGACCAGTCGCCCAACGATTCCGCCGCGAAAATGGGGCGGTCCCCTTTGAATCCAGCGGAGAAAGCTGGTTCCGTCCTAAGACAACTCAGAATTGGCGCATCAGGCTGATGCTGAGGGCGTGGGCCTGCGCGTTATGGACGCTGTCGCTAAAATCGCCGCCAATGATCGCACTGGTTTCCACGTTTTGCTGAGGTCCGAACAGGAACATGTAGGCGAGGTCGATGTTCCATTCACGGTACGCCCAACCATAACCGGCCGAGAAACCGTGCTCGAGGATCGCCTGGATATACGGGGTCAGAGTTTCTTTGGGAATGGAATTCCGATGATAAACGTAGCCGAACCGGATCGTGCGTCCGCCGGCGAGAATTCGTTCGTAGCCCAATCGCACGGAAACCGTGTCGTGCCATCGGAGTGGGAATTCCTCGTAGATGGGCACAAACCCGACAGCGGACGGCTCGGTGAGATGAATCCCCAACTGGTCGAAAGCCTGCGACCAGTTGTACCAGATCACGTCGGCCGAGAGGATGCGGTGCGGGCACAGTTCGTGGCGCACTCCGAGCCCTACCGATTCCGGCCAGGTAATGTCCGTCCGCGCCTTATAGGAGCTTCGCCCGAGCCCGAGCCCGGTTACGTCCACGTTCGCGACGCCGTCCAAATGGAACCGGCTTTCGCTCTGGTACGTCGCGCCCACGGTCGTCGCTTCTGTCAGGGCGTATTGCAGCCCAAACGACCAGACCAGCGCGGCTCCCGTCCCCCGGATGTCGAGCATCGTGGGGAGGCCTGCAAGCGGACTGGGGCCCTGGAGGAAGTACGGGCCCTCTAACTCGACGTGGCTGATTCCCACACCCAGCGTCGCACCCACGGAAAGCCGATCGGTCACGCGGTAGGCCGCTCCCGGCAGAACCTTGGCCAAGGCCCCGAACGTATTGTAGGGCCGCCGGCCGTCGAGCGGCGGCGGACCTTCCATGACGAACCTTTCGGAAAAACCCGCCGGTGCGAACACCCCTAATCCGTAGGCCCATCGCTCATCGGCACTCTTTCGCACGTATCCGATTTGAGGTAAGGGAACGATACGTGTATCGGAAACTGATGGATTGTCGGGATCCGAGTAGCGGAACTGGGTAATGATCCCATCCACACCGAGGTCCATCAGTCCTTGCCCTCGGACATTCACCGCCCCGGCCGGATTGTCGAACAGCACGGCACCGTTGTCGGCAAAGGCGATGTTTGTTCCCCCTCTTCCAATGGACCGGGGAGCCAAGCCGTTGAGAATAACACCATCGGCCATCCCTGTGCTTGCCACGGTCAGCACCGCACAGATCCAAACGAACGCAACCAGTCTACAACGCATCGGTTGCCTCCCCGGAAAGCCCCTACAATCGTTACACGCCTTATCTGCATCGGCATTCCCCGGTTTGCAGCAATAATCGGAGGTGCCGGTTGCGGGTAAGGAAAGAGATGAACGTAACGATTGTTACGGTCAGCTAGACTGGGCAAGCTTCCGGGACGGGGCTTTCAAGAAGAAGAGGTTGCTGTACGATCCGCTCGTTGCCCGGTTCTTCGTTTCCCAAACGACGCTGGACGGCAATAAACTCCTCCTCGCGTCGCAGGAAGGCTTCCACGATATCCGGGTCGAACTGGGTGCCGCAGCCTTCGATCAGGACGGTTCGTGCTTCTTGATGGCTGTACGCGGGCTTGTACACGCGCCGGCTGGTTAGAGCGTCGTAGACGTCCGCCAGGGCCACAATCCGGCCACACAGCGGAATTTGCGGCTCTCGCAAGCCGTTCGGATAGCCTTTGCCGTCGAATCGCTCGTGATGGGTCAGCGCAATTTCCCTCGCCATGGTGAGAAAGGGGGCCTCCGGGTACGCGTTGGCTGCTGCTGCGAGGGTATCAGCCCCGAGAGTCGTGTGCTGCTTCATGATCTCGAATTCCTCCGGAGTGAGCCGGCCGGGCTTCAGCAGCACGCGGTCGGGAATGCCGACCTTCCCAATGTCATGAAGTGGACTGGTCAGATACAGAAGTTGCACGTATTCGCCGTCGACCACGTCGCGATGCGAAGGCCAACGCGAAAGCTCCCGGCCAAGAATCCGGCAATACTCGCGGATCCGTTCCAGGTGCGCGCCCGTTTCCGAATCGCGCGATTCGGCGAGCTTGGCCAGCGCGAAAATGGTCAGTTCGCGGCTCTCCAGGGCGAGAAGCCGCTCGCCCGCCCGCAGCCGTACGCGAAGCTCCTGCGGCTGGAACGGCTTGGTAAGGAAGTCGTCGGCGCCGGCGTCCAATCCCTCCACAACGTTCGTCACGCCGCTGTACGATGTCAACAAGATCACGTAGACATAGCCACTCCACGCGCGCTGCCGTATTTGTCGGCAAAGCTCGACGCCGCTCATTCCGGGCATCTCCCAGTCGGAAACGACGAGCCGGTACAGCCCCGTCCGGGCCAGTTCCAGCGCCTCGCGGCCGTCCTTGGCGACGGTTACCTTGTAGCCGAACTCGCCCAGTGCGTTGGCAATCAATTCGGCAGTCACGCAGTCGTCATCAGCTACCAGGACTCGCACGAGATACTCTCCGTCGATGCAGCGGTACAGCCAAGTCCTTCACCAAGCAGTGAAATGGATTCCTTGAAATGCGAACACTCTCTCTGCAGTTCCTGCAGGTGGAATTGGATTGCGGAAAGGTTTTGCCCGCGTGCTAACTGCTCGATCGCAGCGGCTCGATCTCGCAGCACGTGGGCCGCTACGTTGGCTGACGCGCCTTTCATCCGGTGCGCGACGATCGTGACACGCTCGGCGTCCCCGGACAGAAAGGCTTCCTTCAATTCCGCCAGATCGTCCCGGAGCCGGCTCTGGAACTTTGCCAGGATTCGGCGGGCGAAATCGCGGTTGCCCATGCAGCGGGCTACCAGTTCCTGCTCGTCGAAGACGGCTGTCGTTGAAGTGACGATGTCTTGGTCCATTCGTGAAACCTCGCTGATGTCGGGAACGTCCCAAGGGTATCAACCCGTTATGACTCTACGTCAGCAGCCGGGCGCAGTCAAATCATTGAATGCAATTCCGCCAAAACCGGCACAAGCTGCCCAACCGGTCCCTGGCGCTCTCTCCATCCTCTGGATGAAGCCGGTCATCCGATATTCCAGTTTTGCACTCGCATACCGGAACGGCGCCCTACTATTTGAAGGAAAGCAATAGGCAATGTTCCCGCCTGCACGCAATAGGAACCCGGTATGAACGAGACCTTGCCACCGCTGGCGGCACCGCAATGTGCGGCGCTGGCCACCTCCCTAAGGCTTGCGGCGAAGGTGATGATCGTCGACGACGATCCGGGTACAACGGACCTGCTTCAAGAGCAGCTCACTGGTCTGGGATTTCGAAAGTCTTTGATCTGCACCGACTCCCGTCAG
Organism: Thermoguttaceae bacterium; assembly: GCA_034005525.1. Classification (GTDB taxonomy): domain Bacteria; phylum Planctomycetota; class Planctomycetia; order Pirellulales; family Thermoguttaceae; genus PWXP01. The sequence continues at coordinate 4,668 of JAVEUP010000130.1, read as the reverse complement.
GCCCTCTCCATCCTGGAAGGTTTCAGGCCGGACGTTCTCTTGCTGGACGTCGTGATGCCGGATGTCAGCGGGGTGGACATTCTGCGGAGCCTCCGCGCGACGGCACGATGGGCACACTTGCCGGTGATCATCCTTACGGTGGTCGATGATTTCGCCACGAGAATCCAGACCCTGCAGCTCGGGGCAACCGATTTTCTCACGAAGCCGGTGAACGCGCTCGAGTTGGCGTGCCGTATCCGGAACGCTGCGATGGTCAAGGAGTATCATGACCGGCTGGAACGTCAGGCTTCCGGCCTGCAACGCCAGGTCGACCGGCAAACGGCCAGCCTGAAGGAGTCCTACGCGGTGCTCGAGCGGACCAACGTCGTGCTTCGCCGGTCCTTTGAGGCGGCAACCGCCGCCACCGAGGCCAAGAACCGGTTCCTGGCGAACGTGAGTCATGAGATCCGCACGCCGTTGACCGCCATCATCGGCTTCACGGAAGAGTTGCTCGGCGGCGGAGAGCAAGCAGGCGTTTCGCATGCGGCCGCGGACATTCTGCGGGTGGTCCACCGCAACGGACGGCATCTGCTACAGATTGTCAATGATCTGCTCGACGTCTCCATGATCGAGAGTGGGCGGCTGAAGGTCGACTTCGTCCCCTGCTCGCCGGCAGCCATCCTTGCCGAGGTCGTGCGGCTGCTCGAGCCCCAGGCTCGCACGAAGGGGCTGGAACTCGTCGTCGCGTCGATCGACTCCGTACCTGCAACCATCCATAGCGATCCGACCCGGTTGCGGCAAATCCTCACGAACCTGATTGGAAACGCTGTCAAGTTCACCGAGACGGGAACCGTTCGAATTGCAGCTCGTCGGATCGACGTCCGGGCGGCTTTTCCCGGTTTGCAGTTCGAAGTAGACGATACGGGCCCGGGGATCGACCCGAACCATCTGCTGGAAATTTTCAAGCCATTTTCCCAGTTGCGCGAATCGCCGTCCGATTCTTCCGGAGGTGTGGGACTTGGCCTGACGATCTGTAAGTTCTTGGCGGAAGAGTTGGGAGGACGACTCGACGTAGAAAGCCGGCCCGGCGTGGGAAGCACCTTTCGCTTGACCATTGCCACCAGCCGCCCGAAGACTCGCAAGACCGGGATCGAGTCTCGTTGCAGCACAGCTGGGGGGACCGCTGATGCGATGGGTCCGGCGGAAGCCCTACTGGGCTGCCGGGTGCTGCTGGCGGAAGACTCCGCCGATAATCAGCGGCTCATCCGGGCGATTCTGGAAAAGGCCGGGGCAACGGTGGCTGTTGCCGGTGACGGCCAGGCCGCACTGGAGGAAGCCAAGGACTGCTGGAGCCGCGGCGAAGCGCCCGATGTCATTCTGACCGATATCCAGATGCCGGTACTCAACGGCTACGAATTGGTCGAGCGGCTCCGCGCCGCCGGCTATACCGGCCGCATCATCGCCCTGACCGCCAACGCGGCGACCGGCGACCGTGAAAAATGCCTCGCAGCCGGCTGCGACGACTACCTGAGCAAACCAATCGACCGCAACCTGCTTCTGTCCGCCGTCCGCCGAAGGCTGGAGGCATGAATCCCAGCGGTTCAATCGGAAGCCATGCCACCGATGTGCGGCAAGGTTTTTTGGCACGTGTGGAGGCGGTGAAGGGCCACCGGCGGGCTTGCCCCGCCTGGCGCCGTGGTCAGTGAGCTAAGCAGGCACGGTCACCCGAACTATCTCCCCTGCACGCTGCCGCCGCCTCCGGTGGCGGCAGCGTGCAGGGGAAATTGGGAGCCTGGGCGCCGTCTTAGCCGACCGACCACCGCTCCAGGCCGGGCAAGCCGGCCGGTGGCGGCCACGACTTGTGTACAACAGCGAGGGACCTGGCCCCGGGCTGGGCGAACTCAGCCCCTTTGCGACACTTGCAAGCGTGCCAGAGAATCTTGTCGCACACTGCCCCCGCAACCGCTGGCCCAGGCTTCCCGAAGGAGTTACAATAGGGCAGTTCAACCGTCCATCCGAGGAGACTTCCCATGATTTCCTTAACTCGACGCACTTTCCTCCAAAGCGGATTGGCCGCCAGCGCGGCCGTTGTCGTTCCACTGGCATCGCACCGGGCCGCCGGCGCAAATGAAGCAATTCGCCTGGGAATGATCGGCTGCGGCGGACGCGGCGGTGACCATATCGGCCGGTTCAGCAAGATGGACGGAGTCCGTATTGCCGGCCTGTGCGATGCCGACCGGAACCGGCTTGGCAGTGCCGGCCAACGCGTTCCACAGGCGAGAACGTGGACCGACCTCCGACAACTGCTCGACGACGACGGCATCGACGCCGTGGTGATTGCCACCGCCGTGCATTGGCACAGCCTGGCAACCATCTGGGCCGTGCAGGCCGGCAAGGACGTCTATTGCGAGAAGCCCATGTCGCACAACCACTGGGAAGGCCGGCAAGCAGTCGCTGCCGTGGAGAAGTCCGACCGAATCTGCCAGCACGGCACGCAGCAGCGATCCGACCCCATGCAGGCGGAAATCCGCAAGTTCCTCCACGAAGACAAGGCGCTGGGCGGAATTCTCTCGGCGCGGGTGAACCGCTACGGCGTGCGCCCGCCCATCGGCAAGCGCGATACGCCGCTGCCGATTCCTGACGACATCGACCACAACCTCTGGCTCGGGCCCGCGCAAGACGTGCCCATCTACCGCGAGAATCTGCAATACGACTGGCACTGGGACTGGAACACCGGAACCGGCGAGATGGGCAACTGGGGAGTCCACGTGCTGGACGACATGCGAGGCAACGTGCTGCTGGACAAGGCCGTCCTGCCGCGGCGCATTTGCGGCGGCGGCGGGCGCGTGGTGTTCAACGACGCGGGCCAGACGCCGAACGTCCACTTCGTCTATTTCGACGCAGGTGTCATGCCCGTGGTGATCGGCCTGTCGAACCTTCCCGCGGAGCCCGGCTCGCGAAGCGCCTCCCCGCATCCGGGTCCGGGAAGCGGCTACATCGCTTACTGCGAAGGCGGCCGGCTCGAAGGGCAGCGCGGCCGGGCGGTCGCATTCGACCGCGACGGCAAGGAAATCCGCCGGTTTTCCGGCAACGGCGGTAACGGCATCCACCAGCAGAACTTCATCGACGCCGTTCGCAGCCGCGACCGGTCCATCCTCAACTCGCCCATTCGCGTTGGCAGCGACACGACCAGTTGGTGCCATCTGGCCAACGTCATGGCCCGCGCCGGCCGGCGGTTCTCGCAGGCCGCAGCCGCGCAGGTGGACGATCCGTCCGGCATGTGGAAAGGCCTCGTCGGCGAGATGGCCGATCTGCTCCGCGCACATGGTCTCGGTATGGAAAGCGACGCTATCCGCTTCACCTCCCTGCTGACGGTTGATTCGGCAACGGAGCGATTCGTCGGGGAGCAGGCCGAAGCCGCCAACGCCTTCCTCCGGCGCAAGTACCGCGAGCCGTTCGTCGTGCCCGAGGTTGCATGATTGCTGCGTAGGAGCGTGATTTCGGACGCCCGCAGTTGTTGGTATAATGGTGGAATTGGCCTTGCCGATTCTCCGAGCGTTCGTCCATGAAGAAGTTCCTGGCAATCATCCTGATTATCGCAGTGGTGGGCGGCCTGCTCACCGCCGGCGGCATGAAGTTGCTCGACGTGTGGCGGGAGCGCCACAAACCCAAGTTCCACGAGGCAAGCCTCGTGCGCGGCGATATCGTCGCCGTGGTCAACTCGACCGGCACCATCCAGCCGGTGCTCCGCGTGTCGGTCGGTACGTTCGTCTCCGGCCCGATCAGCGAACTGTCGGCCGACTTCAACGACCGTGTGGAAAAAGGGCAACTCCTCGCCCGCATCGACCCGCGGATCTACAGCGCGGGGGTCGCCCGCGACGAAGCCGCACTGGCCACGGCAAAGGCGGAAATGGCACGGATCGTCGCGCTCAGGCAGCAGGCCGTCAACGACGAGAAACGGGCCGAACAACTGCGCGAGATCAATCCCGAGTACCTGGCCGATTCTGTCATGGACCAGTACCGCTTCCAGCGGCAGTCGTTCGACGCACAACTCCGGGTGGCCGAGGCGTCGATCAAGCAGGCCGAGGCGATGCTCGAGAATTCGCAGGCGAACCTCGGCTATACCGAAATCCGCTCGCCGGTCGACGGGATCGTTATCGACCGCAAGATCGACGAAGGACAGACGCTGGCCGCGCAGTTCTCCACGCCGGAGCTGTTCATCGTCGCGCCCGACATGGACAAGGAGATGAACATCTACGCGTCGGTCGACGAGGCCGACATCGGGCTGATACGCGAGGCGCAGCAGCGGCAGGCCGCCGTCGAGTTCACCGTCGACTCGTATCCGACCGACCTCTTCGAGGGCCGCATCGACCAGATCCGCCTGAACCCTTCGACCACAGAGAACGTCGTCACCTATCCGGTAGTCGTCAAGGCGCCGAATCCCGAAATGAAACTACTGCCCGGTATGACGGCCAGTCTTTCGTTCCGGGTCGGACAGCGGCAGGATGTACTGAAGATTCCCAACGCCGCGCTGCGGTTCTATCCCAGGCCGGAACACGTCCACCCCGACGACCGCCCCATTCTCGAAGGCGCCGTAACCGCCAGCCTCGATGAAGACGACGCTCAGACCGCGCGGGACAGCCGGTCGGCGTCCGAGAAGGCCGAGGATGGGCGCAAACGCTCCCGCCA
>JAVEUP010000129.1:0-24065 GCA_034005525.1 Thermoguttaceae bacterium | reverse complement strand
CGATCTGTACGAATGAATTTACACCCAGGACGCGACCCTCTTCGTCAATCAACGGGCCGCCGCTGTTGCCCGGCGAGATTTTCGCGTCATGCTGAATCCAAACCACATTGTCCGGCGTTTGAATAGTCGACTGGAGCATCTGCCGGGCACCGTCGTTTAGCTCGCCGGTATTCAGCACGCGGCTGACGATGCCTTTTGAAAGCGAGAAATCGGCGTTGTAGGGATGCCCGAACGCATACACCTGCTCACCCAGTTGCGCGGTGGCCTCACGCCGGATGTCGAGAATGGTAACCTGGTAAGGCCGCTCGCGAAGCTTCAGCAGTGCCAGGTCTCGATCCGGCACCCGCGCAATAATGCCTTCAACCTCGCAAATCATACCTTTGGCCAGCCGAACCCGGGCGGCCGAGTTGATGTTCCTGATAACGTGGTCGTTCGTGGCAATCCATCCTCGTCCGTCCACGAAGAACCCGCTGCCCGACTCAATCTTGGTACCACCGGCCACGGGCACCTCCACTTTGACGACTGCCTGCTTTACTTCTTCGAGCGTGGAAGCGACAATCGCCTGCGGCAATTCGCCAAGCCCTGGAGCTTCCGGAGCCGGCAAACTGCCGGGCAGTTCGCCAGCTGTATCGACCAGCTTGGCACGATTCTTGCCGTCGTCCCCGGAAGGGTGCGTATCAGGCTGTGCTGGTGCGCGGACAGGCGACGGCAGACGCCGGCCGGGAGCGGCAGACGCGAGCTGGCTTGAGTCGGAAGCGTCGCCGCTGAGCAACAGCCACGCCATGACACTGACCAGCAGCGCGGCTGCCGAGCCAAGCGAGATCCACAGCCAAAGGGGGACTCCGGAGCGGCGGTGCGGCGGGGACAACCTTGCGGCCCCACCGCTGTGAGCCGCGCGGTCCGGCGAATCACGAACCGTGATCCGGGGCAAGCCGGAGTCGGGTTCGAATGAGGCTCCCGTCGCGACCGCGGCCCTGCGAGGAGGAGGGGTAGCAGCGCGACGAGGACTGTCCTGCAACGGCTCGGCGCGGGCGACGCTACCGGCGTTGCCCCAAGAACCCGGAACATCCAGCAGAGCCTTACACCTCGGACACCGCCCCCGTTTGCCGGCGTACTCGTCCGGTACCTTGAAGCGGTAATCACACTCGCTGCAGTGCACTGGGACCGCCACAGTACCCTCCTTGCAGATGGGCGCCGCGCAAGCGGCGACAGTCATCGACGATTATGGGCAAAGACGTTGCCCCTTCCTATCCCATCATACCCCAGGGCAGCCTCTTTGGTCCAGGCAGCGTCGAAACGTCGAAACGATGCGTCAGACATGTCCGCCTGGGAGTTGTCCGATCTCCCGGGTGGGCTGGCCCGGCGGTTGCCGGCACGGAGACCCTCGCATAGAATTGCGGCATGGCAACTGCAAGAACATCGCTACTGTTCAGGGATGTGACAGGCGCGACTCGCGAGGCAGAAGAGGCAGAAGTCGAGGGCGCTACAGTCGGGGAACTGGTTGATACCCTGGAAGCTCAGTTTCCCGGTCTCCGCTCGCAGGTTGAGCATGACGGGAAGACTATCTCAACAATCACGTTCACCGTGGACGGCATGATCGCTACCAAAGGGCTGCAGACCCACGTGCCTCTGGAAGCTCGCGTTGCCATCCTCCCCACTTTCGGAGGTGGCTAGCGTGTATCAGACAACCCTTTGTCGGCGGATGATACAGGGAGTTGTCTCCGCGCGCCACGAACTCCTGTAAGCCCTGTTGAACGGTTGCCAACCCCGTAACACCGGTGTCGCTGCCAATTTGGCAGGGTCGCCGTGAATCGGACTGTCGGGGCGCCGGTCGCTTGTTTCGGAAGAGAGATTCTAAATCGTTTTGCTATCAAGAGTTACCGCGACATTCGCGGTCGTGGCACGCCGCTTGCACTCTCCCCGTGAAAAATTCGTCCTTGGCTGCCAATAGCGGTCGTGGTACGCCGGTTATCCGCCAGCGATTGTACTTTAGGAGGTATCCGCTGTGTCAAAACAGATGGTCTTTGAAGACGATGCCCGTCAACAGATTGCCGCAGGAGTGAGCAAGCTGGCTCGGGCAGTGAGTAGCACCCTAGGCCCCCGGGGGCGCAATGCCGTTTTGGATAAAGGTTGGGGGGCGCCGAAGGTCACCAAGGACGGGGTCACGGTGGCCGAGGATATCCAGTTGGATGACCCCTATGAGAACCTCGGCGCGCAGCTCGTCAAGGAAGCCGCCTCGAAGACGAACGACGTCGCAGGGGACGGCACCACGACGGCAACCGTGCTGGCGGAGGCAATCTACAAGGACGGACTGCGGATGATTGCCGCCGGGGCCGACGCAATGTCGCTCTGTCGCGGTGTCGCCAAGGCCACCGCTGCCGTCGTGGAAGCCGTCAAGAAGATGGCCGCGCCTGTCGATCCGAAGAGCCGGAAAGAAATCAGCCAAATTGCCACGATTGCCGGCAACAACGACCCGACCATCGGAAGCGTGCTGGCCGATGCGTTCCTGAAGGTGGGCAAGGATGGGGTCATCACCGTCGAAGAGGGCCGCCAGGCCGAAACGACGGTCGACGTGGAGGAAGGCATGCAGTTCGACCGCGGCTTTCTCTCTCCCCATTTCGTTACAAACCAGGAAGACCAGGTGTGTGAGTTGGAACGCTGCCTCGTCTTGATTCACGAGGAGAAGATTTCCAATGCCAAGACGCTCGTGCCGCTGTTGGAGGCCGTAAGCAAGGCGAGCAAACCGCTGCTTATCATCGCCGAGGACATTGAGGGCGAGGCGCTGGCCACCCTGGTCGTCAACAAGATGCGAGGCATTCTCCAGTGCTGTGCCGTCAAAGCGCCAGGATACGGTGATCGCCGCAAGGCAATGCTGGGCGACATTGCGACGCTCACCGGCGCGCAGGCCATCTTCAAGGACCTCGGCGTTCAACTCGATTCGGTGAAGCTGTCCGATTTGGGCACGGTCAAGAAAGTAATCATAACAGCCGACGACACGACGATTGTCGGTGGTGCCGGCGACAAGAAGGCGATTGACGGCCGCGCCGAGCAAATCCGCAAGGAGATCGAGACCACCACAAGCGACTATGATCGCGAGAAGCTCCAGGAGCGGCTCGCCAAACTGGCCGGCGGCGTAGCACAGATCAACGTGGGCGCGGCGACGGAAACCGAAATGAAGGAGCGCAAGGCCCTCATTGAAGACGCCCGCGCTGCCACCCAAGCTGCCCTCGAAGAAGGCATCGTCCCCGGCGGCGGTGTCGCACTGCTGCGAACCGTTAAGGCCCTCGACAAGCTCGCCCTCGAAGGCGACGAAGCGCTCGGAGCGAAGATCATTCGCCAGGTGCTGGATTCGCCGATGCGGGCGATTGCAGAAAACGCAGGGCAAGACGGCGCCGTCGTCGTCAACCGGGTGCGCCGCATGAAAGGCAAGGCCGACGGATACGACGCAGAACGCGACGTGTACTGCGACTTGGTCGAGGCCGGGATCATCGATCCGGCCAAGGTGGTGCGAACCGCCCTTCAGAACGCGGCTAGCGTGGCCGGACTGCTGCTGACCACTTCCTGCCTGGTAACCGAGATTCCCAAAGAGGAAGAGCCGAAGGGCCCAGGCCCGGAGGGGATGGACCCAGGCATGGGTGGCATGGGTGGCATGGGTGGCTTCTGAAAGACCGCCGAGTGACGCTCTCAACTTGAAATCAACGGCGTATGCCGAAACCAACAAATACAACCAACAACTCACTGCGAGGACCTTCAGTATGAGCAAGAAGATCAATTTGCGGCCATTGGAAGATCGCGTTGTGGTCGAGCCCGTTGAGGCCGAAGAGGTGACCGCGGGCGGTATCGTGTTGCCGGATACGGCCAAGGAAAAGCCCCAACGGGGGACGGTACTAGCCGTCGGGCCCGGAAAACTGCTCGACAGCGGCCAGCGCGGCACGTTGTCCGTATCGGTGGGCGATGAGGTTATTTACGGCAAGTACGCCGGAACCGACATCGAAATCGACGGGCGCGATGTGAAAATCCTGCGCGAAAGCGACGTCCTGGCAAAGGTGGTCGCGTGACGCCTGTCAACTGGCCGGAGCCACCCGCTTGCCCTGCCGGCGGGTTCCCGGTCCGTCATCGCAAGCCAACAACCAAGTAGAAGAGGAACCTATATCGTGGCGAAGCAATTGCTGTTCGACGATCATGCCCGAAGCCGTATTCTTCGGGGAGTGAATAAGCTGGCCGACGTGGTCGCGGTGACTATGGGGCCGACCGGCCGGAACGTGATTCTCAACAAGTCGTTCGGGGGCCCGACCGTCACCAAGGACGGCGTGACCGTCAGCAAGGAGATCGAACTGGAGGACCGGTTTGAGAACATGGGGGCCAAGCTGGTCAATGAGGTCGCTTCGAAGACCTCCGACGTAGCCGGCGACGGGACCACGACGGCCACCGTGCTTGCCCGGGCAATTCTCCGGGAAGGACTTCGGAACATCACGGCCGGCAGCAGCCCCACGGCCATTCGGCGCGGGATCGAAAAGGGCGTCGACGCGGCAGTCGAGCACCTCTATTCGATCGCCAAACGCGTTACCAGTGCAGAGGAGATCGCCCACGTAGGCTCCATCAGCGCCAACAACGACCCGGAGATCGGCAAGCTGTTGTCCGAGGCCATGAAGGCCGTGGGCAACGACGGTGTGATTACGGTCGAAGAGGGTAAGACGGCCGAAACGACTTACGACGTCGTCGAGGGCATGCAGTTCGACAAGGGATACCTGTCGCCTTATTTCATCAACCGCATGCCGGAGATGGACTGCCTGATGGAGGATGTGCTGATTCTGATTCACGAGAAGAAGATCAGCAACGTGCGCGAGATGATCCCGATCCTGGAAAAGGTCAGCACTTCGGGCAAGCCGCTGATGATCATTGCCGAGGACGTCGACGGTGAAGCCCTGGCCGCGCTGGTGGTCAACAAGCTCCGCGGCGTGTTGAACGTTTGCGCCGTGAAGGCGCCCGGCTTCGGCGACCGTCGCAAGGCCATGCTGGCCGATATCGCCATCCTCACCGGCGGAACCGTGATCAGTGAAGACCTTGGCATGAAGCTCGAGAACCTTGAACTCAGCCACCTCGGGCGAGCCAAGAAGGTCACCGTGGACAAGGACTCCACCACGATCGTCGAGGGCGGGGGCAAGAAGGCCGATATCAAGAACCGGATCGACCAGCTCAAGAAGCAAATCGAGTCCACCGACAGCGATTACGACCGGGAGAAATACCAGGAACGCCTGGCGAAGCTCGCCGGCGGTGTTGCCGTGGTATCCGTCGGGGCCAGTACCGAGACCGAAATGAAGCAGAAGAAGGCCCGGGTTGAAGACGCCCTCCACGCAACCCGCGCCGCGGCTGAGGAAGGCATCGTACCGGGCGGCGGCGTGGCGCTGCTGCGTTGCCGCGACGCCGTAGCGAAGGCGCGCGGTTCGGCCAAGGGCGACGAGAAGATCGGCGTGGACATCGTGCTGAAGGTGCTTGCCGATCCGATTCGCCAGATTGCCGACAACTGCGGCGTAGACGGCACCGTTATCGCCGATGAAGTGGCCGAAAAAGGCGCGAACATCGGGTACGACGCGAACACCGGCGAGTACGTCGACATGTACAAAGCAGGCATCATCGACCCGATGAAGGTCGTACGCACGGCCCTGGAAAACGCATCCAGCATTGCGGGCCTGATCTTGACGACGGAAACCCTGGTGACCGACCTGAAGAAGGAGGATAAGGACAAACAGCGCGTTGAAGGCAGCGTTCGCTAGCGATGCCGCCGTGAGGTAAGCGTTCAGAGGGGACTGTCTCCGTTTTCGCGGCACGGCGGGTGGATCGCCCGCTCGATCAGGGGTATCGCCGCGGAAAGGGGGCCGTCCCCCTTCGCATTCATCGATATGCTAGGCTAGAATCGGGGAATCATGCCTTTGGTCCTCGACGCACGCGGCTATGCCGATAATGGTTGATAAACGCGATTACTACGAAGTGCTGGGCGTTGCCCGCAATGCAGCGGAACGCGAGATATCGGAAGCGTACCGCAAGCTGGCGCTGAAGTATCACCCCGACCGGAATCCCGGCGACGAAGACGCCATTGCACGCTTCAAGGAGGCCGCCGAAGCGTTCGAGGTGCTCAGCAGCGAGGAAAAGCGGGCGCGCTACGACCGTTTCGGACACGCGGGCTTGGCTGGGGCGGGCGTACACCAGTTTCGAGACGTCGGCGACATCTTCGACGCGTTCGGCGATATTTTCGGCGACCTGTTCGGCGGCAGACGCCGAGGACCTCGCGTCACCAAGGGCAGCGACATCCGCTGCCGCGTGACGCTTGATCTCTTGGATGCCGCTCACGGCACGTCGACGGTACTGCAATTCGAGCGCCACCAGCGCTGCGATATGTGCCACGGCAGCGGGGCCAAGCCGGGGTCGCAGCCCGAACCCTGCCAGTATTGCGGTGGTGCCGGCCGGATTGTCCAGTCGCGTGGCATCATTGCCGTCCAAACGACCTGCCCCGCGTGCAACGGAAACGGAAGCGTCGTTCGACAGCCGTGCTCGGACTGCCGGGGAGCCGGCTTCGTGCCGAAGCAGGTTACCCGCAAGGTGGAAATACCGCCCGGAGTCGACGACCACAACCAAGTGCGGCTGGCAGGCGAAGGCGAGCCCAGCCCGAACGGCGGACCGCCCGGCGACGTGTACGTGTCGATCCGGGTGAGGCCGCATCCGCTGTTTCACCGTGAGGGACAACACCTGATCTGCCAGGTGCCAATCGGCTACTCGCAAGCCGTCCTTGGCGCAACAATCGAGATCCCCACGTTGAACGGGCGGCAGGAGGTCCAGGTCGCGCCCGGAACGCAACCCGGCGAGGTCATGACGCTCAAAGGCAAGGGCATGCCGGATCCCCATCACCGGGGACGAGGCGATTTGCTCGTGCAGTTCCAGGTTGAGGTGCCCAAAACACTCGGCGGCGAGCATGAGGAGCTGCTGCGGAAACTGGCCGAACTCGAGCACGTCCAGGTGTCGCCCAAACGAAAGTCGTTCTTCGAAAAACTGAAGGAGTACTTCCAGCCCGGTTAGGCGGGATAAGACAGCCGTGAGCAAGAAGAGAATCCCAATCAGGACACAGCCCAGCACTGCAAAGGAAGCTGCCGAGCCGGCCCCGGCCGTTGCGGCTGAGGATGCCATCCCGGAACAGGTTCCGGAGCCCGGTGTCGGACCGGAGCAAGCCGGCGGGCCGAAATCGGACTCAGCGGCCACGGGGGCGCCGGAGGCCGAGCTTGCCCAGGTTCGGGCCGAACTGGAGGCGGCCAAGGATCGTGCGCTCCGCTGCCAGGCCGAATTGGAGAATTACCGCCGTCGCGTTGCCCGCGAAATGGAACTGGAGCGCCGGTACGCCGCCCTGCCGTTGCTGCGAGACCTGCTGCCTGTTTGGGACAACGTGCATCGGGCCATCGAAGCCGGCCGGCAGAGCGGGGACGATCCCGCCCTGCTGAAAGGTTTCGAGATGGTGGCTGAACAGCTCGAGGATACACTCCGGCGCCACGACTGTTTGAGTATTGAAGCCCTGTGGCAGCCGTTCGATCCCAACCTGCACGAGGCAATTACCCAGCAGCCAAGTGAAGAGCACCCGCCGGGGACTGTGATCGGGGAAACGCAAACCGGTTTCCGGCTGCACGACCGTGTCGTCCGCCCCAGCCAGGTCATCGTATCGGCGGCGATGTCGTCCGACGACGGATAGCGCGGGTCAAGGAACGAGCAAGTGGAGTGGTTCAAGGAACGAGACCCACCCGTTGGAACATGACGATTGGTGAATGATTCAGGAACAAAAGGTCCATCCAAGAACGGGACAGCACAATGCCCACCTACGACTATGTGTGCGACGCATGCGAGCACGGATTTGAGCTTTTCCAGTCGATTACCGAGAAGCCCAAGCGGAAGTGCCCGGAGTGCGGCCGCATGAAGCTTCGCCGCCTGATAGGCCCCGGCGCCGCGATTGTCTTCAAGGGTTCCGGCTTCTACAAGACGGATTACCGCAGCGAATCGTACAGAAAGGCCGCCGCTGCCGACAGAGGAGGCTCGAAGCCGAAAGACAAGGACGGCGGGGCGACGAAGGCCGATGCCAAGAAGACAGCCAGCGGCAGCACTGCGACTGCCGGCGAGTGACCTCCCTAGATTTCTCGAGCCGTGCCCCTTCTCCACTGTCCAACCTGCGGTCGGCGCTTCGCGGAGGATCAATCCTCGGCGCTCCCGTTCTGCTGCGAACGCTGCCGGCTGGTCGATCTGGGGCGCTGGCTGGACGAGCAGAACCGGCTGCCCCTCGAGCCCGACCCGGAAGTGCCCGACGAGGAGGGCTAGCCGGACGATTCATGCAGGGTGGTACAAGGTCGCGTTAGTCCTTGATGGGCCTGCGCAAGCCACGCCCGGGCTGGTTTGCACGTTGTGCGCTGGAAGCAGGCCTGGCCAAGCGACCGAAGGCCCACCGGGGTCTTGGCTTGCTTGTCACCACCCTACGTCGTTATCCTTACCAGCCGGCGCGGCGGAGCCTTTGGGCCAGGCGAGATGCCGTTGATTCGGGCAAGCTGACACTGCCGTCATCCAGTGCCACTAGCGATTCGAGCATGCCCTGGGTGTCGCCCACCATGTTTGTCAGCCGCATCAGCCAGAGCGACCGGAACATGCCGGTCGAGTCGAACAGTTCAGCCGGGAAGCATGCGAGGATACTCGAGGCGATTTGCGCGTTCAGGTCGGCATTGGGGCTTTCACTGGCCAGGCCCTGTTGAAACGCCGCGCGCAGCGAAGAAAGCACCAGGGGCCAGGCCTGACGCCCGCCGGCAAGGTTGCTCCGGTATTGCAGATCGTCGGCGAAATCGCGGGCGCGGTCGGGCTCGATGGCGAACTCGGCCACGTCTTCCAGCCCCGTCAGGTAGCCCACCAGCAAATCGGTCCACCGTTCGCAGCGCCGGCGGATACCGCTCAGCCGCATCGCCCACGCGGTATCGATGTCCGATGCCCGCACCAGCAGGGTGAGCACGCGATGCCGGGCTTCAAGCTGTCCGATGAGCACGCTTCTAGCAATCGGCTCCACTTCCTGCGTACCGCGGCGGCGGTCGTACGCGCTCAGGACAGCCGCCCACACCCGGGTAAGCACCTCGCCGGTGAGAATTTCCTCAAGCAACGCCTCGGGAAACGACGGCCTAGCCGGGCGCCGGTCCCGGTTCTGCGCCGCAGGCCGGACCAGTTGCCTGACGTCGAGCGTTTTCAGTGCCCGGCACCAGCGGTCGAGCCGGCACTTCGACGCCACCCAATAGTGCTCAATACCGCACTCCGACACCTGCCCCCGGCCGCGAACCAGCACCGGGCCGTGTGCCGAGACGATAGCAGCCAGTTCCACCAGTTCGCGAGCATGCATGTTGGACTCAGTACCTCTTGATTGAAGGCGCCGCGAGCGCCGGGAGAGCCCGAGGGGACCAGGGCTCGCCTGGCGCCGAGGCGTTGAAGGGGTAACCGATCGAAGAGCATCCCTCGTGCCGAACCGTCGTTACGGTGCTGGTAGAACGAGATTTCCTGGCCGTAACCCTTGGTGAGCAAGGGGTTTAGGAGAAACGTGCCCGAGGCCGGCTACTGAAGAGACACTCCCGCCTCGCGTTGCCGCTGGTCAACACGTCGCCTTCGAGCAACATGCCGGCTTCTCTCCGGGACTGTTCGTTAGCCCGGATTATTCGTGATGATGTAGGGTGGTGACAAGCAAGGCAAGACCCTGGTGGGACTTGGTCGTTCAGCCAGACGTGCTTCTGGCGAGCGGGCCTCAAGATGGGTCGACGCTGGCTTGCGCAGTCCCACCAAAAATCTGCGATCATCCTGCCACCTGTACCAGTGCCTGCTTCAGTTCAGCCGCCGATCGGAACCCGATTTGGGGTTCGTCGACCAGGGCGTGGTCGATCACCTCGGCCAGGCGCGGCGGAATGCCCGGATCGCGTTGCCGGATGGGGACGGCGTTGGTCTGAAGAATGGCCTGCCAGGGATCGGAGCCCTTGGGGAAGTCGCGCGGGTGGCACGTGGTGAGCATGAAGTAGAGCGAAGCGGCCATGGCCCAAACGTCGGCCTCGGGCTGGACGTCCTTGAATCGCTGCACTTGCTGGCGGGGCATGAACTTGGGCGTTCCGGCCACCTCACCCATGTAGGTATGGCCACTCAGGCCGGCCATGTCGAACGCTTTTGCCAGGCCGTAATCGCCGATTTTCGCCGCCTGCGAACCTTCCTGCGTCGAAAGGAAGATATTCTGCGGCTTGATGTCACGGTGGACCAGGCCGCGGCCGCGCCCGATGCGGCCGTCCTGAAGCACGACCTCCGGTATTTCGGCGTGGTGGGCGTAGTGGAGGCCGTCGAGTGCCTGGAGGATGATCGCGAGGGCCGTGTCGATGGACAGTCTTCCGCCGCGCTGGGCCATGAGCTTCTCGACACTGCCGCCGTCGCAGTATTCCAGCGTGAAGAAGAAGGTTCCTTCCGAACAGCCCGAATCCCAGAGCCGCACGACGTTCGGATGCTGCAGGGCCTGGGTATTGCGGGCTTCGCGCAGAAAGCTCTGCGTGGCCCGTTCACTGGCCGCCACCTTCGGCAGCATGACCTTCAGCGCCACCTGCCTGCCCGTCTGCTGGTGCCGTGCCAGATAGACCATTCCCATCCCGCCGCGCCCGAGTTCCCGGATCATCTCATAACCAGTGACGGGGGTTAGAGCCCGGTCGCCGCGCGCAGCGGCACGGACCAGGTTGCGGAGCAGACGCGCCGGGTCTTCGCGGCACTCGGAGCAGACGAACTCGCCCGGCCGGTTTGTGCCCGTCTGGCCGGTCACATCGGATCCACACCGTGCGCATCGCCTGACCGGTTCGGGGATAGTGGGTCGCGTCTGGGTTGAAAGGTTCGCTTGCTCGAGCCTCTTGCGGCACTCTGCGCACATGCAGGGGGCGGCTTCCCCCACGGCATGGTTCGGTTCGGCTTCGGCCATCTCGGTCCCGCACTCGGCGCAGACGATCGGCACGACGACACTCACGCGAAGCCTCAGTTTGCCCAGCCACAACTCGTCGCCGTCTTTGAGGTCGTATTCGGAGAACAAGCTGGCCTGGACGTCGCCCGGCTTCTCGTCTTTGCTCCGCTGGCCGATCTTCTGCCCGTTGACGAACGTGCCGTTAAGACTGCCGAGGTCGCGAATGCGGACGTCCGGCGGATTGATGTCGAGCAAACAGTGATGCCGCGATATCTTTCGGTTCTCCGGCGCCTTGGGCTCCTCGGGCTTGTATAGCAGCCGTGGCTTGCAGCCCTCCGCTCGGCCCATTACGCAGATGCTGCGCTCCTCAAAGATGAACTCCTGGCCGGCCAGCGGGCCGTCGCCAATGCTGAAAGTCACTCGGGCAGGCATGGTGTGGCTCCTGTCAGTCTTGGCCGCCTGACGGTCCGTAATCGTTTGTTGATGACGGCCCCCTTTTCCGCAACATCCGAGCACACTTTGCAGAAGCAATTGCAGTGTATCAGGGAAGATGGGATTGTCCAGTCGGCAACCCTCGGCCGGCTATTTGGACTCGGGCTTGGCCGCAGAAGGCTCCGTATTAGTCTCAACCTGAATGCCATATTCTTCGCATAGCCGGCGGAAATCGGCCCGCCCACGGATTGCAGTGAAAGCTTGATTAATGGCCACTATCTTCTGAAGGTTGGCCGGCAGCAGGCCCGACTGAAGTCCCTCACGGAGCCATCCGACGACTTGCCGTGCGTACGACTCCGACAGCTTCTCGCGTTCGGGTGCTTCCATCGCCTGGTCCTCTGCTGCGGTCGCCGCGCAAGAGGCCGCGATAGAAGCTGCTGCCATATAATCGCCTGCATTGGGTGCGCGCACCTCGGCCACCTTGTTCGCACTCTGGATCGCCTCCTGGTGCCGTTTTTGCCGCAAGTGAAGCCACGCCAGATTCATGTAGTGGTTACGCAAGAACAAGAGCGACGTGGGATCGTCCACTTCGAGTGCCAGGGCGCGTTCCTGTACCTCGATTGCCTCGTACAGCATTTGCTGCGCCTCGGCGGCCCTGGAGGGGTCATCGATTCGAGTCGCCCAATCGTTTAACACCGCTCCCAACCAGCGATGATGCTCAGCCGCCTCCGGATGCGCAGCGATCAGGTTCCGCTGCACGTCGGCAGCCGAGCGCATGGCCGGCTCTACAAGCTCCAGCGAACTGCGGCGAACTGCCTCACCGCATGCCGCCCCCCACGGACCAACGCACCTCTGGCGCACCTGCAAATCGATCGTTTCGTCGTTGCACAGACTCTGCATCCCGTGGATCGCTTCGGCCATCAGTTGGCGTGCCTGCTCTTGTTGGCCACTGGCCCAAAGGTCGGCGGCGCCCGTTACCAGGGCAGTGAAAGGTTCGAGAAGCCGTCCGGGGTCCGAGGGCTCGGCCCCGACGCGGCCTGTTACTTCCGCCAAGGTCGCCGCCTCCCACAGCCGGATTTCCCCGGGGGAACCGCCTGGGCTGGTGGCATTGCCTCCCACGGTCACCAACGTCCGGCCGTCGGGCGAAAAAGCCGCGCCCCATACCGAGCCACGGTGCCCGCGCAATGTCGTGATTTCCCGGCCCGTGTCTACGTTCCAAAGACGCACCGTCATGTCGAAACTGCCGCTCACCAGTGTTCGGCCGTCCGGCGAAAAACAGATGCACTGGACGGTACCGGTATGCCCGCGCAGGATCGCCCTCAGACGCCCCGTGCGCAGGTCGCGCAGGCGGATGCTATCCTTCGGGGCCTGGCAGGCAAGCGTGTTCCCGTCCGGCGCGAGAGCCACAAGACCCGCCTCCGACAGATGGCGCGACACAAGCCGCTTGTTGTCCCATACAGGGGTCACTTGCGGAATCGACGCCTTGATCGGTTGTGCTTTACCCGCCAGATCTTGCAGTTCCATTTGTCGGTCGGCGATCAGAACCAAACGCTCGCCGTCGGCGGTGAAGAAGAGGTTGTCTGGTATGAACTTGACCTGCCAGGACCGCACAGCGCAATGCGTCGCGGTGTCCCAGAAGATCACGGCTTTATCAACTCCCGGCGCCATCGTGGCAAGAGTCCGGCCATCGCGAGAGAATGTTGCGGGAAAGCGAGCTTTGAGCGTAGCAACCACATCTCCTTCAGGCAGCCGCCGCAATTCGACGGGCGCGTCGAGTGTGGGAGCCACCGCCGCCATCCGGCCGTCGGGTGCTATCGCAATCTGCATAAACCCGCTCTTGTCGGAGAAGACGGCAACTTCCTTCCGCTGGTCCAAGTCCCAAAACGTGTATCGCGCAGCCCAATCGGCAGTAACGAATACGGGGGCTTCCGCCGCAAAGCTCACGGCCACCAAGAGGTTCTTGCGTGCCGGTTGCAGCAGGGGCGCATGTTCCAGCGTGGCTAACTCCCAGCGTTTGACCTGACCGTCTGCGCCCGCCGTGAAGATCGCCCTGTCCTTGGGCGCAAAGGCAACTGTGAAAAGCTCCCCCGCGTGTCCGATTCCATACGCCCGGTGCGAGTCGAGATTCCAAACCAGTGCGCCTTGCGCCCCGGCCGCCAGCAGCTTGCCATCTTCGGAGAACGCAGCAGCGTGAATGGTGCCGGCATGACTCCGCAGGGTCGTGTGCGGGCGCCAGGAGGTCACATCCCATATCTTTGCCGTGCCGTCCTCGCCGCAACTGGCCACGGTGCGACCATCCGGGGCGAAAGCAACGGCACGGATCCACGCCGCAGGCTCGGGCTTGTAGGCCGCCAGATTCTCGCCATTCTCGGCGTTCCACAGCTTGAGCCAACCGTCAAAGCCGGCGGTGGCCAGCGTCTTGCCGTCGGGAGCGTAATCGACGCCGGCGATGCCCCAGAAATGGTCCTTATTGCCACGGGTGTGGGCATCGCCGACGGTCCACCTCGGCTTGCGTGTGGCCACGTCCCATACGATAAGGCTCCCCAGGTCGTTGCGATCGGCACTTCCGCTCGCAAGCGTCTGACCGTCGGGACTGAAGCGGACGGCGCGCACACTCTGCTTATGTTCGGTGAGGACTGCCAGGGATCGGCCGTCGTTACCGTCGCGTAATCGCACGCTGCGGTCGGCGCCGGCCGAGGCGAGTAGGCTGCCGTCCCTTGAGAAAGCCACGGCCAGAACTTCCCCTTCGTGGTCGGACAATGTGTCCAGAAGGTCGCCAGTCTCTGCATTCCAAAGACGGATTGTACCGTCGGCCCCGGCCGTGGCAAGTAGTTGCCCATCGCCCCGAACGGCGACGGCCCGGATCGCGCCCTCGTGACCTCGAAAAGTGGCTCGCTCGTTGTGGCATCGTCGCCACAGGAAGTACCATTCGAAGCCACGGAGGTCTTCCTCGCCGGAATCCGGCAACAAGCCTCGCAGGAGTTCAACGGCGTTGAGGACCTGGCCGTCCTCAAAGGTGCGGAAAGCCAAATTCATCGTGGCTACGTAGGCGTGCTTTCGCGACAACTCTTCGCGTTCCACGGCGAGGACCTCGTTCTGCCGGGCCAGCCGGCCCTGCTCTTCGGCCCGCTGCCGCTCCGTCTCGGCCGTCGTGAGCGCGTTTTCTGCCCTGCCCCGCTCCGTCTCGGCTGTGCCAAGCGCCAGTTCGGCGCGTTGCCGTTGTTCTTCCGCCTGCTGCCGTTCGTTCTCAGCAGTGGCCAAGGCCGACGAGGTCTTGATGTAGGCCACCATGGAGACCAGTGCCACCAACAGCAGGAGCGAGGCCGCCGAGCCGGATAACCCCGCCACTGCCGGATTTCGCCGACACCAGCGTACCAACCGCTCTGCAGGACTGACACGCCGGGCCGTGATCGACTCGCCGGCCAGCCAGCGACGAAGGTCCTCGGCCATTTCGTGGCAGCTTGCGTAGCGATGTTCCCGCTGCTTTGCCATTGCCTTCAGGCAGATCGTTTCCAGGTCTTTCGGCACCGCGGGATTCCCTTTCCGCGGCGATTCGGGCTCCTGGTTAATGACCAGCGAAATGATCATTGCCGGTGGACCGGAAAACGGTGTCGAACCGCACAGCAGTTCATACAGCACGACGCCCAGGCTGTACTGGTCGGTGGCCGGGCCGATTACGCCCAAATGCCCGCCCGCCTGCTCGGGTGACATGTAGGCGGGTGTGCCCAACACAGTACCATCGTGCGTGAGTTTGCTTTCGGCGGCCTCCAATCTCGCCAGTCCGAAGTCCATCAGCAACGGGTCGCCCTGGGCGTCGAGCATGATGTTGGCCGGTTTGATGTCACGGTGAACGACCCCGCGTTGGTGCGCGTAGTCGAGCGCGCCGGCCAAGTCCATCACCAGTTTGGCCGCTTCGCGGAAGTCGGGCCGGCGCTGGTCGATGGCGTCCTCCAGCGTGGTCCCCTCGATGAAGGCTGAGGCGATGTAGTAGGTGTCGCCCTGTTTGGCCACCTCGAACACCGGCACGATGTTCGGGTGGCGGAGTTGGGCCGCCGCCTTTGCCTCGGTAAGCACCCGGGCCCCGCGGGTTTCCGACTGAAGCGTGGCGGGGTGCGGTACCTTCAAAGCCACTTCGCGGTCGAGCAGGGGGTCTCGTGCGCGGTAGACCTGCCCGAATGCGCCCGCACCCAGCCGCTGGAGCACTTTGAACCGCCCGATCTTGTCCAGCAGTTGAACTTCCCGGTCGCGAGTGAGGAGCGTTGCCGAAGAAGCTCCACTGGGGGGCTGCGGCCTGCCGCATTCCTTTTGGCCCCCCGACGGACGGGCAAATTCGTCTGTATCCAACCGTAACGTCTCGTCGGTTGCATCCCGGGTGGATGCCTGGATCACGAACGGCCTGTTACACTTCGGACAGACCACCGTATACCCGAGTTGCTCCTCGGCGACGTCGTAAGGCTCTTGGCAACCCTCATGCGTGCATCGGACCCTGATAGTCATGAAACTCGCTCCCGGTCACTGTGCCACAGGGTCTCCAGACCAGGCACGGATCAGCCGAACTCGCACCCGCAAGGCTTGTCGCAATCATACTCCTGTTCCAGGTGCTGCCAAAGGCCCCCCGAAACCGTTCACGGGATCCGATTGGCGCTCACGCGAGGGCATCGCGGTGGCAACGGTGGCTCATCGGCCACAAACGGCCTCTGTGACGCAAAGATTGGGGCAGTGCCCCTGTGAATAGATACACCACTACTCGTGAGGCGGCCGGCGTTTGGGGGAAACCGGGGGCGGGAAGGCGGCGGGTCTTTTTCTCTGGAACGGCCAAGCGGGTGCTGAGTAGGAAGGAGGCCCACCCCTGTTCCGCCGGCCCATCGGCCAGAAAACCTTGTCGCAAATGGCCGAACGAGAACGCCTGCAACTGCGGCCGACGGCACAGCGGCGTGTGCCTTCTACATTGGCCAACGGCACAGCCAATCACGTCTGCTACTGTGAAGCGGGCTGCTGTGCGTCTTGCAGCCAGGGGCCGGGACGGGGCTCGTTCTTCAGGTCGTCCCAGTATGGGGAGACGCGGCGAAGATTGGCCACGATTTGCGGGAAGCCGTTGACGATGTGGTCAATGTCTTCTTCGGTGTTGTAGCGGCTTAGGCTGAAACGGACCGAGCCGTGGACCGCGGTGAACGGCACCCCCAGCGCGCGGAGCACGTGGGAGGGCTCGAGCGAGCCGCTGGTGCATGCCGAACCGCTCGACGCACAAATGCCCTGGTCGCTCAACTCAAACAGCATTCCCTCGCCTTCAATGAAGTGGCACGAGAGGTTCGAGGTATTGGGCAACCGGGGCGCTTCGGCCCCATTAACCTGCATCCAGGGAATCCGTGCGGCCAGCTCGCGTTCCAGCCGGTCGCGCAGGGCGCGCACGCGCACCGTCTCCTCTTCGATATGCCCGGTCGCCAACTCCACCGCTTTGGCAAGTCCGACGATGTAGGGCACGTTCTCGGTTCCGGCCCGCCGCCCCTCTTCCTGATGTCCCCCGATCAAATACGGCCGGCACCGGGTTCCGCGCCGCACGAAGAGCGCGCCGATTCCCTTCGGCGCATGGAGCTTGTGCCCGGAGAAAGAGAGCAAGTCGACGTGACGATACTCGCCGCTTAAGTCGATCGGCACCTTGCCCACCGATTGCGTGGCGTCGGTGTGGAAGACGATGGCCGGATCGGTCTCTTTGACAATACGCGCGAGTTGCTCCACGGGGAAGATCACGCCGGTTTCATTGTTGGCGTGCATGACGGTAACCAGCAGCGTGTCGGGCCGCAGTTCGCGGATGAACTCGGCGACGTCGAGGTTCCCCTGCCGATCGACGCCAAGCCACGTGACGTCGTACCCTTGCCGCTCGAGGTCCTTGCATACCTCCAGCACGGCCGGATGTTCGACCCGCGTCGTGATGATGTGCCGGCGTTGCGGGTTTGCCCGAACCGTGCCGAAGATTGCCGTGTTGTTGCTTTCCGTCGCGCAACTGGTGAACAGGAACTGCTTCGGCTCCACGTTGCCGAATGCCCGGGCCACGGCAATGCGCACGCCAGCCATGGCTTCGGAGACGCGCCGGGCAGGCTCGTACATGGAACTCGGGTTGAAGTAGTCGGCGGTCAGGTACGGCGTCATCGCCTCGACCACTTCCGGGGCAACCGCCGTCGTCGCGTTATTGTCGGCGTAAATGATACGGACCATGGTTCACACCGCGATCACGCGGATGCTCTCATCGACGGTGTCCTTGAGGGTTTGCTCGACCATCATCTTCAGGGTCTCGCCTGACTTGGCACAGCCCTGGCACGCGCCGGTCAGGCGGCAGTAGACGAGCCGGTCCTTGATGTCGACAATCTCCATGTCGCCGCCGTCACTTCGCAGCATGGGGCGGACGTACTCGGCGACGGTGTTTTCGATCTTCTTGGCGAACTGGTAGGGCGAAAGGCCGCCTTGTGGTCCGGGGGGAGCCGCAGCACCATCCTTGCCCGCAACCGGCGCGATGGATGAGACCAGGGACACTTGGGCAGCAGGCTCCGCCGAGGAGCCGGCGCCGTGCCAGACCTCGTCCAGCAGGTCCTGCAAACCGCCGGGAATGTGATGGCACGACATGCAGGCCCCGCCCGCCTTGATGGCATGGGTGATTTCCGGGATGGTGCGGAGCCCAAGCTCCCGTATCTTCCGTTTGATGTACGGCTCGGAAAGCGAGAAGCACTTGCACACGATGCGCCCTTCGTCCTGCTCGTCCATGTGGAGGTCGACGCCGAGGGCTTGGAGGTCCACTCCGCGGCGCTGGGCCCAATTGAACACAGCAGCCTCCAGGGCTTCCGCTCCCATGACCGAGCAGTGGATCTTCTGCTCTGGAAGGCCGCCGAGGAACTCGACAATATCGCGATTGCTGACCTTCAGTGCGTCGATGGGCGTGTAGCTGCCCTGCTCGATAAGCGTGCACAATGCCTCCGAAGCCGCGATGGCCGAGGTACACCCGAAAGTCAGATACCGGGCTTCTGTAATTACGTCCTGCAGGGGGTCGGTCGGATGGCGCTTCACTCTAAATGTAAAACGCATGGCATCGCCGCAGGCAATCGAACCATGCTCGCCGAAACCGTCCGGATCTTCGATCTCGCCCAGATGCGTCCCCGGCTTCCCGCGAACCGCGTCCATGAACAACTGCTTGGTCTTCTCGCTGTACTGCCACGCCATGAGATTTCTCGCGATAGCCGCTCGCCACGCGCACCTGCTGGGGCGAGCCAGAGGGAGCGCACCCCCCGACAATGATATGGAAAGGGACTGCCTGGCAACCGGGACGAAACACTCCGGCACCGCGGCAGCCGTCAGTTCTTGACGGCCACGACTATTCTACCGGCGAAACCGTATGGCGGCAACTTGCTACTGCCGTTGCGAGAAGGCGATTCCCTCGATTTCAACCAGCAGTTCGGGGCGGCACACGTCGGCCACCGCGTAGACCGTCGGCACGTCGCCCAGCCGCTCCTCGCAAACTGCGCGCGTTCGCAAGTAGTCCTTCTGATTCTTGATATACACGCGGACCAGGGCCAGGTCGTCCAACGTAGCTCCCATACCGGGCATTGCGTGCTGCTGGAAGTTGTCTTCGCCGATCAACGCCGCAATGTTATCGAGCGTCTGATGGGTTTGGGCAGCGACGTTGCCCTCGTGCTGAGTTTCCGAGTCGGTGATGCTGGCCGTGCCAGAAACGAGCGTTGTGGCCGTGTCGCCCGCGGCAACCACCATGGCGCGCGCGAACTTCGGGCTCTTCGGGCTGTAGTGCTGGCCATAGTCGAACGCCGATACCTGCACCGGGTTCTCCAGCGGAACGAGTTTCACGTCGGTCCGCTTCGTCACCAGTGCCGCACAGCTTGCCATGAAGCCGTGCCCGTCGGTGCCGATTCCCGTGCTGGCCGGGTAGACGGGATTCTGCCACCCATCGGGGAGCAGGTTGCCGCCGAAATGACATTTTCGGAAGAAGTCCGTTCGTGCCCGGTTGAGTTCCTTGTAGCGCTGTGTATCGGCCTCCGGGCCAACGATGTCGCCCAGATACAGCCAGGTGCGAATCACTTGGTTGAAGGAATACCCATGCTCGGCCAGCACGGCCGCCATTTGCTCGAACACATTGAGTGCACGCGGATAGACGGCCGTTTCGCGGGTGTGCGGGGTAATGTTTGCCAGGTGCACCCACGCAATGTCATCGTGGCTGGTAACCACCATTCGCTCCGAAAGGCGGCGGATTTCGACCCCGTCGAAACCCCGGCCCACCCCCAGCGCCTCAATGGAAATCAGCTTGTCGTTGCACGGCGGCTGATGAATGTAACTCGTCGCGGGGAGTTCGGAGCCGTAGAACTCCCGGATAATCGCGCGGCAGGCACTGGTTTGTTCGATGTCGCGGAGAAAGACGGCCTGCTTGACAATCGAGCCGCGCGTCCCCTCCTCGTCGATCACCGCTTCGATCGTCCTCAACGCATCGTGGACCTGACGCTCGAAGTCGCCGCCGCCACGAGGCACGGCACTGGCGAACACATGACGTACTTGGCCAAGCTCAACAACGCTATAGCCAATGCCTTCGCTTGTTTCTTTGCGGATCATACGTGTTGCTGGTGGGATCATGGTGGTTAGGTGGGATCGGGGTAGGTGGTTTCGAGGCGGCCGTGGCGGGACCGGCGGCTTCGGTTGGATCGTAACTTCTAGCATACTCAATCGACGTCCGTTTGTCGATACCCCCGGGGGTATGCCCAGAAGAACAATGTGGATTTGCGCAAACCGGGCAGGATAGGCGTAAGTTACTGCGCCCCTTGGCTTTCCACCCTGGCCATGCGAGAATGCCCTGGATAGAACCCTTCCCACCAAACTGGGCTATTACATATCGCGAAGCCTCCTGGCAGGGTAGATAAACCTTTTGGAATTCAGTGTTTGGGCAATGGAGAGGCATGCTTTCCTTTCCTCGATTCACCTCTCACAATACCAAAGAGCCCCACGCTCAGGAACCCGGGGCAAGTGATGTCACAGCATAACGCTATCGATCAGGTCCTCGCTCGACTCAATACCGAGCAACGTGCGGCGGCTGCCCACGGCCAGGGGCCGCTGCTGATTGTCGCCGGGGCTGGAACCGGCAAGACGGCAACCCTCGTGCATCGCGTGGCTTGGCTGATTTCGCAGGGCACCAAGCCCGAACGAATACTCTTGCTCACCTTCACACGGCGGGCGGCCGCCGAAATGCTCCGCCGGGTTGACGGTATCCTGCGCCAACTTGCCGAGTTGCAGCGAGCCGGAATTCCGTCGCCCGCAGGCCAGGCCGCATCGCGCGCTACCCGGGTCTGGGGTGGCACCTTCCACGCCACCGCCACGCGACTGCTCCGCCGCTTCGGCAAGTCGATTGGGCTGCCGCCCGGCTTCTCCATCCACGACCGCACCGATTCGGAAGATCTGCTCAACGTGGTCCGATCGGAACTCGGCCTGGCAAAGACGGACAAGCGATTCCCCCACAAAGGCTCTTGCATGGCCATCTACAGCCGGTGCGTCAATGCCCGGCAACCACTGAAGCAGGTGCTCCACGAAAGCTTCCCTTGGTGCGAACAGTGGGCGGAAGAACTCAAACGCCTCTTCGACGCCTACGTGGACCGGAAAGAGACCGGCGGCGTGCTCGACTATGACGATCTGCTCGTCTATTGGCATGCCCTGCTGGACGACGAGGCCGCGGGCGAGACGATCCGAAAGATGTTCGATTGCGTCCTTGTCGACGAATATCAGGATACGAACACGCTTCAGTCCGAGATCATTTACCGCCTTTGCCCGGACGGTCAGGGGCTCACGGTGGTAGGTGACGACGCCCAATCGATCTACGCTTTCCGCGCCGCGACGGTACGCAACATCCTCGACTTCCCAAAGCAGTATCCCGAATCGACCATCGTAACCCTCGAACAAAATTATCGCAGCAGCCAGCCGATTCTCGAGGCGACCAACGCCGTCATCGCGATGGCGAAAGAACGCTACACGAAGAACCTATGGTCGCAGCGTGCCGAAGGTCAGCGGCCGGGGTTGCTCCTTTGCGACGACGAGGACGACCAGACCGAATGGCTTGTCCGGCAGATTCTCACTCACCGGGAATCGGGCATCGACTTGCGCCGGCAGGCCGTCTTGTTCCGCGCGTCGCATCATAGCATCATGCTCGAAGCCGAACTGGCGCACCGCGGCATCCCGTTCCACAAGTACGGCGGGCTGAAGTTCATCGAGGCCGCGCACGTGAAGGACCTCATGGCGTTCCTTCGGCTGGCCGAAAACCCGCGCGACGTGGTGTCCGGCAACCGGGTGTTGATCCTGGTGCCGGGCATTGGGCCGGCGAAGGCCAGGCAGTTGATGCAGATGCTGCTCGAATCGGGTGGCGACTTTTCCGCCTGGAGCGGTTGGCAGCCGCCGGCCGCCGCAAAGGAAGCCTGGCCCGAACTCGTCCGCATGTTCCGATCACTGGCCGGCGCTTCCGAGCCATTGCCTGCGCAAGTGGGCAGGGTGCGTAAGTTCTACCGCCCGCTGCTGGAAATCAAGTACGACTTCCCCGAACCGCGGCTGCGCGACCTCGAACAGCTTGAGCAACTTGCCTCGAAGTACCGCAGCCGGCAGAGGATGCTTCAGGATCTGACGCTCGACCCGCCCAGTTCGACGCAGGACATGGCCGGTCCGCCTCACCTCGACGACGATTACCTCGTGCTCAGCACGATCCACTCGGCCAAAGGGCTCGAGTGGGACGCCGTGTACGTCATCCACGCCGCCGACGGCAACATTCCCTCCGACATGGCCACGAAATCGGCCGTGGAGATCGAAGAAGAGCGCCGCCTCTTCTATGTTGCACTAACCCGCGCGAAGAACTGGCTGTACGTCTGCTGTCCCTTCCGTTACCACTACCGCCCGCGTGGCAGCGACGCCCACGGGTTCGCGCAGCTCACCCGATTCCTGACCCCGCCAATTCAGGCGATGTTCGATCGGCAGGTGACCGCCGGGCTGCCGGGCGAGGATGCGCCGGGGGCGCTGAACACCTCACTGCACAGCCAAGCGATCCGGCAGCGAACCAAGTCGTTCTGGTGAAGGGTTACCCCGGATTATTCATGTCGATGTAGGGTGGTGACAAGCAAGCCAGGACCCTGGCCCGGATTATTCATTAGCCGCTGGGTGCTAGCCCAATACCCTTTACTTTGTAGCGGCACGGCGCGAGCCGTCCGGTATTACAGTGGGAAAACCGGGCGGCTCGCGCCGCTCCGCTAAGAAAACGCCCCCAAATGGTCCCAAAGCAAGCGGCAGCTCGCGTGATGAATAATCCGGGCTGGTGGGCCTTCGGTCGCTTGGCCGGGCCTGCTCCCAGCGCACGGCATGCAAACCGTCCTGGGCGTGGCTTGCGCAGGCCCACCAAGGACTTACCCGACCTTGTCCCACCCTACATGAATAGTCCGGGTTACCCTTCATATCCGTGTGGATGGTTCCGGAACCAGTTCCAGGCGGTGGCTACGATGTCGTCGATGCCGGTATAGCGAGCTTGCCAGCCGAGTTCGCTGCGGATCTTCGTTGCGTCGGCAAACAGAACCGGCGGGTCGCCGGGCCGCCGCGGGCCGTACTCAACGGAAATCGCAGCCCCGGTCACTCGCTTCGCTGCGTCAATGACCTCCTGAACCGAGTAGCCCTTGCCGATGCCCAGGTTGTAGAACCGCGCGTCGCCGGGCTGCAATGCCTGCATGGCCACGATGTGGGCTTCGCACAGATCGTCGACGTGAACGTAGTCGCGAATGCAGGTTCCGTCCGGCGTGGGATAGTCGGTACCGAAGACGGTGATCTTCTCAAAACGTCCCAGGGCGGCCATCAGCACGCGCGGGATCAGGTGCGTTTCCGGCTGGTGATCCTCGCCGAGCGAGCCGTCGGCGGCGCAGCCGGCCACGTTGAAATACCGCAGGGCCACGAAGGAGAAGTCGCGATTGGCCGCCCCGTAATCCCGCAGCATCCGCTCGACGCACCACTTCGACCAGCCGTAGGGGTTGATCGGTTGCTGCGGGGTGGTTTCGACAATCGGGGTTTGCTCCGGCTCGCCGTACGTGGCGCACGTGGAGCTGAACACCATTCGCCGCACGCCGGCGGCGTCCATTGCCCGCAGCAAGCTAATCGTCCCTGCCGTGTTGTTGTGATAGTATCCCAGCGGGTCGGTCACCGATTCGCCCACGTAGGCCAGCGCGGCGAAGTGCATGACGCAGTCGATTGCGTTCTCGTGCAGCAGTTCGGTAACGACCGGCGTATCGGCCAGATCGATCTCGTGAAACGCGGCGTCCGGATGGACCGCCTGCCCGTGTCCCCGGTACAAATTATCGACGGCCACGACCCTATGACCGGCCTCGACAAGCTGCTTGACCGCATGCGACCCGATGTAGCCCGCGCCGCCCGGTACGAGAACATTCATGCACAGTTCCTCCGTGAAGGGTTGCCATATCGCCAACATCGGCCAACGGTACCATTTCATCGAGTCGCCACGTCTGCGCCAACCCCCGTGAATGGTGCCTTGCGTGTAAGGCCCCTAATTCGGGTGCCCTTGACAGGCCGCAGAACTGCAATGACAATTGTGTTTGTGGGGCAAGAGGGCGGCCTTGAGATCGGCCGGCACTCGTGCGGC
>JAVEUP010000315.1:0-5637 GCA_034005525.1 Thermoguttaceae bacterium | reverse complement strand
GTCGGCGCAGTCCGTCCCACTTTCCTGCTTTGGCGTTCAGATAAATTGACCCGGCGGTGCTCAGAAGAATTGAGCCATCGGCTCACGGCGAGGGGTGGGGCGAGAGCGATGGGCGGGGCGGGCTGGTGGTGTCTTTAGCGCGCGAGGTGGGGCGCTGTGCGGCTATCGGCTGGCGGCGAGGGCGTCGTTCCAGTCGTGGGCGGGCGGACACAAGCGTTGAATTGCGGGGTGCAGGGCGATCATTCGGGCGGCCGCGGTGTCGCCGGGGGCGTCGGCGTCGAAGCCGCAGTAGAGTTGGTAATGGCGGGCAAGCAGGGCGGGAAGCCAGGGAGGATCGGCCCGCACGCCGGAGGTGGAGATGCCGATGCGATGCGGATGCATCTGGCAGCAACTGATCGCGTCGATGGCCGACTCGCAGAGGACGATTTCCCGGGAACCCGGGGCACCGATCCAGAAGTAGCCCAAGTCCTTGCGGGCGCCGGGGGCCATGCCGCGCCAGACGCGCGGCCCCGTGCCACGCAGCTCGGCGCCGACGGGCCGCTGGGCGCGTCCGGCGACCATAAGGAAGACTGCATTGCCACGGCGGTCGGCGTACAGTTTACCGGAGCGGACGAGCGGCTCGATGAGCGAGGCGGCAAGACCGCGGCGTCTGGTGAGATACTGGCGTACTCGGCCCAGCATGCGGCCGTCGGGCGCGGGCAGCCGCAGCCGCCCGGGCCCTTCCGGCGCGGAGGCCTCCTTCTCGCAAGCATCGACGGTAGGGCTGCCTTCGACGAGATGGCCGGTCGCGAGGCGCCGCTGGAGCCAGAGGACCGCCGTACGGAAGTCAACGCCGGCCAGGTGCATTACCAGGTCGATGGCCCCGCCGCCCCCTTCGGCCCGTTGCCAGTTGTTGAACTTTGCGCCTGTGACCGACAGGGAACCTTGTTCGGTGTGCCATTTCCGCCGGTCGCGACGGTCCGGCTTTGCACCGCGGAGGAGCAGCACGTCCTCCAACGGCGCCGTCCGAACGGCGTCAGCGTAGCGGCGCAACTCGTCGAAGTTCATCCCGGGTCGCTTTCCGGCCCCCCGTCCAGCCTGGGCCGCAAGCTGCGGCAGTTCTTCATGTTGATCACGTAGCTGGTCTCGGTCAGCCGACTGAGCAAGGCGCCGGTCAATTGGTTGTTCTTCAGCAGCGCCCCCCAATCGCTAAAGCCCAGGTTCGAGGTGATCAGCGTGGTCTTGGTCTTGTGCCGCTTTTGCATCAGGGTGAAGAACAGCCCGACCTGCGCCGGTTCCACTTCCACGTACCCGACCTCGTCGATGAGCAGGCAGTCGTAGCGGGCGTACTTGCGGAGGACCTTCGGTTCCGATCGGTCGGCCAGCGCGGCGTACAGTTCGGCCAGCAGTTCGGGGAAGGTGATGAAGTAGCCGCGATAGGCCCGATCGAGCGCCTGCAGCAGGAAGCCGGTGGCCAGACCGGTCTTGCCACACCCGGTCGGCCCCAGCCAGACGATGTTTCGCTTCTGGGTCATGTAGTCGAAGGCGTCGTACAACGACAGGATCCGCTTGCGGTCCAGCTTCGGCTGCCGGGTGAAGGGGAACGTCTCGATCTCCAGCAGTTCGGGGATGCGGGCCCGCTTGCGACGCAGCCGCCGCGCGTTGTCGCTCTTGGCGGCGTATTCCGCCTCGAGCACGTATTTCAAGAGCCGTTCGTGCGAGAAACGCCCTCGCCGGGCCTCGGCCAGCCACTCGTCCCAATGGGCCAGCAGGCCCCCGAGACGCAGGTGCTTCAAGATTTCTTGCAAGGATTCATCCATCATGGCCCTCGCTTTCCGGTTCGTTGGATGTGCCGGCCGCCGGGTTGGTCGTGCCGGCCGCCGGGTTGGTCGTGCCGGCCGGCGGGTTGGTCGTGCCGGCCGGCGACTCCATGGCGCCGCCCGCCGGGTCGTTTCGGTTGTCTGCCGTGTCGGTTGCGCCGCTCGGCGACTCGGCAGGGGCGTCCTCGCCAACCGTGGGGTCCGCATAGATGGACAGGTCCGGCTCGTCGGTCAGAAAGCCTTCCTGGTAGGCCGGATGCTCGCGGAAGCTCTCGTCGAAGTCTACGCAGGGCAGCGGCTCTTGGCCCTGGCTCATGCACAGCCACGCGATGCGTTCGAGCGTCTCCAATTGCACCACTCGATAGCGGAGGGCTCGCGCGAGGGCCGCAACGAACACGGCCAGCGTCACCTTGCGGCTGAGGGCGAACAGCGCCCGCACGAAGCGGTGCCGCTGGAGGCCGGGCGTCTTCAGGGCGTAATCGACGTAGGCCGCCACCTCGGGACCCAGGTCGCGCAGCCGCTGCTCCTCCTGCTGGGAACCGTGCTTGCGGTGCTTGGGCTGGTACCGCGGGAGAGGCTGCCCCTCGGGGCTGAACCGCGCGTTCTTGACCCCGTCGGCCGGCAACGGGTACTCGGCCGCGCAGGTCCGGTGCTGGTAGATCTTCACGCGGTCGGCGTATTGCAGCACCTTGACGTCGCCCCGCCCGCTGCCCGGCGCCCAGTAGTAGTTCCCATCGAAGGCAACGTATCCGTACGGATCGATGCCCCGTTCGTGGGCGCGG
This sequence comes from Thermoguttaceae bacterium, assembly GCA_034005525.1. GTDB lineage: Bacteria > Planctomycetota > Planctomycetia > Pirellulales > Thermoguttaceae > PWXP01. Next base: position 3,056 of record JAVEUP010000315.1, on the reverse strand, counting down.
TAGGGCGCCGGGAGTTGGGCGGGCAGTTCGGTCAGGTAGCCCCGTTCGTGCTCGAAGGCCTTGGCGGGGATCAAGCCCGTCTTGCTCACCGGGCGATGGTCCATGCGCACCGTGGCCCACTCCAGCGCCTGCCGATTGAGGTCCTCGAGGCTTTCGAAGGCGCGGCCGGGCAGGAAGTTGGTCTCGACCGTCCAAAAACTCCGTTCCTCGCCCGCCTTTCGATTCGCGTGGCCGATGGCATGACAAACGAACGTGAAGCCGTACCGCGCGGCGAAGGCGGCCATTTCCGGCGCGATCACCGCCTGCTTGCCGCTGCCCCGCAGACGCGCCAGGTTCGTGTTGTCGATCACGCACCGCACCGCCGCCCAGCCCCAGCACATCAACGACTCGTGCAGGAAGCACTTCATGGCGAACCGGTTGAACGCCCGGTAGAACTTCAAATACCGCCGCTTCGAGTACCGCAGGTATAGCAGGCTGGCGATCACCTTGACGTTTTGGCCGGCCAGCTTCACCCGGTAAACGGTCGTGTCGTGCTGCATCTCCACGCCCGGCTCGTCCGGCACGTGGTCGCAGCGAGCGTTGCGGGGCTTGCCCAGGCCCAACTCGCGCACCAGGCGCGTCAGCGTGGAGTAGCCCAGGTCGAGCCCCTCTTCCTCCACTAGCTTCTCGTGAATGCGTTGGACCCAGCCGTCACATTCCTGGTAGAGCCGCCGGAGCAGGTCCGGGGCGACGTGGATCTTGTCCCTCCGCACCGTCTGGGGCATCGTTCCCTCCTGGCGGATGACCGCCCGCACCGCGTTGCGGCTGACTCGGAATTGCCGGCTGATCTGGCGCAGTGGCATCCCGGCCCGATGCAACTGGTACATGGCATGACGCGTGTCCGGATCGATCATAAAACTCCTTCATCCTTTCGCAAAAAGGTTCGAACGTACTCAGCAGGCCACCGGTCAAGAGGTTCGCCTGTGCGTAAAAGGCCCGGCTGCTCAGACGCCGATCGTCGCAGTGGGCCATCACCCGCTGCATCAACTTCCGCACCCGCTGGAGGTCGCCCAGCAGGGCCCGTTCGAACGGGCCGCAACCTCCCCCTTCCTCCGGCGCCCGCTTCATCCGGTCGAGCAACCAGCCCAACCGCCCGCCGTCGATCGCCTCCCGTAGCGGAGCCGGGCCCCGGAAGTAGCCGTGGGCGAGAAGCTCGATGTCGCGCACGCTCAGCCGCTTGCCCGCCACGATGTGAATGAACCGCTCGATCTCGTCCGTGGAGACCCCGTTCATGCGCATGAACGGCCGCAGCGTGTACATGTACGAGTAGACGGGAACAGCCCCACGGAAGAGCACCGCTTGGATCGATGGGCGCATCTCCTCGAGCAGCCCCTGCCGCATGCTCACCCAGCCCTTGCTGCGCGAGAGCGCCTCGGCCACCTCCGCGACGCTCATGCCGTGGACCGAAAGCAGCTCGACGACGAACCGGGCCTGCTCCAGAATGCCCAGAGCCTTGTCCGTGGAGACCCGCATCAGGTTCAAGATGCCCGCGGCCTCGTCCTGGCCCAAAGACACGTAGGGTACGCAACCGAGGCCCAGCTTCTTGGCGCAGCGGTAACGCTTGAAACCGTTCAGCAGGAGCCGGGAACCGGCCGCCGCGTCCACCCCTTCGAGCGGCTCTGCGATGCCACGCTCGGCGATCGACGCCAACAGGCGCGCTTCCCGAGCGTCGTCCCGCAGCCGGTGCCCCTCATACCGCAGGTTCAAGGTCGAAAGTTCCACGCTTTCGCTCATCCGGCGCCTCCTAAGGTGGATGCTGATGCAGAAAACCCAGAAGGTAATCGATCCTGCCGGAGGCGCCAAAGCTGCGTTGTCTCATACTTCGCCGGAGCACCTCGACCACGTCGCGGAAGGTCCATTCGACGCCCTCGATCAGGCCAACGACCATCCGCACGTACGGCAGCATGGGCGAGCGGGCCACGCTCGACTCGCGGAGTACCACCCCGTCCAACCGCAGTTCCGCTTCCAGTGATGCATCGCTGGCGGGCGGGCTGGGCTGGTCGGGCGGGCTGGGGTGCTGGTCGGGCGGGCTGGATGGCGTGACCGGCGGATCGGGCACCGGTTGCGGGGGGCAGTCCGAGGTGGGCCCGGCTTGCCGGCGGCCATTAAGCTGCTTCTTCTTGCGCTTCCCGGCGGCCGTTTGATAGTACGCCGCGCTGCGCCGGTTGGAACTCTGCCGACGGTGGTGCTCCCGGCAGCCGAACGGACAGCGCAAATTCCGCCGCCCGGCGTTGCGAGGATGTGTGAGAAACCGAATCCCGCAGTGCGCGCAGTGGGGCACGCAACGCCGAAGCGCGGGATGCGCCTCCAAAACCGCGTCCAACGCAGTCTGGTAGTGCTGAACAAGCGGCCTGGCGCGGTCGTCCCGGCGCCAATCCGCGCGAAACGAGAAAACTCGCTCGACGGCTATGGCAAAAAAGCCAGGTTCTCGGCGATAATAGAGAATGTTTTATGCACACCCTCGTCCTACCTTATCGGAGCCGACGCTTCGAGCGGTAGGGCGAGGTTTTTTGTGCGCTACGGGAAGAATTCCCGATGCCCGCCAGCACAGACACTCCGCCCCCTATCCCTCGCCCAGCCCGTCCCGCTCGCCCGGCTAACCCAGACGCGCTGCGCGCCACCTCTTGAGAAGACTACTTGAAAGAACAAAGCCTCTTCTACTTTCCAAGTAGTGGGTCAGTTTAGCTGACCAGAGATGGGTCAATTCAGGTGAGCGGCAAAGTGCCGAAGGCCGAGTTTTGCATTTCGACGACTTTAGGGACGTCGTATTATGCCCCGGCTTGAGTTTGCGTGCGTCAGGAGAGGCAAGACACGTGACATAGGACGACCACGGCTTTGCTCACGGCATCGCTTGGCGCATATTTTCCCCACTGTTCGTCATGATCCGGCGGCATTTGATCTCCTGGCGATCGTCAACCAGACCTTATCCTGCCGGTGGTCCGCACGGATCTCGAGACGGTCGACGCTTGCGTCGCCAAGCATTTCAAAATGGACACGGCGGATTTGAAGCAGCACGG
>JAVEUP010000128.1:0-24171 GCA_034005525.1 Thermoguttaceae bacterium | reverse complement strand
TCCAACTCACGAAGCACCGGCCCGTTGTATCCAATGCCATCGATCGACAGGGCTTCGATGTCGTTCCCGTGAGCCGCTTCTTCGCGACGAACGAGTTCGGGGGCGTCGGCCGCTTCGTCGCCGTTGCCCGGCAATACGTTGATTTGCGTGATGATCGAGCTGTCTGCATCGACGAGGATGTCCAACATGTAGCCGTCGAAAAACGCGCCGTGCCTGCTGCGGCGAGCGTCGGGATCCACCGTGCTCCGCGTTTTGTCGCGGGCGTTCGGCTCTTGATCGCCCAGGATCTTGTGGGCCAACGCGCATTGCCTACGCAGTTTCTGCCAGGGGCCGTTGGTCTCGGCATCTTCCGGCGGCGGCAATTCGTCGACCCAGGCCAGGATATCCTGCAGATTCGCCACGCGCGACGCCAACCGCGTTTGATCGTTGTGTCCTCGGGTCGACTCTCGCAACAGCCCGAGGTTGACCCGTTCCCCTTCCACCAGTAGCGGCTCGAACGGCTCGGCGGCGTCGAGCAACTTGTCGCGGGTTTGGGCGACCAGGGCCAAGGTGGTGGGAATGTGGATGTCGGCAATCACATGCGTGGCGTCCTTAATCCGCAGTCGATCCTTGACGAGACCGTTTTGGCGGGCGATGCCCACGACGCGGTCGAAGATCTCCCGGAAGCCCTTCTCGCCCAAACGGCCGCGAAACCGGCACAGCGAACTCGGGTCGGGCAACGGATGGTGCCTGGCGACCTGCAGGAAACAACGGAAGGCGATGTCGGTCTGGGCCCGCAGAATCACTTGGCGGTCGGAAAGTTGTTACTGATAGCGGAGATACTCCAGCTTCAACATCAGCACCGGCAGTTCCGGCGGCCGACCCTGATCGGGACAATAATAGATCTCCAGGTTCCCCTCGAAACTCTCCCAGGGAATGACCCGCAAGGCTTTCCGCACGAAATGATCTGCGGGGACATACGCCTTGAACGCCTCGACGTCGAGTTCCGTCAAGGGCGGGCGAAAAAGGTTGCCGAGCATGGAAACGACCTCCGTGGCGAAGAACTCTGGACCTCTCGGTCCATCACTCTGCCCCATTATCCACCCTTTCCCCCACAAAATCCAATGCCACTATTTCAGCACCCTCCTTCGGAACTGCTGCGATGATTTCGGCGGGCCGGGGGTCGGGCTGGACTTCGCCAAGCTTCGACGGCGGGGGGCGGTCGCCGATGATGGGGCGGGAACGGTCTTTCTGCCGGTGGCTGAACCATTGCCGCAGCACGTGCTTGCCCGACACTTCGTAGTGCCACACGGCCGGCGGCACGCGCTCGACGTAGCCGTCGCCCACCGGAAGCCGCTCGCCGGCGGCGTCGTAGTCGATCGGCTCGGGCATGGAACCGGGCGCGTCGGGTGTCGCGCGGCGGTGCCGCATTTCCGGCGCTGGTATGTGAGCACCGGCGGTTGGCTCAGTGACTAACGGCTGATGTACTATCATCCGGGGCTGAGGTCCAGGGATGAAAACCCTCGTTTCGCGTAGGTGCCATCCGCTTTGGTGTTTCGCCACCCCCTGTGGTGGACGCTTCTCGGAGCCGATCCAACGATTAGCCCAAGAATGCTCTTAAAATGATTTACGGAAATGGTAAACTAAATATAAGGAGGGCTCGATATGGAAATTAGCCTGTCACGCAAGATGGCGAAGGTCTGCAACTCGGAGCGGGAGATGCAGGCGAAGCTTGGAAGACACGATGCGGAGAAGCCCCAGCAGCGATTCGCCTATCAACCCGCCTGCGCCATCCCGCCGGGACAGACGTTGCAGGAAACCATCGACACACTCGGAATGTGCCCGCGATGGTCGAGCACTGCCGGACGGCCGGCGTTGCCCTCGTACTGGTCCCGGAAATCAAGGGCGCACCCGTAAGCGGCGCGGCGAAGTGGTTGACACCCGAGAAGGCCATGATCGGCCTGAACCTGCGCGGCAGACGCGACGACCGCTTCTGGTTCACATTCTTCCACGAGGCCGGACACATCCTGAACGACAGCAAGAAGGAAACATTCATCGATGTCGATTACGACGATGACCCACGCGAGCAAAACGCCAACCGCTTCGCCGCCGACCTCCTCATTCCGCCCGATAACGCTCGCCACTTGCGCGAATTGAAAAGTCACATGGACGTCGTTCGATTCGCGAAGTCGCTCGGCATCGCCCCTGGCATCGTCGTCGGACGCTTGCAGCGAGAGGGAATCATACCGTACAGCCATCTGAATTGCTTGAAGGCGACGTTCCGGTGGGGATAGTTCCGGCAACAACAACTACACCGGCCCAATTCCCGATACCGCTCACTCCTTTGCATTCCCCCCTCGTTCGTCCACGGTCACTCCAACTCATGCACCACCAGCATGTTGTGAGCAGTCACCTTCAATCCGGTGCCGGCAACCAGTACGATGCGGTCGCCGCTGTGCAGCATGCCGCGGGCGAGGGCCCAATCGGTGACGTGCTCCAGCAGTACGTGGGGGTCGCCCGTGGGCGCGCCGGCCATCGGGATCATGCCCCAGTAGAGGCACATGCGGCGGAGCGTCTCGGGCGAATCGCTCACGCCGATGGTGGGCACCCAGTGGCGGTTCTTCGCCATGCTCAACGCCGTGGCGCCACTGGCACTGGCAACCACCACCAGCTTCGCGTCCAGTTCCTCGGCCATCCGCCCGGCGGCAAAGACGGTCGCCTCGGTAATCGGGTTGATGCCCTCGCCCTTGAGGTCGGGCAGCCGGGTGCGGGGCTGGGTGCGGCACAGCGGCTCCGTGGCCAATGCAATGCGATGCATCATCTCCACCACCAGCCGCGGGAACCGGCCGATGGCCGTCTCGCCCGAAAGCATGCAGGCGTCGGCTCCGTCGAGAATGGCGTTTGCCACGTCGGCCACCTCAGCCCGCGTCGGTTTCCGCGAATGTTGCATGCTGTCGAGCATTTGCGTTGCGACGATGACCGGCTTGCGCCGCCGGTTGCACTCGGCGATGATGCGCTTTTGCTCCACGGCCACGCTGGCAATGTCGATCTCGACGCCGAGGTCGCCGCGGGCGACCATGATGCCGTCGGCCGCCTCGACGATCTCTTCGAGCCGCTCGACGGCCTCCGGCTTCTCGATCTTCGCGATCACCTGCGCCGCTGACCCGTGCTCGACGAGCAGGGCCTTCAGTGCCCGGACTTCCGCCGGCGTCCGGACGAAGCTCAGCCCGATAAAGTCGATGCCCGCCCTCGCGGCCCACACGGCGTTCTCGCGGTCCTCCGGGCCGAGGGCCGGCACACTGAGCTTCACGCCCGGCAGGTTCACGCCCTGGCGCGAACGGATCAGCCCTGGCTGCACCACCCGGCATCGGGCCTTCTCGCCGGCAACAGCCTCGACCTCGAGGCTGACCGTGCCGTCGGCCAGCATCACGCGGTCGTTTGGCTGCAACTCATCGACCAGCGGAGCGTGGTTGGTCGTGAGGTAATGGACAGCCGGCCCGGAAGAGCCATTGGAGCAAGGTTCAACTCCCGGCCGGTGCCCGGGTGTTTCCATTTCACGCAGAAAGCACACCGTATCGCCGGCATCGAGCGTCAGTTCGTCGCCGGGCAGTTCGCCCAGGCGGATCTTCGGGCCGGCCAAATCGGTCAAGACCGCTACCGGACGGCCCGTCTCCTCCGATGCCTCGCGAATGGCTGCCAGCCGCGGCTCCTGGTCGGCCGGCTTTCCGTGGGCCATGTTGATGCGGAACACGTCCACGCCTGCCAGCAGCAATTCGGCCAACTGCTGCTTCGAGTCGCACGCCGGCCCGACCGTCGCCACGATTTTCGTTTGCGAAGGCCGCGGAGGCTGGAAGAGAGGCTGCGCCATCGGAGTCCCCTATTTTCTCGTGGTTCGGAAGGGTTCAGGTTGCCAACATAGTCCATTCAGCCCCAATTGTAGCCGAACCGGCCGGAAATGCAGGGGGAGCCGGTCGGTTCCGCAAGCCGGGCGGGACCTGCCGCCAGGTAACCGTTCGTAACGGTTTCATTCGCCGTCTTGGAAGACCGCTATTGCCCGACCGGCTCGGGCCGCGCGTACTCGCCTTCCATGTCGTACGGCAAACGCCACACCTGCGAACCGGCTTTGTTCGTGAAGTACAAGTGCGAGGGCGAGAACTCGTCCGGGTTGCCGTCGGCCCAGAAGGCGTAGAAGTCGTCGTGGGCGTTGACCGGACGGCGGACGTAGGAGTGGTTCCGCTCGCTGCCGCGGGTGACGTCGCGCTGTTTGGCCCAGGTGGCGCCGCGGTCGGTGCTTTGCCAGATGGCCACCTCGCCGCCGCAGCCCCAATGCTGTGGGCCCGGCTCGGCCGGCGCGAAGACGCGCCACGTGTCGCCCTCGATGTAGATCGAGCCGACGTCGTAGTTGTGCGTCGTGCGAGTCACGTCGCTGAAGTGCCACTGGCGGCCATCCCAACGCGCGACGGTCTGGTAGCGGGGCTCGCCCGGCGGGCCCGGCTCGTACTTCGCCGCAGTAACGTACAGCACAACCGGGTTCCCGTCGGCGTCGAACTGCGTGTCGTTGATGTAGACCAGCCGCCCCTCGGCCTCGTAGTTGCGAACCAGCGCAGGCCCAAGCGGGTCCTCCAACGGCAACTCGAGCGGCTTGCCGTCGGCAGTGCGCCAGGTGCAGCCCATGTCGCGAGTTTCGGCATAGTAGAGGTTCGTCCGCCGGTCGACGCTGCCGTCGGGGTGCATCATGAAACTGGTGATGATCCGCTCGCCACACTGGTTGCTCACCTGGTAATGGCCCCGCATGCCGGCCAGCTTCACCGGCTCGCTCCACGTCCGGCCGTCTTCGCTCGACTCGAAGTACAGTTCCCGGCCTCGCGTATATTTGGTGTTCAGATGGAAGAATCCCTTTCCTTTCACCCACCAAGCCTGCGGGTAGGTGAACTCGCCCTGGTACACGCGCTCGAACGAATCGGTGCAGTGGGGTTTCACGCTACGGTAGACGAACCCCGGCCGGCTGCGTCCACGCCCGCTGATGAACACCCAAATGTGCCCGTGCTCGTCCAAGGCGATGCTGGGGTTGTCGTGCGGGTCGTCGACGCCCTGCTTGTCGTGAACGATGGTGGGGTGCGGAACAATTCCCTTGCGGTGGTCGTAATGGGAGGCCATGCACAGCAGATACCGCGTGCCGCCGCGCCCGGCTCCGTACACAAAGAAGGTCTTCTCGGCCTCGGGCGAGTAGATGGCGATGGGCACGTGGTTGGCCGTATAGGTTCCCAGGCCGCCGGAGTATTTGTCGCCGTGTTCGCGGAACTGCCCGAGCGTGAACCAGATGCCGCGGTAGCCATCGTCCTTCTCGGAGGCGATCAACGGGTGGCTCCCGTCGCGGTAGACCGCCTCGGGCGCCGCGGCGAACGCACCTGCCCACGTGGTGCCGTCGAGGCCCTCTTTGCGCCAGTGGGCGATCAGACCGTCCGCCGGCGTTCCGTCCGTCTTGCCGCCGGCCACCGCGGCGGCCTCGTCGGCAGTGAGGGCCCGGTTCCAGATGCGCACGTCGTCCAAATGGCCGTCCAGCACGCGGGCGCCCGGCCCCAGGGCGCCCAGGTACAGCGGCACGCTGCTCTTGGCGATGCGGCCCGGGGCGCGCGCCGTGCCAACCAGCTTGCCATCGATGAACAGCCGGATTTCCTCGCCATCGTAGGTGCCCAGGTAGTGATGCCACTGGCCGGCAGGCGGGACGGGTGCGTTGGCGTGCGTGTAATCTCCGTCGGAGTACTCGACGAGCATCCGCACGTTGTCGTTGAGCAGGTAGAAGGTGAACAGCCCGCCCGCCGCGCCGCGATTGATGAATACTTGCGACCGCTCGGTATTCCGCATGTTCACCCAGACGGCAAGCGAGAACGCGTCGAAATCGAACAGCCGGCCGTCCTCGACCACGGCCGCGGCACTCTGACCGTCGAACTCGACGCCTTCCCGGGGCGCTGGCCCTTGCGCTGCCGCACTGGGCGCGCCGATCAGCACTGCCGTCAAGCAAACGGCGGTCGTTACCGCGGACAAAACGGCTTTTCGGACGTGTGTGTGTCTCATTCTTGTGGCTCTCCGGTCATGCTGTAAGTTTCGGAAACACGTTCTCGGTCGTCGCAGGAATCCTTGACGGTTGTCGTCATCCTGGACGATCCTTGCCTGCCTGCTCCCTCGCAACGTCGCGCGACAAGTTGCTTCAGCAAGGTACCGTCGGGACCTGCGTGCCCGTGCCTAAGCCTACCACAATCCTCCCGCCCCCGCAAAGTGTTAAGGCTCTTCCGTCTCTGGGTGCAGGATTCCCTGACGCGTGGGTGAACCCGGATGCTGAGACATCCGGAACCACCCACCCTACGCCTCGTCACCACTAATCTGAACCCAGAAACGGAAGAGCCAGTGTTAAGCGTGTGTCAATGCCGACAGGCGGCCGGCTCGGTTTGCAGCAGAGGCGACTGCCCCGCCGACCAGCGATCGCGTCGTGACAGCACCACGACGGAAACGGAGGGGACCCTCCCGGGGCCGGGATATGACCGGCTCGCCAGGGGCGCCAACGGTTATGCCCAGTGGCATCCGGCCACTGAAAAGTCGGCCGCGTACCGGCTATTGACCGGCGAGCATCTCCGAATACAATAGATGTTAGAGTTAGCGATATCGGCAGAGTCGTCGTTGCGGTTGCCTCGTTCCCGCCGACGGCTTTCCCGATTTGGCAACAGTCCTTGTGATTTTCTCGTTCCGTACGGGTGGCGATGCGACCAGACCGGGGTTTGTCGATTCCGGCAGACCAAAAGGAGCATTCCTGCCGAACGGTGTCGTGAGCGCCCAAACACACGCTAAGGGAGCGGACCCATGTGCGCGTACAGGTTTCTCTTGTCTTCTGCCATGGTTATCGCGATGTGCCTGGGTTCCGCGGCTCACGCGGCGATCTACTAGATCAACGACGGCGGCCAGACCAATGCTGACGGCAGTACGTTCGTAACCAGTTCCGGGTGGTCGCATGCATACAAAGATACCCACCCCGCGTACGGCAATGACTACACGTACAGCAGCAGCAGCAGCGGCGATGCCACTGGCACCTTTACGTTCCAGGGCATCCCGACTGCGGAATACTACGTCTATGCCGGCTGGAGTCCACCGGCCAACCCGGCGTCGCGCACGCAGGACGGCACGATCACCGTCACCGGCCCGGGCGGCAGTGTCGTGGCGTACCCGGTCAACCACCAGAAGCGTGCCGACGGGTCGGCCGGGTCGGACTTCACCGGCAGCGGGTTCTTTCCCATCGCGTCGGCCGTGGCCCAGCAACCGATTCTGCTGGGTCCGAGTTCAACGATCGTCTACACCGACGGCACGGAAACGCCCCCCGGCGACCGTATTTCGGCCGACGTGGTCGTGATCTCGACCAACCTGATCATCGACGACATCAGCACGTTGACAACCGGGACGGGCTACAACTTAAACTGGAACCAGTACACAAACAAACTCGGCGAATACAGCTACGGCTACCACACTACCGCATCCTCGACACCGACCGACACCTTCACCTACGATCTGGGCGCCGCCCTCGGCGATTCCCAGGCGAAGGATCTGGAGGTGTCCTGGGTGGCCACCAGCACGCGTGATCAGAACGTGACCTATCGCGTCACCCATGCCGGCGGGACGACCAACATTACCGTGAACCAGCGGCAGGATGCCTCGGGCGCCACCGTAACGGGATCGGATGTGATCTGGTCCGGCTTCCGGTCGCTCGGCGCGTTTCAGTTCGACGCGTCGAGCAAACTCGAAATCATCCCGAGCGGGTCGGCTCTCGTAGCTGCCGACACGATTATGCTGGGGCGCGTGGCCCAGCGCAACCGGGCGGGCATCGTGGCCGACTTCGACGGCGTCAACTCCAGCCTTGACGTGGACGGCTATCCCGGCATGGCTGGCAAGGGCTGGGCCACGCCCTGGGAGACCACCAGTGCCGGCACACGAGTGAACGCAACCACGGCCAATCCGCTCGAAGACCCTGACGATCCCTATGTGACCGTATGGGGATCGAACAGCACAGACCACGGCATCCGCCGCCGATACCAGGAATACGGTCGCCTGGATCCCGCCAGCCACCACCACATCACCTGGCAATGGCGATTCGACGGCGATATTTCTCAAATGACCACGTTCAACGATCGAATCCACTTCTTCGGCAATAGCGCGGCCAAGAGCGGCACCGACGCCACCCTCTCCTGGCTGATCAGTTTCACGCCGGGCCAAGGCAACTACACGGTTCCGGTCAACGAGTGGTGGTTCTTCGATAGCAAGAAGAGTGGCAGCTTCAACAGCAGCTACGACATCGACAACATGGTGCCGACGGACATCGGCCTCGAGCCCGGCATCGTCTACACGTTCGACGTGGAGTTGTTCCCCGAGACCGGCACCTACAACGCCACCATCTCGACCGACGATGAGAGTTTCACGGCCTACGGCATGACCTTCCGCAACGGTGGCACGGGCGTGCATGACTGGCTGCACTTCGGCGGCCACTCCCAGGGCGGCAGCTACTGGACGTTCGCATTCGACTCGCTCCATATCGATGTGCCTGAGCCTTCGTCGCTCGGGCTTCTGATCTTGGCCATTCCAGGCTTGCTCCTCCGGCGCCGACCAGGCCGGGGGCAACGCACGCAGAATTAGGCAGTGCAAAACGTGGGATAGGCTTCCAGCCTGTCGGCTGAAAAGACAGGCTGGAAGCCTATCCCACGCAACGACAGGCTATTGTCCTGCGCCGCCTTACCAGACAATCCTGCCACACACCCGATACGCCTCTTGAAGTGTTGCAGCCGAGCACGTTCTGTTACAATGGTGACCTACCCATCGCTTCCCGGTGCTGCCGCCGGGCAGACGAGTCCCCACCCTTGGAGGCATACGCCATGCATACGGCAAAGACAACCCGCCGCAGTTTTCTGAAGACCACCGCCGCCGTCGCCGCAGCCACGCCCTACTTCTTCAGCAGCCGGCAGGCCGCGGCGGACAGTGCAAATGACAAGTTCAATATCGCGGCAATCGGCGTCGGCGGCCGGGGGTCGGGCGTCGGCCATCAGGCGGGCAGCCTGGGCAATATGGTCGCCTGTGCCGACGTCCACCTGGGCAACGCCAACAAGTTCGCCGAACGCTACCAGGGCAAGTGCGAGGTCCACAAGGACTATCGCAAGCTGCTCGATCGCAAGGACATCGACGCCATCACCTGCGGCACGCCCGATCACTGGCACACGCGAATCGCCATCGACGCCATGAAGGCCGGCAAGGACGTTTACTGCGAGAAGCCGCTCACGCTCACCATGGAAGAGAGCGGGCAGATCATGAAGGCAACGAAGGAGACGGGCCGAGTCTTCCAGGTGGGCACGCAGCAGCGGAGCGAGAACGATCTGGTCTTCCTCAAGGCCATTGTCATTTCCCGCAGCGGCCGGCTCGGCAGCAAGCTGCACGCACTCAGTTCAGTGGGCGGCGCCACCAGCGGCGGCCCGTTCCCGACCGAGGACCCGCCGCAGGAACTCGACTGGGACCTGTGGCTGGGCCAGGCGCCCATGGTGCCCTTCTGCCCGAACCGCATCGGGTGGAACTTCCGCTGGTGGCTTGAGTACTCCGGCGGCCAGGTGACCGACTGGGGCGTCCATCACACCGACATCGCCTTGTGGGCGCTGGGCGGCGAGGAAACCGGCGTGGTCGAGGCGTCGCCCGTCGAGGGCGAATGCAACTTCCCGCTCGGCCGCGAACTCATGCGCGATACCCTGCTGGGCCGCAAGCCCTTCGCCGATCTGCCGGTCAGCTACAACGTGGCCAACAAGTTCCGGGTCGATATGAAACTGCCCAACGGCAACGAAGTGACCCTGTTCAGCGGCCCCAACGAGTTGATCATTTCCGGCGAGAAGGGCCGGATTCGCGTCAACCGCGGCGGGCTCACCGGCACGCCGGTCGAAGAGATCGAAAAGGACCCCAAGCAGAAGGAATGGCTCGACGAGCAGGTGCGCGCCCTATACCGCGACATGCCGCTTTCCGGGCACATGGCCAACTTCTTCCACTGCATGAAGACCCGCGAGAAGCCCATTTCCGACGTGTGGACCCATTGCCGCTCGGTCGATGCATGCCACATGGCCAACATCGCCATGCTGCTGGACCGCACGGTCAAGTTCGACCCCGCCCGATACCGGTTCCTCGACGACGACGAAGCCAACGGCCTGATGTCGCGCAAGCAGCGGGCGCCGTATGGAACCAAGGTCTAGTGCTTTGTCAAACTTGAAACGTGGGGTAAGGGAGCGCTCACAAATAGGGTGGTCAATCGCAGTGTAGCAGGCACACGCCGTGCGCCGTTCGCGAATGTCGGCAAACGGCGTGTGCCTACTGCAATCTGTTCAAGTTATCTCTGAGCGCGCCCCCAGCACCCTGCTTGCCGAGGCATTTGAGCCCGGCATCGCAACCTGGAAGGTTGCGCTACGTTTGCGGGGAGCCCAACAGTTCAAGCTCGACAAAGCACGGGCTCGGATTAGCGTCACCGTGCAGGGACGAATAAGCCGGAACTCAATACTCGCGGTCGGTAATAATGCCCGGCATCGGAACGGGGTACTTGCCGTCGGCGTCGGCCTGCACGGGGGCGGGCGAATCGGCCGTCCACTGGTCCAGGCCGGGCGCGTACTCGTCGGGGCTATTGAGCATCTCGTCCAGCGTTATTTCCTTGGCCGTGTGAGCCGCCTTGCGCCCCAGCGAGCTGACCACGCTGGCCATCACGCCGTGCTCGACCTCGCTGTACGGCTTGTCGTCGCGAATGGCACCGACCAAATCGTTCCACTCGTTCTGATAGGGATTGGTCTCGCCGGCCGGTATTTCCGACTGCCAGATTTGCCTGGCCTTGTCGAAGTCTTGGCCTTCGTACGTGCTGGAGGGCGCCCCACAGTCGCCCGAACGTGAACCGACCGCGCAGCCCTTGCTCCCGTGCAGCGCACTGGAGAAGTTCGTGTGGGCACCCGGCATGCACCGCCCGTTCAAGAACAGCTTGGCGCCGTCGGCAAAGGTGTACTCCACGGCATAGGAGTCGAAGTTCTGATCGACCCACTCTCCGCGGTAATGCCGCCCGCCCAGCGCTTGCGCCTTGACCGGCCAGGCATCCTTCATCCAGCAGCAATGGTCGATCACGTGGATATAGAAGTCGTTGTAGCACCCGCCGCTTGCCCAGATAAAGGCGTGGAATCGCCGGATTTGCCAGAGCAGTTCGCTTGGGCTGCCCGGCCACTTCTCCGTGAATGCCGATCCGATCGGGCCGTGCATCCGGTAAGCACGCATGGTGATCAGGTCGCCGATCTCACCATCGCGAACGCGCTGGTTGAGTTGCTGGAGGTTCCGGGCATGGCGCGACATGAGGCCCACGCCCACCTTGAGGTTCTTCTCGGCGGCCTTCTTGCCGAGATCGAGCATCCGGCGCGAGGTCGGCCCGTCGGCCGTCAGCGGCTTCTCCATGAACACATGGAGGCCCTTTTCGACGGCGCAGGCGAAGTGCGCCCAGCGGAAGGCCGGCGGCGAGGCGAAGATGGCGATGCCGCCGGGCTTCAGGCAATCCATGGCTTTCTTGTAGGCGTCGAAGCCGCTAAATTGCCGGTCTTCGGGCGCGTCTACTCTGTCGCCGAACCGCCCTTTCAGGTTATTGAAGCTGCCCTTGACCCGGTCCTCGAACACATCGGCCATGGCCACCAGCTTGACCGGCCCGCGCGTTACCGAAAGGGCGTCGGCAGCCGCGCCGGTCCCACGGCCGCCACAGCCGACCAGGGCCACCTGCAGCGTGTTGTCCTCGGCGGCATGCACGTGCGGAACGGCCATGCCGGCCAGCGTTGTGGCCGCGGTTACCCGGCCGGTGTGCTTCAAGAACTCGCGACGTGATGGGGCATGTTTGGCAGTGTCACGCATGGAAGATCTCCCGTGTGTTTGGGTTGGAAAGCTCACAATGCCTCGCCGCACGCGAGGCTCGGCAGGCGAAAGGCCGGGCCGGCGACCTCGTCCCGGCTGTATCCGAGCCGTGCGGGTTGTTTCCCATATTAGCGTATCGTCAACCCGGAATCCAGGATGGTCGGCTCCGGGCTAGCCGGTCGCGGGGCAGTATGAGCGGGGCACAGACCATGGCTCGTCGGACCGACCTGGAAATCGGGCCCCTGCATGGCCTCCCGGCTCTGCGTCAGGCAATCAACCTGGTCTGCCGGCCGGCGCGGGCGAGAACGCCCAGGGCGAAGTCGATGTCTTCACGGCTGTGAATTGCCGAAACGCACGTTCGTAACCGCGGGGCGTCGAGGGGCACCGCCGGGTAGCACACCGGGATCACGAGCAGTCCCTCCGAGCGGCAAAGCCGGGTCATCTCGAGCGTGATCTCGTCGGTTCGGGTCATCACGGGCACGATCGGGGTCACGCTCTTGGCCGTGTCGAACCCGAGCGAACGCAGCCCGGCGAGGTAGTGGGCGACGTTCTCGCGCAAGCGTTGGACCAACTCGGGCTCGCGATCCAGGACCTCCAGCGCGGCAATGGCCACACTCGCCTGGCCGGCGGGCAGCGCCCCGCTGAAGATGTAACCCCGGGCATGATGCCGAAGGTAGGTGGTGATCTCCTCGCGGGCGGCGATGAACCCGCCACATCCGGCCAAGGTCTTCGAGAGGGTTCCCATCTTGACATCGATGGCGTCCGGCCCGAGACCGAAGTGCTCCTGGATTCCCCGCCCGGTCTTCCCCAGCACCCCCACGCTGTGTGCTTCATCGACCATCAGCAGGGCGTTGTACTTGCAGCACAGTTCGACGACGACGGGCAGGTCGATAATGTCGCCGTCCATGCTGAACACGGCGTCGACCACGACCAGCGTGCGACGGCCGTCGGTCTTGGCCAGTTCCTCCTCCAGCGAGTCCATGTCGTTGTGTTTGAACTCACGGAACTCGGCGCCGGACATGCGGCAGCCGTCGACGATGCTGGCGTGATTCCACTGGTCGCCGATCACGCACTCGCCACGGCCGACCAGCGTCGAGATGGCCGTCAGATTGGTAACGTAGCCGCTACTGAAGACGACGGCATCTTCCGCTTGCATGAACGCCGCAAGCCGTGCTTCAAGCTTCCGGTGCACGGTGGTCGTGCCTGCTAGCAGCCGGACGCCGTGGTGCCCCGTGCCGAACTCGTCGATCGCCGCGATGGCCGTGGCCTTCAGATGCGGATGCCCCAGCAACCCGAGGTACTCGTACGACCCAAGCATCAACATCCGTTGGCCGCCGGCAACCACCCAGGCCCCGTCGTGCTTCGAGATTTCGGGCTCGAAGAAGTACAGGCCGCGCTGCTTGAGCGAATTGACCCGGCGGTTCATCCTTGAGTAATGTGCGAGCAGGCCGTCCGGCTCACCATTGCCGGAACTCGTCGCGGCAGGCGCCTCCACCAAGTCGAGCGGCTCGGCTGGCACCGGGCTCTCGTCCGACTTCGACAACCGTCGCGGCGGCAGGCTCGCCAGGTACTCCGCCAACTCGTTGATCGTCTCCAATTCGTAGACGACCTCCGGGTTAAGCGTCCTGCCGATTTCCTCCTCCAGTTCACACGCAATCGAGCCGGCGCCGAGTGAATCCACTCCTAACTCGAACAGAGACGTGTCGTAGTCGATCCGACCGATACCGACACGACCCTCGCTCCTCAACCAACCGACGACCTTATCGTGAATGAGTTGGTGAAAGCAAAGCTCTTGCGGGTCAGGTACGCCAGTGGAGATGTCACTCGCCTGGGCCATAAACAACTTGCTCCGGGAGTAGGTCAGCCATGGTTCAGATTTTCACAAACCATGAAGATTGGCCCAAACGGAGGTTTATGTCAAGGCCCAGTGGCAAAGAAGCGATAAGCGCGGATTGTTCACGTAGGGTGGGACAAGGTCGCGTAAGTTCTTGGTGGGCCTGCGCAAACCGCGCCCGGGGTAATTTACAGCCCGCTGCCTGGATGCACGCCGGCAGTAGCGACCGATGGCCCGCCAAGGAAGTGGCTTGTTTGACCCAACCTGCCTATCGTGAAGAATCCGGGCTCAACGCTTCCCGCCGACATGGTCCGCAGGTACGTGGCAACGCCACACTGGGCGGCTTAGGGCGACGGTACCAATGATTCATCACCCCGGCGCTTGGCTACCGTGCCGAGCAACTCGAGGAGCTGCGCGACGATTTTCGGCTCCGCGTCCTCCTCCAGGCAACTGGACCGGGCGCGCCAGGTCGTGTAACCGCCCAGCTTGTGCTGATCGGGCGGCGGCAGGTACCCGGCGTAGCCGTTGGCCAGCGAGACGTTGAAGGTGGGCTTCAGCGGGCTTTCGGCCTTCAGCCACAGGCCCGTGCTGCCGTACACCTCGTTGGGCATGGTCGTAATGCCCAACTGGCCAATGCGGATGGCCTGGAGCTTGATTTCCCGGGTATCGGGCCACTGGTCCAGGATGATGGTCTCGCGGGCATAGATTTCCGGCCAGTTGCGCGGCTTGCCGTCGGGGAGCGAGTCGACCACCGGCCTGGCCTCGGCGACCTCTTCGGCCGTCGGCTTGCGCACTTTGAGCGTCAAGCGGGCTTCTTCCATCACCAGCGGAACCCAGTCGTAATACTGGATCGTCTTGTAAGCCTCGAACGCGGCGTCGGCTACGTCGCGGCCGACGGTGAATCGGTCGAACTCGCGGCGGGGCCTGGTGAAGTCGTGGCAGTTGGCGTCGCCGCTGGTCCCGTTGGAAAGCATGGCCACAAACGGCGGGTCGAGGTTCTCGGCGCCGATCCTTTTCTCGATCTCTGCACAGAACACGGCGAAATAATCGGCCGAGATCGGCTTGGAGCCGGCGTAGTGCGTCGAGTAGTTCGATACCAGCGCCAGCGGCCGGCCGTCGCGCGTCTGGATCGAGAGGACCGCAACGTCCGGATCGGCGGGCCCGGTGGGCTTGATCGCGTTCGGGTTCTCATAGCCGGGATTCATCTGCGCCTGATCGTCCTGCTTGCCGGTATGAGGATTGGTCCGGGCGGTGCCGGGCTTCATCAGGAAGCGGCGGCAGAAGACGTTCGTCGGGTCCTTGCTCATGGCCCAGCCGATCCGTGCCGGCGCCAGGTTCTTGTGCGCCCGCTCGATCCCCTCGACGATCTTTCCCGGCAGGAACGCCGCGTACGCCTCGTCGCAATCGGTGCCCAGCACGCCCCAGACGCAGGGAGCGGTGTGCGTGTGCGTTGCGGAAATCAGCATCCGGTCGGCGGGAATGCCCGTCTTCTCGTGCGCCGCCTGCTTGATCTGGTCCATCATCGGGCGGGGAATCAGCAGAATGTCAACTACGACGATGGCGATTTGCGCCGTGCCGTCGTCCAGTACCAGGCACCGGGCGTGCAACGGGTCCACCACTTCCCTGGCACCCTTTTCCAACGAACTGCCGCTGACGATCACCGGCAGTTCCGCTGGCGTAATGTCCATGGCAAAGGCGCCGGCCCGGAAGACCTTCCCGGCATCCGGCTTCGCACCTTCAGCGCAGGCGACTCCCGGTAGTATTCCGACGGCCGCAAGGACCAGCGCCGTCACGATGGCTTTTGCTTGACAGATCATGTTCATCCTCCTTCAAAGGCAACTCGTGGGTTAACCCTCCCGCTGGTCTTCTTGCCGCTCGATCAACGAGTCAGGTAATGGGCGAAAACCTCCGCGCCGGTCATGGCCCGGTTGTACACACTCACGTCTCGAACACATCCATTGAAATGGCCGTACGACCCCAGCCAGCCGAACCGTAGCGGCTCGCGGGTAACCCGGATGGCGGTGGCAACCGGCTTGCTTGTGCCGGCCTCGCGCCCGTTGATGTACACGCGCATCGCCGCGCCGTCGTACGTGGCGGCTACGTGGCACCATTGTCCCGGCGCCAAACACAGGTCGGTGGGGTTGTGAATATGCCGCGTGCCGTCCGGCGCGTCCAGCTCGAACCAGACCGTGCCGCCGGGCCGAAGGTGCATCCCGTAGGCGCCCGTAAGCTCGTAGCCCTTTCCCACCAGCGCCGGGTACCAGACGTCGGTCGGCTCGTACTTCACCCATGCCATGAGGGTCAACGAGCCGGTGAGATCCAGGGCCTGCGCACTGCCAAAATCAATGTATTGCCGGCGCCTGTCGTGCAGGCGTACGACGGCGCGCTCGCCGGGCGCGTCCCACTCGGCGCCATTGACCAGCTCTCCGGTAAGACCGCCGACGGATGACTGTACGGTGGTGCCCTTTCCCTCGTCCAGTTTCCACCGTGCCACCAGTCCTCGCGCCTCGAGTTGATCGAACTCGGCGCCGGAAGGCAGGCTTTCTGGAATCGTGGCCGGCGTATCGAGCACCAGCTTGCGAAGCGCTGCCGGATCGTCGAACGCTCCGAAACTGGGCGACCACATCGGTTGGTCATCCGACAGTCCGGACCTGCGGATGACGTTCATGTAGATCGTCCCGCCCGGCGCCGCACTGAGTTGCTCGAGGGGCAGTGCAAAGCGTATCACCGAGGCGTTCGGCAAGGCCTCTGTCGCCACTGGAGCGTCGAGCGGCCGCCCGTCCAGCAGCAGCTTGCCGGCGGCGTTCACTAGAAGGCAATGTACCGGCGCGCCGGGTTGGCTGGCGAACAGCACCTGCCAGTAGTCTCCCGCGACGACGTCGTCAACGCATTTGATGCTGCTCGCATCCCCTTGTTCTTCCAGTCGCACGTAGAGATTCCGCCCGTCATGGATCAGGCGGGCCGTCAGTTTCCGCCTGGTCGGTTCGGCGATGGGCGACCGCCACTGGGTAAGCGAGAGGGCTTCGGCCGGGTCGATCTTCGCCGCGTCACCCAGCATGGCGGTCCGGGCCGCGAAGGGGATGCGCAGAACCGCGCCGCTACCGCCGAACCGGGTTTTGGCGTGTTCCAGGTACCGTTGCCTTCCAGCTTTCATGTAATCCCACGTGCCCAGCTCGAACAGGGCGACTCGCTGCCTCTGCTGAGGCGTTTGCGCGGCTGCCTTCGCCTTGTCCATCCACTGGGCGAGCGCGGCCATTCGCTTGGCGTTGCCCAGGTATCCCCAGGCCATCTCCTCGGTCTGGTGATGATGGCCTTCCAACTTGCCCGCCGCAATCGGCTCGGGGTAGTTGGCCGGGTCGGCATACGCCCGCTCCACGGCTTGGTAGAACCCGCGCATCGGCTCCGCCGCCGGGCCGTACAGTCGCGTGAAGTACTCGTCCAGCAGTGCGTTCACGTTCAGCGCGGGGTCGTCCATCAGCCGGTAGGTGAGATAGGCCTCCACGTCCTGGCCGTAGCCGCAGTGGAAAGCGCCGCGATAGTCATACTTCCGGAACAGGTCGAACTGCTCGCCAATGGCCTGGGCAAAGAAGCCGGGGAAGCAATGGAACTTGCCATTGTTGGCCACCTCCACGGGAAAGGTGTAATAGAGCCACAGGTAGAGCGTTCGCCCGGGGTACTCATGCCGCCACTGCTTGAGAAGGTCGATTTCGTGCTCGTACGAAACGCGGTCGTAGTTGAGCCGGTTGCAGGCGAAGCAGTACTGGACCAACACGTTCGGTTCGAGCCGGAACCGCTCCGGAGGCGCGCCGTGGGTCATGTATGCGAGGCAGACGATGTGCTTGTCGGGGTGCTTCTTCCCCACGATCTTGGCCACCTCGTTGACGAACTGGAAGAAGTAATCGCTATGGCGGCCGTTGGTAAACATCGGGCTGTCGGCGTCCCGCTCGGTGAGCCATTGCCGGCAACGGTCGCACTTGCAGAACTGCGCATTGTCCATCGGCTCGACGCAGAAACAGTCGCCGCCTGCCTGGGCTCCGGGGTAGCTCTTGCCCGTTTCAAAGAACTCGCATGCGTCTTTGGCCACCTGCTCGACCAGTCCCCGAGCCGAATAGCACATTTGCGGCGGCCGGCCTTCGTATCCTTGGGCGAACCAATCGGCCCGTTTGCCCTCGAACAGGTGCTCCTGGCCCTTCTCCTCTTCCCAGAATCGGCGGTAGTAGCCGTAGAGCGAGTGGTTGCCGGGGCACGTTTCGCCGCCTTCTCGATGCCGCATGCGGAAGAGCGTATTCCAGCCGCGCTTGGCCAGCAGGTGCTTGTGGCCCTCGAAATGCTCGTGCAGCTGAGGATACGCGGCGGCCTCCCACGTCTTCTGCCCGTCGCTTCCCGACGGCCATAGCCCGGTGTACCGGTCGTACCCCTCGCTGGACGGATACGCAGCGAAACGATACTTCATGAAGGGCGACCGCCGCAGCGAGCCGCCGGTAACCGTCAGGGTCGCCTGCGGCGGGCAATCGGTTCCGAACTCGGTTGGATTGAACCACCGGACATTGCAGTAGCGCTCGAGGAAGTCGTAGACCGCGTACAGGGTGCCTTGCTCGTCCCAGATGCTCGGCCACGTATCGAGCGCCTGCTGGTCCGGCGTGTGAGTGTATTGCACAGCGCCGCGGTCGTCCTTGTCGCGTCCGACCAGCAGCAGTGCGTCGGGAGTGAAGCGGATCAGGTACTCTTGCTTCGCAAATTGTTCCGGCTCGATGCCCATCGCCTGCACCCGCCGGCTGTCGCCGACGAGGATGGCCAGTCCGTCGACCGGTTGACCGTCCTCGGCGACGCGGAAGTCGCCGCCGGTGATCTGCTTCAGATGCCATTGCAGCTCGCAGGCGGCAAACCGGGCTGCTCGCGTCGGCTGTTGGGCGGTCACAATGGTTGCCGCCGGCTTGCCGTCGCGCGACAGGGTTAGCGCAACCTGCGCCGTCGCGTCGGCGAGGCACGTTGCAGCATGGGCGGCCAGCAGCGCGGCTGCCAGGAGGAAGCTCGTCGAGTCTGTTCGCATCGAACCGAATCCTCGTTGGAGGGGGCGGGTGTCTTTGTGTTGAGTCGCCGAGAACCGGTGCCGCGAGGCCGGGCGCATGCCGATCCGGCATCGCAGGCCACGGCCGTTGCCGATGCCGTATCGCCCTCCCCGTTCTCAATACGTGTACGGCTGGCGCACGGCACGCGAGCGCAGGCGGTTGGCTTCGTCGTCGCCGACGAACTCCTCGGCGACCGGGTCGTACTTGAGGTTTCGCTTCAGCCACATGCAAATGTTGGCGGCATGGACCGTGCTCATCGAGTGGTGCATCACGCTCGGATTGGCGACGGTCGATTCGCGGCTCTTCACGCAATCGAGGAAGTTCCGCATGTGGTCCAGCGCCCTGCCCGTGCGGTTCACGTACTCGCTGATGACCTTGTTGAACTCGCCCAGCAGGGCGGGCGAGGAGACCTCGGGCCTGGCGTAGCCGTCGGCAGCGGCGGCCCAGCCTTCGGTGCCGTCGAACCGCTCGCCGCACGAGCCGCGCCAGTACGTGTTGCCGCGCGAGAGAATCAGCTTCGTACCGTTGGCGAAGTGGGTGACCATGCCGTCGCCCGAATCGTTGGCCACGTATTCATACTCGACCGGCGAGGTCTCACCACAATCCAGTCCGGCCTGGGCCTGCGCAAAGGTGTGCGCGCCCCACTCGCCGATGCAGCTTGTATGGAAGTCATAATGGCCGCGCCATCCGCCGGAAACGTAGCTGGGATTGTACGGCCGCCAGGGGCACGGGCCGAGCCAGGCGTCCCAGTCCACCTCGTCCTTGGGCGGCTCGGGGACGGCCGGCAGCCAGTCGTGGCGCATCTCGGCCGCTTGCCAGGGGGCAATGTGGGCGTAGGCGGTGTGGACCTTGCCCAGCCGGCCGCTGCGGGCCATTTCGATGGCAAAGATGTGGTTCGGCTCGCTGAGCCGCTGCGTGCCCGTCTGATAGACGCGGCCGAAGCGCCGGGCCGTCTCGACCACGGCGCGGCCCTCGGCAATGGTCATCGAGGACGGCTTCTCCGTGTAAACATCCTTGCCTGCCCGCATCGCCAGGATCGACGCCGTCGCGTGCCAGCGGTCGCCGGTGGCAATCAGCACGGCATCCAGGTCAGGCCGCTCGGCCAGGAAGGCGCGGATTTCCGGGTACATCTTGCAGTCCTGGGTGTCGTACTGTTTGTTCACGACCTCCTTGACGATTTCGCGCTGTTTCTTCTGGAGGTCGCAAATGGCCAGAACCCGTACGTCCGGGTTGCGCATGATCCAATGGAGGTCGCCCATGCCCCGGCCCCGGATGCCGATTCCTCCGACCAGGATTTGCTCGCTGGGAACGACCGCCCCGTTCTTGCCGAGCACGGCAGCGGGAATAGCGGCGGGCAGGGCCAGGGCCGCGCCGGCCCGAACCGCCGAACTGAGGAACTTGCGCCGCGTTGTTTTGGTTGTTGGCATGTTCGATTTCTCCTTGGCTGTTGCGCCGGGCTGGGACCAGCCCGGAATCCGGGGGACCGTGCCGCCGGACGCCTCGTCGTTATACACAAGTTGCGGGCGCCACCGGCCGGCTTGTCCGGCCTGGAGCGGTGGTCAGTCGGCTACACGGTGCCCCGAATTCCCGATTTCCCGTGCCCGCTGCCGCCGGAGGCGGCAGCGGGCACGGGAAACATCCAAGGGCATCGTGCTTGTTTAGCTGACTGACCACCGCTCCCGCGGGACAAGCCCGCAGGTGGCCCTCTGTACGAGTCAAACTTGTGGATAACGACAGGCGCCCACACCCCACCATTGTTACCTTCCGCCGCGCGATGTGCAACAGGTCAGTCCATCCCCCCGAAATCCTTGACATCTGCCACGAAAACGTATACGCTCAGTGTCGTTTTCCGCCTCGTGCCCTTAGAACAGAAAGGTCCGAACCATGCCTCGACTGGCGGCGACAATCCTTTGCCTTGCGGCCTTGGCGCCCACCGGTGCCGGCCAGGCGGCCAACCCGGTCTTCCGCATCTCGATCGACCGCGACTCGTGGCGCCAGTTCGGATGGCGTTATCCGGCGACCTACGTATTCCAACTTTCTGGCGAGGTGCAGGAGTTGACGGCCAGCCGCCGCGATGGGTTGGGCGACTTCTGGACGCCGCTTGCACCGAAGCCGCCCGGCGAGTCGCTGAACGGCGCCGAGGGCTTTCGCGTCGACCCGGAAACAAGGAGGGCCTATGTGTCGGCTGGCTTCAAGTCGCTCCCGACGATCTACTTGACGTTCTCCGGAGCCAAGCAGGTCGAGTTCGTCGAAATCGCCCGCTATTACGACGGGCGAAAGGCCGCCTGCTCGCTTTCGATCGACAATTGGGGCTTTCGGGCGAAGACCAATCCCGGCGCCCCCTGGAAAGGCGCCGACGACGATCAGTCGGACAACTACCAGGCGGCCCTGGCCGTGTGCCGTTCGTATGACCTGCCCGTGTCGATCGCCATCAACACGCGGGGTGCAGGCGGTGATGCCTTCTGGGAAACACTCCAGGCCGAACTCGATCGGGGCGATCGGAGTTGGGAGCCTGCGGTCCATGCCCAGACGCACCCGTGCAAGGCCTCGGCCTACCTGGTGCGCGGCTACCGCAACGAGATTCTCGGCTGCCGCGACGAGCTTCTCGCCCGGTTGCGGAATATCCCCTGGGGGCAACACATTTTCGAGCACATTTTGACCTGCGGCTACTACGACGATTCCGTACTGGCCACCAGCGCGGGGCAATTCGTTCTCGTTCGGGGCTATAACTCCCGCGACAATCCGACGAGCGTCGACTATGCCTCGTGGAACACCGAGCACGGGTTCTACGGTGTTGGCGGGCTGAGCTACAAGGCCTACGACGCGGTGTTCCAGCGCCGCCAGCCGGCCGGCCGCTACTACCGCGAAGACGTCGAGGCCCTCAACGCGGCCTTCGACGAGGTGCATCGTGCAGGGCAGATCTTCTACGCGATGTGGCACCCGGACCGCTACCAGAACAGCGTGATCCACGACGTGCGCCCGCCCATCGAAGGCGTCCAGGGATCGAGCCTCGTCCAACACCTTGAGCACCTGGCCCGGCGCACGGACGTGTGGTATGTGGCAAACGGTTGGCTGCACTGCTATCGTTATGTTGCCGAGAACGCCCGGGTCGAACGGCAGCCATGATATCTATACGGCGAGATGTGACCGTTCACAGGGGACTGTCCCAATTTTCGCGGCACACAGCGGAATATGCCCAATGGGTCAACGGGTCCGGCCGCGAAAATGGGACTGTCCCCTTCGCATATAGCGGAGAAAAGAGCCTGCGCCACCGGCCCGTGAGCGCTTACCGGCGAGACATTCCCTCTACCCTCAGGAGACGCTTCGATGTGTAATCATGTTCGATACACCCGGATTGGCACGCTTTTCGTCGGTTTGGTCCTGGGCCTGAGCCTGGCGATACCCGCAACGCAGGCGGCTGAAACGGTGGATGCCGACCTGCTGCTTCGCGGAGGTACGCTCTACGACGGTTCGGGCGAAGAGCCGGTGGTCGGCGACGTGGCGGTTCGCGATGGGCGGATCGTGGCGGTGGGCGAGATTGCGCCGGGCAGCATCGGCCGGACCATCGATTGCCGGGGCCTGGCCGTTGCGCCCGGCTTGATCGATCTGCACACGCATTCCGACGGCACGCTCGCCCAGGCGAGTGTCCGTCCCGCGCTGAACTACCTCATCCAAGGCTGCACGACCATGTGTACCGGCAACTGCGGCGGTTCGCGCGACGTCGTGAAGTTCCTGGAAGACATCGACGCCAACGGCGCAGGCACGAACATCATCCACCTTGTGGGGCATGGCACGATCCGCCGGGCCGTACTGGGCTCGTCGCGCGCCGAACCAACGGCCGAGGAACTCGAACGCATGAAGGCCCTGGTCGATCAGGCGATGCGCGACGGGGCCTGGGGCATGTCCACCGGGCTCATCTACGCGCCCAGCTCGTACGCCCAGACCGACGAACTCGTCGCCCTGGCCACGGTCGTCGCCGACCGCGGCGGCCTGTACGTCAGTCATATCCGCGACGAGGGAGACCATCTGCTGGCGGCGGTCGAGGAGGCCATCGAAATCGGCCGCCGGTCCGGCGCGCCGGTCCATATTTCGCACTTCAAATCCATGCAGATTCCCAACTGGGGCCGCGTGCGCAAAGCGGCGGCCATGATCGAAAAAGCCCGCGACGAGGGAATGGCCATCACGGCCGACCAGTATCCCTACACGGCCAACTCGTTCTCGCTGGCCGACGCGACGGTACCCGATACCGAAATCCAGGGATGCCCGCGGGCCGAAATCATCAAGCGGATGGAAAGCGACCCGGAGTTCGCGGCCCTGGTGCGACGGGTCATCGCGGACCAGCTTGGCCGGACCGAAAGCATCGTGATCGCCGCGAGCAGGAAGTTTCCGGCCTATGTCGGCAAGAGCCTCGACGTAATTGCCGCCGAAGAAGAGATCGAAACGGTGGACCTGGTGCTGAAGATCATCGCCCAGGACAACCCGCAGATCGTGAGCCATTCGATGTCGGAAGACGACGTGCGCTGGGTGATGACGCTGCCTTGGGTGGCAACGGCTTCCGACGGCTCCGCGCGTGCGCCGAATCCCAACGAGCACCACCACCCGCGCAATTTCGGCACCTTCGCGCGCAAGATCGGCTACTATGCCATCGGGGAGAAGGTCCTCTCACTGCCGCAGGCCATCCGCAGCGCCACGGGTCTGCCGGCCGACATCTTCGGGATTCCCCAGCGTGGTTATCTTCGCCCCGGCTACCATGCCGACGTCGTGGTCTTCGACCCGGCCGCGTATCGCGACCGGGCCACGTTTGAGAAGCCGCAAGAGTACGCTGCCGGCGTGCGTTACGTGCTGCTTGCCGGCCAACCGGCCATCGACGACGGCAAGCCCAGCGACAAGCTGTTCGGGCAAGTACTGCGTCATTCGTCTGGTACGAAGGCCGACGGGAATTGAACACGCGAATGCCCCCGGCTTGCCCGGGGGATGGTTACGCTTTTCGCTACAGCCGCAATGCCCCCGGCTTGCCCGCGGGATGTTTACGCTTTTCGCTACAGCCGCAATGCCCCCGGCTTGCCCGGGGGATGTTTACGCTTTTCGCTACAGCCGGGACGCCCGCAAGACTCCCCATTGCCCTGCGGTGGCGGCTTCGCCGCCACCGCAGGGCAATGGGAGGAGGAGTAGGACGCCGCCTTGTGTAGCAGCGAACGTGAGTCTCCCCCGGGCAAGCCGGGGGCATCAAGCTTGCTTGTCACCACCCTGCGTGGGATAAGCTTCCAGCTTGTCTTCCCAGCCCGGAGTGCGCGGGCGTGGCGGTGAATTGCCCGGGGAAGTGCCGCGCGAGGGCAGCGGCGGTGGCGCGTGGGTGAA
>JAVEUP010000127.1:0-24257 GCA_034005525.1 Thermoguttaceae bacterium | reverse complement strand
ATCCCCTCCATGCAAGTGTGTTTCCGGCGGATTCCAAATCCGAAGGGGATCGTACCAAAGCCCGGCAAACGGCACAACATCAGTTTATACGAGCACCCGCCGGCACAGTCCAGGTTGGCACGGGAACCAACGGAGGTCCGACCGGTACACTGGGCTCCGGCAACGTGGTCAACAACGGCGCGCTGGTGTTCAATCGCTCGGGCGAACTGGTGGTGGCCAACGACATCAGCGGGTCGGGAAGCCTCACCAAACAAGGGACCGGCACGGTGACTCTGACCGGCAACAACAGCTACAACGGCGGCACGACCGTCAGCCAGGGCACGCTCGTAGGCACGGCTGGCAGCATCCGGGGTGCCGTCCAGGTGGCCGGCGGCGCCACCGTGCAGTTCAACGCAACTGCAACGGGAGAGATTCTGAATACTATCGCCGGCGCCGGTGTGCTCCGGCTACATGTCAGTACGGGTGGCCACACCATCATGAATAACGTCAGCGGGTTTACGGGCACGATTTGGGTTTCCAACCCCGGAACTCCCGTACAGAACAAGTGGTCGGTCACGCAACCCGTCAGTGCCAACGCCGCCGTGCTCCTCGACTCGGGGAGTACGATGTTCGTCATGGCCGGCAATGCGGTCTCGTTCAACAAGGGAATCACCCTCAGCGGCACGGGCAACACGGAGAACCGCGGCGCGATTCGACTGGGCGGAATCCTCGGTGGAAATATCAACCTGGTGGGCGACACGATGGTTGGCGGCGAGGGGGGAACAATCACCGGCAACATTACCGGCGGAGCGGCGGGAACTCAAACCCTCACCTTCGCCGGCATGGGGAGTGGCAATGCCACGATTAGCGGCGCGATCAGCGACGGGACAGGGACCCTGGCCTTGACGCAAAACCGAGCCGGCGGCACGCTTACATTGATCGGGGACAACAGCTACAGCGGCGTTACGACTATCTCCGCCGGGACGCTCCAGGTTGGCGCAGGAGGCGCTACCGGCACGTTGGGCCCTGGAGATGTCGTCAACAACGGCGCGCTCGTGTTCAACCGATCGGGCGAACTGACCGCGGCAAACCGCATTAGTGGCACGGGTGGCGTTACAAAGCAAGGCAGCGGAACGCTCACCCTCAGCGGCACAAGTACCTACGGCGGCGCCACTCACATCCAAGGTGGAATCCTGAGGTTGGCGCCTCCCGCGGCGAACCCGGTAACCGACGGCTTGAGCTGGTCGCTCGACGCTTCTGATGGTTCGAAAATCAATGCCGGCGCGCCGGCCCACGGTGACCTGGTGACCACTTGGAACGCCACCGCCGGGCCCACGATCGGCCAGACGACCACGGACAGGCATCCGACCTACCGGACCGACGTCCAGAACGGGCTCTCGGTGATTCGCTTCGATGGCGTCGACGACCGCCTCTTCTCGAGCACCAGCCATGCCGACGTCAACACGATCTTCGTCGTCAATGCCCCTGCCGTCCAGGAAGGCTCCGGCGGCAAAGGCATCGTCGGCGGCACGGGCGAGGGCGGCACAGCGTCGGACAAGGGCATTCGGCGGATTAACGGCACCAACTTCTGGCAGCAGCGGAGTCCCGGCGACGGAAACGATTTCGCCTTCCCGGCCGGCAGCCAGCTCCGCGTCAACGGCGTCGTGACCAACGCGTTTGCCGCCGACGAATTCCATCTGGCCACCGCGACCCGGAATGACGATCCCATGAAGTTCAACGCGGTTGGCGGCTACTACGACGGGCGAGCGTACAAGGGCGATATCGGAGAGCTTCTGGCGTTCAATCGCATTTTGACGGCCGCAGAGATCGACGCGGTCGAAGCCTATCTGAATGCGAAATGGTTCGGCGTGGGGCATATTCTTCCCGCCGGCACCGCTGTCACCATTGACGATGGCGCCCGGCTTGAAGTGATCGGCGTCAGCCAGAACATCGGGTCACTCGCCAGCTCGTCGGGTAGTTCGGTCCTGTTGGACAACTCGGCACTTGTCGTCGGCGGCAATAACGCTTCGACCGTCTTCGCAGGCGCCATCAGCGGCGATGGCGGACTGGTCAAGACCGGCACCGGTGCCCTTACCCTCTCCGGCGCCAGCGACTACACCGGCGCCACCATCATCAACCGCGGCACGCTGCTGGTAACCGGGGCGCTGGGGCAAACCGCCGTTGTCGTGGCCGACAATGGCACGCTGGGTGGCTCGGGAACCATTGGCGGTGCGGTAGCAGTCAGCGGCGGCGGCTGGCTCAGCCCCGGAACGAGCGCAGGCGTGCTCTCCATGGGTTCGCTCAGCCTCGAATCGGGCAGCACGACCTTAATGGAGATCAACGGCCTCCAGCGAGGCAGTGAATACGACGGCATCGACATCGTCGCCGGAAGCAGCCTTACCTACGGCGGCACGCTCTCGTTGGCGTTCGGCAACAGCGGACCTTTCATGGACGGCGCCGTGTTCGACCTGTTCAACTTCACGGGCGGTGCGTCGGGTGCGTTTTCCGACGTGACGTCGTCGGGCTTTTACACCGGTACGTGGCAGGCGGACGACGCCAATGGTTTTTCGCTCATCGCCGGCAGGCAGACACTTCTGTTCAGCCACATGACGGGCGAACTGACCGTTATTCCCGAGCCGTCGGCGTTTGCACTGGCCGTCTTCGCAATGGCCGCACTGGGTATCCGCCGATCACGGAGCCGCCCGCATTGCCGGACCTGAGGAATTCGGAGGATCGCTCCCGGATTACCGTCCATCGGTCGCGATTTGCACAGGAACGTCACGGGGGCAGAGGAGAAGAAAGGAGGACGATCCGCCATGCGTCGGAGTGGGACCTCAGGTTTTACGCTCGTTGAGCTGCTGGTCGTCATCACGATCATCGGCATTCTGATTTCTCTCCTGCTCCCGGCCGTGCAATCGGCACGGGAAGCCGCCCGCCGGCTCCAGTGCGCGAATCATCTGAAGCAATGGGGATTAGCGTCGATGCTTCACGTGGAGGCACACGGCCACTTCCCCACAGGCGGCTGGGCCGGGGTATGGGTGGGAGAGGCCGACCGCGGCTTCGGGTTGCGTCAGCCGGGCGGATGGATGTACAACCTCTTGCCCTACATTGAGCAGGAGGCACTGCACGCTCTCGATGCAGGGAAGACCGGGCAGGACAAGATCGATGCCCTCAACCAACGCGAGGCGACGCCGCTGAGCATTGCCAACTGCCCGACGCGCCGGCGCAGCGTGCCCTATCCGAATCCTACGGGTCTCACGAACCGCAACGGGAATAGCAACCCCCTGCACGCCCGCGCCGACTACGCCGCCTGCGTGGGAGATCCCCAGGGCAACGAACTGGCCGTCGTGTGGGTCTCGACGTATGACCAGGGCGACAATCCGGCCAACCAGGTTCCCCATTCAGACTATAACGGCGTCTGCTACCCGTACAGCCTCGTGACCATGGCCGACGTCCGCGACGGCTCTTCGAATACGTACATGTTCGGCGAACGCTATCTCAATCCGGATCACTATACGACGGGCCGCGACAGTTCCGACGACTGGTGCATGTACCGCAGCAATGGCAACGATCTGGCGCGGTCGACGTTTCTCGGCTGGACTCCCATGCAGGACCGGCCATCCGTCTTGAACGGACTCCGCTTCGGCAGCGCGCATGCCGGCGCGTGCAATATGGTCTTCTGCGACGGCTCGGTGCGCACAATCAGCTACTCGATCGACCCGGAGATCCACCGCCGCCTGGGCAACCGCAGTGACGGCCAGCCGATCGATGCGAGTCAGTTCTGACATGGCTCTTCCGTTTTTGGGTGCAGGCCGCGGCAGGCACACGCCGCTGTGCCGTCCCCAAACAAAGGCTGACTGCACTTGGAAACGGAAGAGCCTCTGACATGCGGTAAGCTATCGTCACGATCCGCCAGCATCAGGCCCTTCCCGGCAACATAGATTTGGAGGCCGGAGAGCTTCGAGCAATCGTGCAACCACACCGACACCATGACCGACGACTTGCCGCCGCCCGTGCCGCGGGTAAGTGGTCCGAACTGCGGGTGGGTGCCGGCACGAATTGCTAATGGCCCCCATGCAGGGGGGGGGCTGTACGTTTTCAGAGGAAACTGTTTACGATACATAGCAAATATGCTATCGTATAGTTATGAACTTTGGCGACGTGGTACAGCTTGCCGGGGCCTTGCCGTGCTTCGATTTGGCGCTTCTGGTCCAAGCGTTTGATGACCGGCGGGAGTCGATCCGCGTCCAGCTTTCGCGCTGGATGAAGCAAGGGAAGGTGATCGGCCTTCGTCGCGGCATCTATACGCTCTCGGATACCTATCGGCGCGCCCGACTGACACCGGCCGTGCTGGCGAGCCGGTTGTACCGCCCTTCGTACTTAAGCAGCTTGTGGGCGTTGGGCCACTATGACCTGATTCCGGAACGTGTCGTCAGGTTTTCCAGCGTGACGCCCCGCGTCCCGCGTCGATTCGAGAATCCGTTCGGGGTCTTCGAGTATCGCAACATCAAGCAGGCCTTCTTCTTCGCATTTGGCTCGGCAGGCGTCGCGGGACAAGAGTTCCTTGTCGCGGAGCCCGAGAAAGCCTTGCTGGATCACTGGCACTTGACTGAGGGGGAGTGGACGGCAGAGCGGCTGGAGGAGATGCGTTACCAGCACGTCGATCGGGTAGCGGAAAGCAGACTCCGTGAGTATGCCGCCCGCTTTGAGAGTCCGCGGCTGGACCGGGCGGTCCAACGGTGGCTACGGCTGGCTGCCGAGGCGGAGGAGGGAACCGTGACGTTATGAAAGAGGAAGCTCTGAGATTGATTGGCGGCGTGTCGGATCCTGGGCAGGCACTGAACCGGCTCCGGGAGTATTTGCAGGCGTTCGTGTTACGATCAGTTCTGGTATCTCTCGCACCGCCCCCCGGTGGGCCCGAACCTGGTTCTACTTCAGAATGCGCTGGACCAGACCCAAGGGGCCGGCCGCTGCAATGCGGCGTCCTGGCGGGAACTTCTGCAGGCGAAGCTGGCTGCATTGAACGTACAGGCCGTCCGCGAAGACGTCAGCCCGTTCTTAGAGCGGCCGCAGGACGCGTCTCTGCTGACCCGCGACAACCTGGAGGTCTTGTTGCAAGAATAAGGGGAGCAACCCTTATTGACCTGAACACACGCCGGTTGCCCCCGTTGTCGCCGCGGGCCGCCTCAGTCTATAATAGAGGTGCTTCGATCCACTGGGCGGCCGGCCCCGGCGCCCATCCCACCCCCATAAGAGGAGATGCTTCGCATGACGGCTCCATCCGACAATACTTCCCGGCGGCAGTTTCTTAAGAGCGGCGGCGCCATTGCGGCGGGCTCAGCCTTGGCGGCAGCCGCGATCCCCAAGGTCCACGCGGCGGAAGACAATACGATCCGCTTGGCGTTGATCGGATGCGGCGGCCGCGGGCGAGGCGCCGTGGCGAACGCGTTCACCACGTCCAACATGGGGCCGATCAAACTGTACGCGATGGCCGACTTGTTCGCGGATCGGCTGCAAAGCACTGAAAAGTTGATTGCTTCCCGATACGCCGATCAGTTCGACGCGCCCGCGGAACGGCAGTTTGTCGGGTTCGACGCTTACAAGAGCGCGATCGATTGCCTCCGGCCCGGCGACGTGGCCATGATCACCAATTTCGCTGCATGGCGGCCCGTGCAGGTCGAGTACGCCGTGAGTAAGGGCATCAACGTGTTCATGGAGAAGTCGTTCGCGACCGATCCTCCGGGCGTCCGGCGCATTCTGAAGGCGGGCGAAGAGGCCGAGAAGAAGAACGTGAAGATCGCCGCGGGTTTGCAGTGCCGCCATAGCCGAAACCGCCAGGAATTGATCAAGCGGATTCGCGATGGCGAACTGGGCGATATCCAACTCATTCGCGCCTATCGTCTCGAGCCGACGTTCGACCTGGCGCCCAAACCGGACGACATCAGCGAACTGCACTGGCAAATTCGCCGCTTTATTCACTTCAACTGGGTTTCCGGCGGCCTGTTCGCTGAAATGGATATCCACCAGGTGGACGAAATCTGCTGGTTGAAGGACCAGTGGCCGGTAACGGCGTTTGGCATGGGCGGCCGGAATCCCGACCACCGCAACCGGTCGCAGATTCTCGACTCGTACCATGTCGAGTTCACCTTCCCGGACGGCACCAAGGGGACCGACGACGCCCGCTATATCAGCAATACCTACACCGACTTTGCCACGTATGTGCATGGTACGAAGTGCGCGGCGCAGTTCTCCGGGCCGGTGCATCGCGGCGACGTGCATATTTTCAAGGACCAGCGCATCGAGAAGGATAACATCGCCTGGAGTGCTCCGCCCGAGGAATCGAACCCCTGGGATGCCGAGTGGCAGGCCCTGATCGATTCGATCCGCAACGACAAGCCGCACAACGAGGCGAAATATGCCGCGATGTCGAATCTCGCCGATATCATGGCGCGCGCAGCCATTCACTCCGGACAGATGGTCACTTGGGACGAGGCCATGGCGTCGGACTTCCAGTGGTGCGACTACATCGATACCATGACCGACGACTCGCCGCCCCCAGTCCTGCCCAACGAGGAAGGCTACTACCCGGTTCCCAACGCGGGCCAGTGGACGGAGTTGTAAGCCGGAGCGTTATAATTGCTGCTGGCTATCGCCTGGAAGTATGCCTTGCTATTTGCCAGGTACGGAACTGCTCGGCGCCCGTCGGCAGCTATCTGATGTATCCACAGTCAACGTGAGGGGGTTTTGATGCCTCCGCGGACTATTACCCAGAGTCTGCATGCATGGCTCTGTCAGGAGATGGCGGCCTGGCGCGAGGCCGGTGTGCTGACCGAGCCACAGTCGGCTGCTATTCTGGAGCTGTACGAGACTCGATCGCAAATCGCCCAGCGGCAGCGGTCCATGGCGCTGCTGGCCCTGATGGGGCTAGCAGCGCTACTGATGGGCCTGGCCGTGCTGCTGCTGGTGGGCTACAACTGGGCGGCCATGCCGCGGGCGGCGAAACTGGCGGTGATCTTCGGCTCGCTGCTGGCCGCCCACGGCGCTGCGTTCTGGCTGCGCTACGGGCTGCGGGCTCCGCGTCTTTCGGAAGTGGCCTTCCTGTTGGCCGCGCTATTGTATGGAGCGGGCATCTGGCTGGTTGCGCAGGTGTTCCACATCCAGTCGCACTACCCGAACGGCATCTGGATTTGGGCGGTGGGCGTGCTCCTGCTGGCACTGGCACTCGATACCCTTCTGCTACACACCTTGCTGGTTGCCTTGCTAGCCCTCTGGGTAGGCACCGAGATACTTGGTTTCGGCCATCTAAGCGGTTGGCTGTTCGGCGGGTGGGGATTCCTGCCAAATGCGGCCTACAGTTTGCCTCTGCTGGCCCTGCCGGGTGTGTTATGGGCTTATCGAAAGCGATCGCCCGCGGCCGTTGGCTTGTACGTGCCGCTGCTGGCATGGTGGCTTGTGTTGCAGCCGGTCGCATGGCGGCCCGAGGCCGGGGTGATTTACTTCATCGGGGCAACGGGCGCCCTGCTGCTGTTGATTGCGGAAAGCCATCCTGCGCGGAGCCCTATGGCCGTGCCGTACCGGTTGTACGGAACGCTCGTATGCGCCGGAACGCTGGTGCTGTTGAGCTTCTTCGATTTCAATAACGATTTGCTGCGCGAGGGGATATCCGTCGAGGGTGTCGTGGCGTTGGGCGTCATACTCTTAGCCACGATATTGACGGTGCTTCTGGCCGCATGGCTTCGGGCGGAACCATCGGCCACACCGGGCACGACGCCGGCCCGCGCCTTCCAACTGACCGGCCGCCCTTGGCTGCCCCTGGCCATGGTCGTGCTCATGGCCGTGCTGGGGCTCTGGAGCGTCGTGGTGCAGGCGTTCGGCGGGCCCTCGCAACTGGAAGCCGCGTCGCTGTTGCCGACCCTGCTGGCCAACGTGGCCCTCATTGCCCTTGCCATGTGGCTGATGCACGTGGGCTTGCGCGAGGACCGCGGGCGGCCGTTCACCGCGGGCGTTCTGCTGTTCCTGCTGTGGGCCGTGCTGCGGTATATCGACTTGTTCGGCGATTTCGGCGGCATGCTCGGCGCCGCGCTGCTGTTCTTCCTGTGCAGTCTGACCCTGTTCGGCGTGGCCATGTTCTGGCGCTCGCGAAAGGAGGCTCGCCATGGCTGATTCCTCCAGTACCGCGGCCCCACCCGCCCGGTTCGCCTGGATCGACCGTTTCGCCCAGACGGTCAAAGGCCACGAGCGGGCTGTCCTGCTGATTGCCGTGGGCATCCAGCTTCTGGTGCTGGTGGGGATGATTGTCCAGCGGCTAATGCCCCTGGTGACCGGTGACGTGCTGCTGGTGCGCGTTGAACCGGTCGACCCGCGCGACCTGTTCCGCGGCGACTACGTCATTCTCAGCTACGAGTTCAGCCGCTATCCGCCGGGAGGGATCGACGGGCTTTCGTCGCGGTCCGGCCATGCCTATCGCGAGCATGCCGACCGAACGGTATACGTCCAACTGGTGCCCGACCCCGACGGCAAGCACTACCGCGCCGGGCGAATGAGCACCACGCCGCCGGCCGCCGGCAAGTTCCTTCGCGGCCGGATTGCCGGCTACGACCGGATCGACTTCGGCATCGAAAGTTACTACGTGCAGGAAGGCACGGGCCGCGCCTACGAAGACGCCGTGCTCAAAGGCCGGCTTTCCGCCGAGATTGCCGTCACCAACTCCGGCCAGGCGGCGCTGCGGGCGTTGCATATCGATCCGGAGTGAGCCGTTGGCGGTTATGCCTGTTCCCTCCCCTTTAGACTTCCCGCAGTATCTGCGATACTTGGCCGTGGCCCGCTCATGGATTCTTTCACCTCTACGGAATGGGAATGGACTCGCCCCGCCGCAGTCTGCTCGAAACGCTTTACGGTTGGCTGATCCGCGGCCGGCATGCGCTGCTGGCGGGCTCGTTGGTGTTGATTGTCTTGGCGTGGTTTCCCGCGTCGCGGCTGGCGTTCGACCAGTCGATTGAATCGCTCTATGCGCCCTCCGATCCGCATTTGCTGGCCTATCTCGACAGTCGCCGGTTGTTCGGCGGCGACGAGTTCGTCATTGTCGCCTGGCCCGAGCCGCAACTCTTTCGGGAAGACACCGGCGGGCTCACCTCGGACAGTGCAAACCGCATTCGCGCATTTGCCCGGCAGCTTTCGGAAGTCCCGGGCGTCCGCGGCGCGAGTACGCAGACCCTTGCCGACGCCTTGCGGTTCCCCTACCGCCGCGACCGTGTTCGCGAAATGGCCGAAGGCACGCTACTGGGGCTTGACGGCACGACGACGTCCGTCGTGCTGCGATTGCTGCCGGCCGATGAGGCCCCCGTCCCCCGCGGCCGGACGATCGGCGATCTCCGCGAGCTGGCCGCCGCCCACGATCCGCCGGCGTACGTCGTGGGCGAGCCGGTGCAAATCTTCGACATGTTCAGGTACGTCGAGCAGGACGGGCGGACGCTGTTCCGCATCTCGCTGGCGCTTCTGGCACTGGTCATCGCCATCCTCTTCCGCCGCGTTCGCTGGGTGCTGCTGGCCATGCTGGTGGTGCTTGCCGCGATTGTCTGGACGCAGGCGTTGTTGGTGATGAGCGGGATGCAGTTGAGCCTGGTCAGCTCGATGCTCAACTCGCTGGTGACCGTCATCGGCATTGCCACGGTGATGCACGTGACCGTCCACTTCCGCGACCTCCGCCGCACCAGCAGCCGGACGGATGCCATGCACCGGACCCTGACCGACCTTGGCCCCGCGGTGTTCTGGACTTGCGCGACGACGGGCGCCGGCTTCGCCGCGCTTCTGGTGAGCGACCTGTCGCCCGTGCGCAGCTTCGCGGTCATGATGGCACTCGGGACGCTGCTGGTGCTGCTGGCCATGGCGGCCGCCATGCCGGGCGGCATTCTCATCGGCCGGCTGGGCGCCGATCCGGGCCGCGCGCCGCT
This sequence comes from Thermoguttaceae bacterium, assembly GCA_034005525.1. GTDB lineage: Bacteria > Planctomycetota > Planctomycetia > Pirellulales > Thermoguttaceae > PWXP01. The sequence goes on along the minus strand of JAVEUP010000127.1, from coordinate 14,328 downwards.
GGAAGCCCCGGTCGTGCGCGCCCTCGGGCGCCTTGTGGACAGGCTGGAACGCCGCCCCCTGCCCGCGGCGCTGGCCGCCGCCGCGCTGGTAGCCTTCGCCGCCGCCGGGTTCCTGCGGCTCGAGGTCGAAACCGACTTCAGCCGGAACTTCCGCAGGTCCAGTCCCATCGTCGAGGCGTTGTGGTACGTCGAAGGCGAACTCGGCGGCGCGGCCAACTGGGAAGTCAACTTTCCCGCCCCGCCCGAACTGACCGATGACTATCTTCAGCGGGTAAGCAGTCTAGCCGAGCGGCTGCGGGAAGAACTCGGCCAACCGCCCGGCAGCGCACCTCGCCCTGGCAGGCTGACGAAGGTCCTCTCGCTCACCGACGGCCTGGACCTGGTGCCCCGGCAGATGCTCTTCCACACGACCACGCTGGCCGAGCGACTGGCGATCCTCGCCCAAATCCAGCCCGAGGCCGTCTCCACGTTCTACAACGCTGAGGCCGGCCGGATGCGCATCATGCTCCGCTCGCTCGAACAGCAGCCGGCCGAAGCCAAACAGCGGCTGATTGCCGGCGTCGAGCGCCTTGCCGCCGAGGAGTTTTCCGGCCCGCGCGTCACTGGCCTGTTCGTTCTGCTGACCTTTCTGATCGAGAGCCTGCTGAGCGACCAGGTGCAGAGCTTTGTTCTCGCCGCGGGCGGCATCGGCGCGATGATGGCCGTCGCCTTCCGGAGCGTGCGGATCGGCCTGGCGTTGCTCGTTCCCAACGTGGTGCCCATCGTGCTGGTCATCGGCACGATGGGTTGGATCGGCCTGCCGATCAACATCGCCACCGCCATGATCGCCAGCGTATCGATGGGCCTGACCATCGACTGCAGCATCCACTACCTGTTCGGCTACCGCCGCGCCCGCGCCGCCGGGCTATCGCGATTCGACGCCTTGCGCGCCACGCACGAGAACGTGGGGCTCGCGCTGGTGTTCGCCAACCTTGCACTGATCATCGGGTTCAGCGTCCTCACCCTTTCCCACTTCATTCCGCTCATCCACTTCGGCGTGCTGGTCAGCGTCGCCATGTTCGGCGGCCTCGCCGGCAACCTCGTGCTGCTTCCGCTGTTGCTCCGTTGGCTCGAATCCGGCAGGGCGGGCGGTTGAGAGGCGCCGCCATCTGCTGACGGGCATTCGTGTCTGGTCCAGGATTAACAAGCATTGCACTGATGCAGACAACCCCGGAGTAGGCTGACATTGACTCCTTCATGGGATTTGCTCGCCGTCGCAGAGTGTGACGATCGTATTAAGAAAGGCCTTCAACTCGGGGCAAGCATTCGCCGCGATAAGCAAGTCTTCTCCCAGCAGAATGCGTTTGGCGTCGCGCGTCTTCACATAGGAACGCCTCCGGTTGCCGGTGCGAAACACCTCTTGCAGCCGATGTGCTGGAGGGCTCAGGTGGTCGACCTGCTCCGGGTTGGGACCAAACGGCGCGCGATTGCTTCCTGCCAGCCGCAGAATCTTCTCCCAGTACGGCAGCAACCACGCCTCGAAATCGTGCTGCGCGGCATGGGGATAGAACCGGTCGTTTTCGCCCACCCATTCACGCATCTTGCTCTTGACGTCGCTTGCATCGGCGAACTCAGGCGGATGCGAGCCGGTGTATACATCGGTGAGCGCAATCACCGCATCGGCCGGATGCGCGGGATCGCCGAGCAAGTTGTCCACCACGCGACGCAACTTGACGCACTTCGGAATCCGGCCGTCGTACGGCAGGGGGTCGAGCCGAGGCATCTGCCCTGCCAAGCGGGTTTCAAGGAAGGCTCGCACGTACAGCATGAAGACCCGTTCGGTCCTCCCCTCAACAAGGACGGCGATTCTCATGCGCGGCCTCCTATGCGACCCATCTGCCAAACCTCGTCGAGCGTGTACTCGTTGAGCCACGCTTCCAGGTCCAAATCGCTGGCCCGAGTGGCGGTTGCCAGCCCGTCTTCCGTGACGTCCAAAGCGATCACTTCATCGGGCTGCAGGAAGCGTACGAGCCGGTCGGCGTGCGTTGCGACGATCAACTGGGTTCGCGACGACGCCTCCCGCATCAATTCGGCCAGCAAGCTGAGCAGTTCCGGGTGCAAGCTGACCTCCGGCTCGTCGATTTGTGTTACGGCTGTCAGGCCCGGGCTCTGCAGCAAGGTGACCAACCACAGGAACCGCAGCATGCCCTCGGACAACTGGTGCATGAACAGCGGTTGCGTGAAGTTCCGGTCGCGCCAGGTCATGGCGAGCGTGCCGGCGGCCACGGGCGGGAAGTCAAGCCGGACGAAATCCTCGAAGCCGCCCCGAAGCGTGTCCTCAATTGCCTCGAACCGGTCGCGGTCCGCTTCCCGCAGGTAGAAGAGGCACGACACGAGGTCTTCGCCGTCGGCACCGGGCAACTGGGCCGGCCGCAGCGGCTGCGGCATCCGCACCGCCGACCGCGGGCCGACGTTCAGAACGTGGTAGTGAGTCGAAGACGCCAACTGCTTGCGAAACTCCTCCGGCTCGCGGAACAGCTTGGGAACCTGGGCCAACGAGGTTTCCAGTGGGTTGTGATCCCAGGTGGGACGCACCAGGCCGCCGTTGGGAACCTCGAAGTAGCGAATATCGCCGTGCCGCGACTGAATGTGTTTGAACGGCGGCGGGACCGCCTCCCGCTGTTGCCAAAGCATCTCCTCGGCAATCTCGTGCGCCACTCCCGTCGGCGCCAGGGTGAGTTGATAGACGAGCGGATTGCAGTTAGGGACGGCCATTCGTAAATCGAAGCTCATCGACTGCGCCCGATCGACCGTAAGGTTTGCGCCAAGCCCCTGCATTTCGCTGATCGTGCCCTTCAGATTACCGGACGCCGAAGCGGAAAGCAGCGAGAACACGTCCAGCAGCGACGTTTTCCCGCACCCGTTCGCCCCGATCATCACGTTCAACGGCTTCAGCGCCAGATCGACGTCGTGCAGGCGTCGGAAGCCCTGGACATGGATGCGTTCAAATTGGTTCATGTATTGGTGTTCCTTGCTCAGTAGGATAACTCTACCGCGGTCGACCAGCGTCTCGAAGCCACATCGTAAGTCAGCAGAAACGGTCCACGCAAGGTCAGTCGAACAGGCATGGTTCTCGGTCCTTTCTTGTCCTCATAAACTCCCCTCGGGTTGGGTATCCGAGCTTTGCTGCTACAGCCGGTATGCTTCCCCAGTACTTATACAGGGCCGTGACGCAATCCGTGGTTCCGAATTTCCGCGAGCGGATCTGGTTTGGGGATGGAAAATAGCCAAGCTGTTCGCATACGGGCAAAAAGGTGTTTTCCACATTCTGCCATTTCGCGAAGAACCCAGGGGCTTCCTGGTTGACGTCGGCGCCCATTCTGCGCCGGGCTTGCGCAAGTCCGCCGTGGAGTTTCATGATGTAATGGACAACACAACTTCGGCCGGTTTCCTCAAGCTCTCGTGCCACCGGAAAGTGTCCAAGCTCCTCAATAGCTTGCTCAAGCAGCTTCGCCACGTTATTCCAGTCAGCCCACCAGGACACGGGGCGTATGGCGTTTTCGATATCGACTTGCTTGGTCTTGTCGCCGTATCGGGTGATTAGCGACTCTAGCTTGTTAACTACGGTATCAATGCTGTCGAAGTCTTCCCTGTAAACTACTATAACTGGAATACCTAGAGCGGCATATAGGGACTCCTTCTCCAGGAGTCTCTTGTGATACTGCCGAGCCCTCGTTTTCGTGCCCCGGGCGTAGCCGGCTACCTCGATAATCGTATCGCCGACTCTGAAATCGCCACGCCGTTTGTCGCCGTCGCAAATCGTTGGGTGTGGCTGGTGAGGTACCCCGTGGTAAAAGAGAAGATTGTCTACTGCGAACTCGTAGTAGCTGAATACGAAGTGTCCGTCGTCAGCTTGGTAGCCGGTCGCTAGTTTGAATCCGAGCCGCTTGGCAATCGTCTTTGCTCCACCAAAGTACTTGAACGCCATCACAACTGATGCCGCCTCAATGTCATGAAGATATTGAGCCGGTGGGAAAAACCCCAAGTCTTCACAGATTGGCAATAACACCGCGCGAATGTTTGCCCAATCCTTCCACCAGAAACGCGGTTTCACGGTTGATGGTAACCCGCAACGATCACGAAATGCCGCGTACCCGCCGTAGTAACAGTTGATCGCGTTGATCAGGTCATACGGCAAACGACTGCGTGGTGGCACCTTCCCACAATTCTTGCGGACGAGTTTCAGAAATGCGGCCTTGGCGTTGTCGAAATGCCGAAAGGGATTCCGCTGGTCGCGCCAGCAGGAAGTACAAAGGTCTCTGCCCCTGTTGTCTTTTCGCCGTCGAAGTACCCACTTCACCATGACACGGCCATCTTTGCCATACACAGCGTTGCATACGTCACACCGCACCACAACATAGTCCAGCGTGCGGTACCGGTTCTTCACGCGCCGGTCGGTACCCGCGTATGGCTTGGTCCCAAGTTCACTTTCCGTTAGTGCTTCGTCAATCATTGCTCATCAGTCCGGCAACTGGCACATGTCGCCATTCTAGGAATATACAGGCGTCTTGTCGAGCAGCCTTTCCAACTTGGCCATTTCGCCATGCGTTAAGAGACACGGTTCCCGGGCGTTGTAATTGATTCGCGCTTGTGCCAAACGGAAGTCATCGAAAAGCACTATTCCACTGAGGCGACCACGGACCGCGGCGGTATCGCCGAGGTTGTCAATCCGTTTGTGGTATTCATCGAGCGTAATCATGTTCTTGGCGACTAGGTCATCCAGATGCCGCAAGAGCCAACCGCGAAGGGAAATATCGTAGCCGTCGTCATCGGTTGCGCTACCCCAGAAGGTCCCAAGAAGCCCATCCAGTGCCCATCCATAGCCGGGGTCATCGGGTGCAACACCAAAGCCGGCAAATGATACCAAGAGCACATTCGGTTCGTCGTCGGCACATTGGCTCTTGTCGGGATCCAGCCTTGCAGCGAGCTTATCGTAGACCTTCGCGTAGAGGCGAACTGTGTTATAGAATGGGCTGGGGCCCTTGGCGTCGGGCGGATCGAACGGGCCAGGACGCGACAGCGGTGCGTCCGAGGCGATCGTCTGTGCAGTCTTGGCGTCAAGAAAACGGTCGAATACTTCCTTCGACTCGTCATCCTCCGTCAGTACGGTGTTTTCGAGTCGAATACGGCGCTGGCCGACCTGAAGCCGAACGTCTGTGTTTCGTCCGTTGGGCAGTAGCACATCGAACTCAGGTGCCCGATGTTGTCGTAGCAGAGTTGCCCTGACCCATAGGTCGAACAGCCCAGCGTGCCACGTGCGACCATCGCCCTTATCTGCTCGAACTAAGTCAGTGAGGTCCTTCTCGCTCTCTCTTGGATGATTCCGGAGGACAAGGTCCAAATCGCTCTCCAAGGCCACCAGTTTACTGCCCGAAGCTTTTAAGAGGAACCCGAAGAATGGTGGCCAGTATCGCAGGTCTTTAACCTGTTCGATGTATTGCTCCAACTTCGCGAAGTAGCCTTCCGGTAGAGCAGTTCGAAGCCGGCTGGTTGCGGGGAGTTGTTCAAGCCTGTCGCGTGCGCGCGCGAGTTTGCCCATCCAGAACGCCCTAGAATCTGCTGGCTTCATGTGTGACAGCTCCTGTCCTCTGGATGACGTCTCGAATGTCACTCTGCCGGCCCGCCAACGCGACGCAGTCACGACCACGGACGGTCGCGAGCAAGGACTCACGCAACATCCATCACGCAACATCCGTCGGCACGCACCCTAATTTCGGCTCACCAACGACGATTGTCAAGCCTCAAACCGATTCTTCGACCGACATTCATTCGTTGCCGTGCTGCTGGCGGCGCACTCCCGGAGAGGGGTAGAATGCATTGGGGCGAGTTCTTTCGTGTCAGAAGCATCGCTCATTGCTGCACGCCGGCGCGGGGTTGCAGGCTTCTCATGGAATGATACAATCTGAGCTTGGTAAGCAATATCGCGTACAATAGTTGTTGGAGGCACAGGCGATTTGGCACCGGACCAGCTCACTTTCGACTTCCCGGACGCGCACTCTGGCGAGTATTCGCCGGTGGTGAGTGCGGCGCTGGAGGAGTTGGCCACAAACGGTGGATTGGAGGCGCGCGGCGCGGTCTTCACTCGCTCGGACGTGGTGGACTTCATCCTGGACCTGGTCGGTTACACGGTGGACCGGCCGCTCAACGAGATGCGGCTCCTGGAGCCGTCGTTCGGCGCCGGCGATTTCCTGCTGCCTGCCGTGCGCCGACTTTTGAGCGCGTGGCGAGCCAGGAATGGGGCCGACGAGGACGTAAGCGACCTCATCGATGCGGTCCGGGCGGTGGAGTTGCACCGCGAAACGTTCCATTCCACTCATGCGGCCTTGGTAGCATTGCTCGCCAGCGAGGGATTCGATGGTCCCGCGGCCACGTCGTTGGCGGATACATGGCTTGTGCAGGGCGATTTCCTTCTGGTTCCGTTGGAAGGCCCATTCGATTTCGTCGTTGGCAACCCGCCCTACGTGCGCCAGGAACTGATTCCCGCGCCGTTGCTGGCGGTGTACCGGAGGGAATTCAAGACGATCTACGACCGGGCGGACCTGTATATCCCGTTTATTGAGCGTTCGCTGCTGTCGCTATCGAAGGGGGGAAGCCTCGCGTTTATTTGCGCCGATCGCTGGATGAGGAACCGCTACGGCCGGCCCCTGCGCAAGCTCGTCGCCGAGGAGTTTCATTTGAAAGTCTACGTCGACATGGTCGATACACCGGCGTTCCATTCCGATGTGATCGCTTATCCGGCCATTACGGTCATCAGCCGCGAGGCTCCGGGTGCAACCCGGATAGCCCATCGCCCTGCCATTGACCGGCCGACGCTGACGGCTTTGGCAAAGGCGCTCCGTGCGCCTTCCTTGCCCAAGGACGCCGGCCCGGTTCGCCAGTTGGCAGGAGTGACCAACGGCTCCGATCCCTGGCTGCTCGAATCGTCCGAGCAAATGGCACTGATACGCCGGCTCGAGCAACACTTCCCGACTCTCGAAGAGGTCGGCTGCAAGGTGGGTATTGGCGTTGCCACCGGGGCCGACAAGGCGTTCATCGGCAACTACGATGCTCTCGACGTGGAAGCCGATCGGAAGCTGCCGCTGGTGACCACAAAGGACATCGTATCTGGTGAAGTGAAGTGGCACGGGCAAGGAGTCATCAATCCGTTCTCGGAAAGCGGCCGGCTCGTCCGGCTTCAAGAGTACCCGCGTCTGCGTCGGTACCTGGAATCGCGCCGAGACGTCATCGCAGGCCGCCACTGCGCGCGGAAGGCACCGGCTAGTTGGTATCGAACCATCGACCGCATCACGCCGGTGCTTGCCAGTAGGCCGAAGCTATTGATTCCCGACATCAAGGGGCACGCACACGTCGTATTCGAGGATGGGAAGCTTTATCCCCACCACAACCTGTATTATGTCACATCCGAAGCGTGGGATTTGCGCGCTTTGCAGGCGGTCCTGCTGTCGGCTGTGACACGGCTGTTTATCGCGACGTACTCCACGAAGATGCGCGGCGGCTTCCTCCGCTTTCAGGCGCAGTACCTGCGACGCATCCGGATTCCACGTTGGGCCGACGTGCCCGACGCACTCCGGGCAGAATTGGCAGAGGCCGCAGAACGGCTGGACCCGGAGGCATGCAACCTTGCTGTGTTCAAGGTTTATGGTTTGAGTGTCGAAGAACGTTCGGCCCTAGGCGGGAACGGTGTGTAGATGGCTCTGAATCTTGTCAACTACGAGAAGAAAGCCCGCGAAGCTGTGCAAGCCTTTTGGGGGAATCGTGAAGCTGCCAGTCAAAAGCAGATTGAGTCCGGCAAGGCCGATCAAGGTGAGCGTGCGGGTGTTACTGCCGGCAAGAACATGGACGGCTTCCTGGCGCTGGTACTTGCCGTCGTGCGCGCCAACGGCCTGGCTCAGGCTCAGTTCCACCAACAGAAGACGGTGCTGACACTGCCCGGCTACTTTCGGCCAACCAAGCTGTGGGACTTGCTGGTGACATATAGGGGCCAGTTGATGGCGGCAATCGAGTTGAAGAGCCACGTTGGACCGTCGTTCGGCAACAACTTCAACAATCGAACGGAAGAGGCTCTGGGCACAGCGCACGATTTCTGGACGGCGTACCGGGAGGGCGCTTTTGGCAAGCAGCCCCGGCCTTTTGCCGGCTGGTTCGTCCTGGTCGAGGATACGCCAAAGTCGCGGTGCCCCGTGAAGGCCGAGTCGCCTCACTTCCCTGTCTTTGAGGAATTCGACGGCGCATCATACCTGAAGCGGTACGACCTGTTATGTCAGAAGCTGGTGCAGGAGCAGCTTTACACCACCGCTGCGATCATTGCGTCGCCTCGGAGCGCAATCAAGACGGGCCGGTTCGTCGAAATGTCGCCGATGACTGGGCTAAAGGCATTTGTGTCGGCGCTGGCGGGGCATGTGGCCGCGGAGGCGGCTCGGCTCGATTGAGTTGCCAAGCGTCAACAATTCTATCGGACTCGACCCAGCACACCATCTCCGTGACCCTGCACCGCGATGGATGGATCGGGCTGCCGATCGACTCTCCCCGCACGTACCACACCGTCGTTTCCGGGCAATAGATTGCCGCGCCATCTTGCTGTCGCCCGACAGTCCGAAGCAGATTACCGCCAGAAAGCGTTCAGCACGTCAAGCGACCATTCGACCAGCTTGTCGCCGCCTTCCGGGCCGACTTCGCGGCTGCCGGTGGTTGCGCCGTATCCGCCGCTCTCCATGGCGCGGGCCGAAGGAAGATACGAGCCGGGACCTGCAAGCTGCACAACAAAGGTTTGGACGGCCGGGCTTCGAGCTTTGATTCGAATGCCGTAGTCCAGGAACAACTCGAACGGACTGGTGACAATCCCGACGTCGCCCAGACGCAACGCATGGACTTCGATTGGCAGATTCGGGTTGTCGGGCTTGGGCTCCAGGCGAGGCAGTTCCAGGATTGCGACGTGGTGGGCGACGACGGGACGCCAGTCGATCTCGGACTGGATCAACGGCAGTACCTGGTTGGCGGCGTCGGCAATGCGCACGGCGATTTCCTGCCGGGACGTCCGGCCCGCAAGCCGAGCCATTCGCCGTGCCGCTGCCGCCTCGAAAGGCTCGTTGGTGTCCTGGTCGCCGGCTGAGCTGACTTGCGGCAGGATGAAGAGACCGTCGCCGAATCGGCGGCGCAATTCCGCCCGCGTCTCGTGCCAGAAGTCGGCACTGACCTGGCGCCCGGACGTCTCGGCCTGGGCGGGGCAGGCGATATTGACGATCAGGCCCGACAGCGCGCCGTCCGGCCGGTACGTGGCCAGAAAATTGACCGAGTGATCTTCGTAGCCCTGGATGTGGCTGAAGTCGGGAATGTTGGTCCGGCCGTACATCCGGCCCTCGCCGTTGCGGTCAACCGTCAGCCGATTGCGCCCGACGACCGCATGGCCCAATCCGAAGGCAATGCCGCCGCCGGCACGGCCGGTCCAGGCCGTCTTCACGGCATCGGCAATTCGCCTGGATGCAAAGCCCACGTACTGCCGGCACGTGAGCGGCGGCATGGCCTCCCGCGCCTTCCGGAAGGCTTCATCGTCGTGCCTGCGGAATATCCAGGGCTCTTCGGTCTGCTCGAAATCGGGCTGGTATCGCGGGCGGGTATAGTGAAACGGCGCCGTGTGGGCGTGCGTGGCAAAAAAGAACACCGACTCCGGCGGCAGGTCCGGCAGTTCCTGCCGCAGGTGCTCGCGTACCGCGTCGCGTATGCACTCCGAAGCCGAAAGCAGATCGAGACTGACCATCACCGCACGGCCCGGACGGTCAGGCGCCACCGACTCCAATGCCAGAACGGTGGCCTTCAGCGGGTCCTTCACCTGGTCGGTAATTCGAACCACGCGTCCCAGGCCCGTCAGATGAACTGGCCCCTCCGGCGTGATGTCGGCCTCCGCCCAACCGACTTTGAGCGTACGAGCGGCACGTTCGTCCTCAGCTTCCGGCTGCGCGTTCAGGATCGCTGGGGCCACGGCAAGCAGTCCTACGGCGAGCGCAACTCCGCAAATGGCGACAATGTTGCAACGTGTTACAGCCAGTACCGCCGTGAATCTGCGGGCAATCATTTGTCCTCCTCAATCCGGTACAAATGTGTTCGAGTGCGCAGCAGCAGCGTGCGGTTGCCAATGGCCACGGGCGAGGCCATGAAGCCGTCGTCCAGTTCGTTTTGGGCAAGGATGCGAAACTCCCGGTCGGCGTCCACCACAACCGCCGCGCCCTGCGTGCTGAAGAAGTACACCCGCCCTGCCGCAGCCAGGGGCGAGGCACAGAAGTTGCCGCCGATCCGCTGTTTCCACAGCTCTTCGCCGGTCGCCGCGTCCAGGCACGTGGCCACCCCGGCGTCGTTGACGAAGACGATCAGCTCGTCGTCGACGACCACGGGCGATGGCATGATCGGAGCGCCGCGGTCGTATCGCCAGGCGACGTGCGTTTCCGTGACGTCGCCGCGGCCTCTCGGGTCGATCGCCATCAGGATGGGCTTGGGGTGGCTGGTATTGACGATCACGCGGCCGGCGGCGAACACGGGGCTGGAAGCGGCGTTGTAGCCGTGGAAGCTGACCGTCCAAAGTTCTTCGCCGGTATCGGGATCGTAGCCGAAGGCGGCCATCGCCCCGACACTGGCCAACTGCCGCTGCCCGTCGACTTCGTAGAGGATGGGGGTGCCGTAACCTTTGCGATAGTCGCCCTCGAGCAGGACGTTTCCATCGGCGTCATAGTCGCGCCACCTGGTCGAGCGCCGCCATGTACTGCACGTCAATGCCGTCCATGGTAACGATCAGCTTCTCTCCGGCGAGGACCACCGAGGAGCCCGGCCCGCGGAAATGGCGGCAGGGCAAGTCGCGCCGTTGCCAGAGCACCTCGAACGTGCCCGTATCGATGGCCGCGGTGCCGTAGCTGCCGAAGTGGGCGAAGAATCGTCCCGGCCGCAGCGTGCCGGTGGGCGAGGCATAGCTGTTGACCGTGTTGCTTAGCGGCTCGGGATCGTCGTTGTCGAACAGCCGCTCCCGGTGCAGCACTTCGCCGCCCTCGAAGTCCACGCAGTAGACAGACATCTCGTGGCCTTCCTCGGTAGCGGTCGTCAGCCAAATCTGCCCGCCCGCCACCACCGGCGTCGACCAGCCGCGGTGCGAGATGGGCGTCTTCCAGACGACGTTTCGCCCCTCGCTCCAGGTAAGCGGCAGTTCGCTCGCTTGCGCGGAGCCATCGTACGACGGCCCTCGGAATACGGGCCAGACGTCGGACGCCAGGGCGGTGGCACCCATGGACAACAATGCCGCGGTCAGCGCCACCGCGGCCGAACGAAAACTCCCCATGTTTAGCACATCGAACCCATTCATCATCTTGCCTCGCCGGAGGAAGAAACCCGGCTCTTCCATTTCCGGGTGCGGGCCGCGTACCGTCCCAACAGCGGCAAGATGCACTCAGAAACGAAAGAGCCGGGAAACTCCTGTCGTTGTCCAGTGGTAACCGTTCACAAGGGACTACGGCAATTCCCGAGGCAGAACGGGTGATTTGTCGAATCACCCAACCGCTCCGCCGCCGGAATGGGACTGTCCCTTCTGCATACCGCAGAAGGGACTATCTGCCTGCGCCAGTCCGTGAGCGTTCTCGTCCAGTGTAGTCGAAGCACAAGGGCCGGGCAAGTGGCGTGTGCAGGTAGTGTGGCACGTCCCCAAAGCATGAAGAGCGTGGCTCAAACTGCTCTGAGCGGAAAAGCATGCACGTGTAGTTCAAGCTGCACACGCGGTGCTTGACACATTGGCCGGTGCACGGTACAAGAGTTAGTTTGGTTGTGGGTGACCGTTCACAGGGGATTGTTGCTTCTTTCGCGGCAAGAAGGGGGGATTTGCCCAATCGGCCGACGGGTCCCCCTCGGAATTGGGGCTGTCCCCTTTGCTGACAGCAGAGAGGACTGCCTGCGCCCCGACCTCGTGAATGGTTCTGTTTGTTGTTTACCGTGAGCTTGACCATGGCGAAAGCCAAAGCACCCCCTAGAAATAAGCCTGTTCCCCCTGAAGTCAGGGTGCGTCCCGGCAAGAGGCAGGCAGAGAGCCAGACTAGCTCAGCGCAGGCAGAATTGGCACGGCTTGATCGCGAGTTGCTCAAGCTTGTGCAGGATCGGGGGAAACTGGTTCTGAGAATGGCCGAACAGGGCGAGGGACCGTTCGGGGCAGACCTGGCAGTCGGCCTGAAGGATGGTCAACTCAGCGACGTCTTGGACCGCGTGGACGGGCCACTCCCCTGCCGGGCGGTTCGGGCCGTCTTCCGGGAACTCGTGAGCGGTTGCCGGGCGTTGGTGCTTCAAACGCGAGTTGCCCTCTTGGGGCCGCAATACAGTTACAGCCACTTGGCCGCCTTGGGCCATTTTGGACAGGGGGTCGAGTTTGTGCCCGTCGGCACGATTCCCGCGGTGTTCGAGGAGGTCAATCGACGGCATAGCCATTTCGGCGTGGTTCCCATTGAGAACTCCACCGACGGCAGGATCGCCGACACGCTGGACATGTTTACGCGACTGCCCGTTCGGATATGCGGGCAGATCGAAATGAAGATCCATCACACCTTGCTGGGCAAGTGCCGGCGCGAGGAGGTGACCGAAGTATACAGCAAGCCGCAAGCGTTGAGTCAGTGCCGCAATTGGCTGGCCAAGCACGTTCCGGCAGCGCGGTTGATTGAGGTCACCAGTACCTCGACCGCTGCCCAGCTTTCCGCGGAAAAGCCCGGCGCGGCGGCTATCGCGAGCCTTCAAGCGGGCGTGCATTTCGGCCTGGATGTTCTGGCCGAATGCATTGAGGACAACCCTGCGAATTTGACGCGTTTTGCCCTGATCGGCGACCAGTCGCCACCGCGGACCGGCAACGACAAGACGGCCCTGCTGTTCCAGACGGAGCACCGGTTTGGGGCCCTGGTGGATGTCTTGTCGGTATTCAAACGATCGCGTTTGAATCTTGCGTGGATCGAATCGTTTCCAGTTCCGGGCCCGGGGAGGCTTTACCTGTTTTTTGTTGAGCTTGAGGGACACGAGAGCGACTTGCGAGTGCAAAAAGCACTGAAGACAATCGGAGAGAACACCTTTCGACTGGAAGTACTGGGCTCCTATCCTGCCCCAACTCCTATCGATTCCTGAATATCCGGGGAGCCTTTCCAACCTTCAGGGCCCGGTTTCGCAAAGAGCCCGATGACCTGAAGTGTAGCCGCAACGGCGGGACGGTTTCCCCCCCATTTTTTGACGCACGACTAACCGAGGAGATGACTTGATGCGACGTCCGTTGATTGCCGGAAACTGGAAGATGCATACCGACTGCTCGTCGGCTGTTGCCCTGGCCGAGGGGGTGGCCGCAGGGAGCGCTGCGGTTGGCGAAGTGGGCCTGGCCCTCTGCCCGCCCTATGTCTATCTCACAGCGGTGGCGAAGGCCATCGCCGGGTCCAAAGTTGCCTTGGGCGCCCAGAACATGTACCACGAACTCAGCGGCGCCTATACCGGTGAGGTCAGCGCGGCCATGCTCACCGACGTGGGCTGCAAATATGTGATCCTCGGACATAGCGAGCGGCGGCATATCCTGGGCGAAACCGACGAAATGATCAACCGGAAGGTGCACGCGGCCCATCAGGCCGGACTTGTGCCTATTGTTTGCGTGGGCGAGTTGCTTGACCAGCGGGAGGCAAAACAGACGCTGGACGTCATCCGCACACAATTCGACGGTTCATTGGCCGGTCTCTCCGCAGAACAGATGGCCCAGACTGTCATCGCCTACGAACCCGTTTGGGCAATCGGCACCGGCAAAGTGGCCACGCCGGATCAGGCCCAGGAGGTCCATGCCGACCTTCGCAAGATCATTGCCCAACGCTATAATGACCAAGTGGCTGGGGCCGTGGTCATTCAATATGGTGGCAGTGTCAAGCCCGACAACGCCGCCGAACTGCTTAGCCAGCCCGATATCGACGGAGCCCTGGTGGGCGGCGCCGCCTTGAAGGCCGACTCCTTCCTTGGCATTGTGGCCGGCGTGAAGGTCTAGGTTGCGTACTTCCCATCAATACACGAGTCGAATGGAGCGACAGAAAGGGAAACTGTAGTCATGTGGGCGACCATTTTGATGATCCTGCTGGTACTGACCGCCGTGTTCTTGATCTTGCTGGTGCTGGTGCAGCGGGGCAAGGGTGGGGGGCTGTCGGGCGCATTTGGAGGGATGGGTGGACAGAGCGCTTTCGGCACTAAGGCCGGCGATATGTTCACAAAGATCACCATCGGGGTCTCGTCCTTCTGGATTCTACTCTGCCTGATTACGGT
>JAVEUP010000314.1:0-5700 GCA_034005525.1 Thermoguttaceae bacterium | reverse complement strand
CTTGGCGTCGGCCCGGAGCACGTCCACATACTCCGAAGGGTCGTCCACCATTTGCGCGAAGATCACCGCCCGCGCCGCCGCCAGCGGCCGCCGCGCCCACCACAGGTGCAACGTGCTCGGATGCCCATGCCGGATCGACTTCTCGCGCGCCGAGGCCGTGTTGATAGCGATGAGCGGGAGGGCGACTTCGATGAGTTTCTTGCGGTAGGCGGATGGCATAAATGACTGCCCTTCAGGTAAGGTATCCACGTGTGAGGTAGCGTAATTAACTCGGCAACAGCGAGAATCGACTATGGTTACCTGCGTTGGGTGCGTCGTTGGTCAATTGCGCGAATTGCATCGAACCGTGTATCTCGGCGGTAACCCCAGGCCACTAACGTCTTAGCGCCAAAGCATTTAGTGCGGGACCGATTGCATCGTTATTGCACCGGATGCTATTCCCCGTGGCTCTCGGATGCAATGGTTTGAGCGCGCGGCGCCGGATACCCGTGCCCGGCTCGGGTCGGCTCAGGGTGACGCGTCGGCCCGCAATTCTCTCGGCAGTGCTGAGAATTTCGCGGGCGACAGCACCGCGCGCCTGCAATTCTGTCACCGCTGGTGACAGTTCTGGCCGCGACAGGGTCTCCCGGTGCAAAGCCCTGCGCCATTGGCATTCGATCTCCGGGTCCAGGGCAATTCTCGCAACATTGTTACGAGTTCTGGCTGGCCATCGGTTCCGCGTCGGCGGCCAATTCTGCCAACGCTGTTGAAAGTTTTGGCGGCGCGACGAGCGATTGCTCTCGTCGTCCGACCGCTCGGGATCGATTTCGGCGAAGCTCAGTTCGCAGCCAATCCAATTTCGTGGAGCAGTTCCAGGGCTCTTCCCTGGCGTCCTTCGTCGCATTTCGGCCCCTTCTTGCGGCGCAGACGACGCAGCGCTTCGTTGTGTTCGCACCCGAGTTCACGGAAAGCGTCGTACGTGGCAGCAAGCTCCAGCACGATGGGATCCGCGTTTTCCAGCCGATTGATGAGCGGCTGGTACTCCTTGATCTCGTCCAGTTGTGCCTGCTCGCTGGCGGTGATGGTGTAGTAGATATTGCCGTCCTGGGGGCGGTGCTCCTCTTCGTTTACCAAGCCAAACGAATCGAGCAGGCGCAAGCCTGCATGCAAGTCTTCACTGTACGGCCCGTAAAAATAGATCGTGTAGGCATAGCGTGTGGGGAACCCGCACCGCTGTAGCAGCTTGACCTCCTTCTGCAGACGTGTACGTCCCACAACCGTCCGGCCGTTGTGTGCCGCGATCAGGCCGGCCAACCACCGATAGTTTTCGATGTCCATGGGCTACTCCCTTCCCAGTTTGTTCTCGGCAAGCCGACGGATGTCGTCTCGCAGGCTCTCGGGACAGTAATAACGGGTAAGTGTGTATTTTCTGGTCAGCGGGTGGACGAAGTCGGAATTGGCCGTCAGGGGATTGATTGTCCCACCGACGTCTTCGACGTATATCTGTTTAGCCGGTTTCTCGGAATCCGGATCGTAAGGCTTGTATGGGGTATCTTCGGGAGTATCGCTGGCCAGGCAGTACTCCGGCAAGAGCGCTCGATCGGCAATCAGCGAGCGAGCATCCGACACGAAGTCGGCCACCTTGTCGATAGGCCGACCGGTAACATCGATGGCTTTGTAGAGGCGTCGATGTAGCAGCCCACCGCCCAGTTCCCGCACCGTGGCATCGCTCGAATACTGGCACCACTTCCACAGTTCGCCGATGGTGTGATCGTCCAGCATCAGGTAATCGCTCAAGGAGATCGATTCGGAAAACGCTCGCAAGAGGGTGTCGGGCGCGCCGGGGACGAGTCTTCGTCTTGCATCGGCATCTTGCCCGGAATCCAGAAGCTCCTTCAATCGCCTGAACAGCAGCCGCAACATGACTTCCGCAGCCCGCGTCGTCTTGTGAAAATAGACGCTCCGGTACATGTGGTATCGCGAGTACACGTATTGTTCGACAGCGAGGGATGCTTTGTATCCCAGGTAGAAACGGTCGGTATTCTCTTGGAGAAAGAGATTCTGCAGGAGCCATTTCTGGTCAAAGCGGCCGTAACCGGTTCCGGTGGCATAGGAATCGCGTAACAGATAGTCGAAACGGTCGGCGTCGAGTTGGCTGGACACGATTTGCGCGAGGTAGGAAGGGAACCCTTCTTGGTCCAAGGCGCTTTCGTCAACGTCTTCGGAAAAGAAGTTGTCGAGAACACCTGCCATGTGCCCCAACTGCTCGTTCACGGCGGTCGCCTTATCGGTGATGATTTGGCGGGTGCGCTTCTCGTGATCGTCTCCTGTGATTTTTTCGAAGGCGTGGGAAAAGGGCCCGTGCCCAACGTCATGCAACAAGGCCGCCGCGAGAACCACAGTGCGATGGTCTTCACAGATGCGTTTGCCTAGGACAATTTCCAGCCGGCCTAGAAACATCTTGGCCGTATGCATGACGCCGATGCAATGCGCAAATCGGGTGTGGTCGGCACCGGGGAATACGAAGTTGCTAACCCCCAACTGTTTGATGCGCCGGAGCCGCTGAAATTCCTTCGTGTTGATGAGGGCGAGGAGCAGGCGGTCACATTTGTCATTCTGAAACGGGATGATGTTGTGGACCGGATCGCGGATGACTTTCGGCCAGTTCTGGCTCATTCGCTTGGCCCTCCCACTCAAAGTGCCCTCAGCGCCGTCAGCGTGCGCCCTCGCATAAACGGCTGCTCACCGCGCCCGGCATAGGGGTGTGGTCGCAGGGTACACACCTACACCGGAGTAAGTCATCCGCCCTGACCTCACGCCGCCATGAGGCAGTTCATGGCCAGAAGGTAGCTCTTTCGAGGTGCTTAGAATCTGTCTGAACCTCGTAAAATGGTGAGCATAACGTGTTCTTCCCTCTGCCACAAGGCGGGCGGATCGCCGTGGCGCAGCGTCCCTGAAACCAGCCCGCCACAGGCAGCCCAGTGGCCGCTGTGTGCCCGGCCTCGGCGGAACAGCTTAGGTCGATTGGGTAAAAGCGGCAGGAAACTGATCTCTGGCGTTCGACCGGTTACGTATGGGGGGGCCTGCTTACCTATCGTGAACGGTGCTTGACAACTGGCGTTCCAACTCCCGGAATGACCACCGTTGGCGAAGTGCCATACGCAGGTAGAACTCGCGCTCCTCAAGGCGTTTGCACCGGCTCATGATGACCAGATTGTGGCTCCACGGCAATTCTCGCAACAGTGCTGCGAGTTTTGGCTCGTCGCGATACGTGTCGAAAAACCGTTGCATGGATTCGAACTGGATCAAATCGGGCTCAGAAGAGCACGGTGAACCCGGCAGCGTGGAAGTGGTGGTCGTTTGTGAACGCTTGCGTTACCCCCAGTCGGCGCATGACGACAAACGAAACATGATCCACAATACCTGCCTGGCCGGCCTGTTCGCGCTCGTAACCTTCCCAAGCTTGCCGCCAGTCTTCATCGGTCGGTACAAGTAGTTCGTTGCGCTGTTCCAGGGTTTGCCGGAGCCGCGCCACTTTGGGCCGGTACGACCGGCTCGCGGCTGCGTTTCCGCATTCGAGGAGCACGAAAGTGGTTGTCACAAACGGTAGCCGTTCCGCACGAATTCGCGCATACGCCGTCTCGGCCGCCGCGTGCCATTGGTCGGCGCGATCCCACAGCGCCAGCAGTCCCACCGTATCGAGAAAAACCGCGTTCATGGCTGGTGCTCGTTGTGCCGGGCCGCAACGTCATGCTCTTCGGAATCGAAACGCGCGTTCAGAATGGCGTAGACGTCGTCGAGACTGGGGCGCACCGAATCCGTCGTGACGGCGCGCACTTCGACCTCGACCTCGCAGCGATCGGGCAAATCGACCGGATCGATGGGGCGAAAGACCCCGTTCTCGTAAATCGCATGAAGGGCTATTGCCATGGTTCCTACCTTGGGGTCAGGTTCGAGTTGACTTTGTCATTCGTCCTCGGACGTATCCTCGCCCGGTGCGTTTGTGAATACAAACTCAATCGCTCTCTGTTCGTTTGCGTCTAGCTTGTTGGCGATCGCTTCCCAAACAAGTCGCTGCCGCTCGTGTTCCGGCATATTCTTGAACGTGGGCGATGTGACCTCCACGGTCACCTTGCCGAAAGCGGTGGAATGGACTTTGATGGTTGGAGCGTCGAGGCCCAAACCATCAAGCACACGGGTCATGTCATCTTGCTCAACCATTGAACGGTCCTTTGGCTTAGGGTTATAAAGCGCCGATCACTGCTTCTCCGAATTGTTCAACCGCCGTTAACCACTCCTTCACCGTTTGCCGGGCCAGGGACCGCGCCGGGTGGTGACCGCGCCCAGTTGCATCGTTTACATCGGCTCGATGCACAATGAGGTGACGGCGGCTGTTCATCGCGCCGATATGTCCTGAGTAAGGAGTCAACAGGTTCGGGTCAAGTTCGACCTGTTCGAGCAGGCCGCGGATATCGCCGGGATGGTTGTAAATCAACAACGTGCAACGAGCATGTGTGCGTGGTAGCTACGCCTTGCCGATGGTCGCCACCCATCCCACAACGTAGCAGACCGCCGTAGGGCTGTCAAGGCGGGGGATAACCTCACTGTGTGGGCGTGAACGGCACACGGCGTGTGCCTTCTACACTTCCCTATCGCTCCTCACCTCCCCGGCTCGTCTGCCCGAGCCAACAACTCGGCAAAGTCGTAGTTGACACTGGTCACCCCAAAATCCGGCTCCCGCTGGAACGGCTGGCGCAGGTAATGGGCGCGATGGTTGCCGTCGTCGGTGAACTCGACGATGGCCAGGATGAAGTCGTCGGGCTTGTTCAGCGAATACAGGATTTCATTGCGGGTTACCGTGATGGTCGACGCGCCCGACACACGGCCCTTGACCTCGATGAAGCGCAGCTTCCCGGTTCCGGGAACGCGGCTTTCGATGTCGTAGCCGAGTTGCTCGTATTCGCGGTCGGTAGGCTCGAAGCCAAGCCGCCGCTCGATGTCCATCACGACGGCGCGGGCACGCGCCGCCGAGGCCTGGGTGTCGGCAGGCGCGGCGGGCGCGGCGAGCGCCCGGCCGCCCATGGCCGCAAGCAGGCCGGCGGGAACCACGAGCAGGCCGCCAAGCACGACGGGAGGCAGCGGCGCGATCTGCGCTTCCAGCTTCAGTTCCTCCAGCCGTTTCTGCAAGCGCCCCTGGAGGTTGTCGGCCCTCTTGCGGGCCTCGCCCGAGTTGAGCCGGGCGTTGGACTTGCCGGCCTGCTCCTGCAGCTTCAACTGCTCGGCCCGGTGGTCCCAATAGGTGATCTCCTTGGTAAGCCGGTCCTTGACCGCCGCCTCGGTCTTGGCAGTCAGCGCCAGCCGGGGTCCGCGCACTTCGGCCAGGTGCTCCGGCACGACGTGGGCAACCGCGTGGTTTCTTGCCAGCTCCTCCAGGTCGCGATGGATCCACGCGCACTCGGGCCGTTCGAGGATGGCCGCGGCGTCCGGCTCGCCCTCGGCCAACGGCCGATAGTCGAGATACGGCGCGTAGTGGAGATGGCGCGTGGCGCCGGCGGCGTCGAGTTCGACGTAGAGCATCCGCTTGGACACGATCCGGCGTTCACCCGCCCGCGTCAGGCCCGCGTCCTGGATGGCATGTTCAAGGTAAAAGAGCATGCGGGGCTGGGTACCCGCGTCACGCTCGTCGACCAGCACCGCCCCGCGGCGCAAAAGGTCGCGCTC
>JAVEUP010000126.1:0-24712 GCA_034005525.1 Thermoguttaceae bacterium | reverse complement strand
CGCATGCCCGATATCCTGGCAAGGGCCCCAAGCCTTTTCAAGCCGTCCCGGTAAGAACCAGAAAACGGCCCACACCGCTACCCCGTGAACGGTTACTTGTGCGTCAATCTCCCGCAGCGGCCAGCCAGCGTTCCGCGTCGAGTGCGGCCATACAGCCGGTTCCTGCGGCTGTAATGGCCTGGCGGTAGTAATCGTCGGCCACGTCGCCGGCAGCGAACACGCCCTCCACGCTGGTGTATGTCCGCCGAGGGGTGGTCCATTGGATATATCCGGCGTCGTTCATCGCCAGTTTGCCCTTGAGGAACGCCGTATTCGGCGTGTGGCCGATGGCGAGGAAGAAGCCGGTGATTTCCACTTCCAGGTCCGGCTCGCCCTTGGTGCTCTTCAGCCGGCAGCCGGTCACGCCGTCCTGGTCGTTTCCCAGCACCTCGTCGACAACGCGGCTCCAGAGGATTTCGATCTTCGGATGCTCCATCGCTCGCGTGGCCATAATCTTTGACGCCCGCAACTCGTCGCGCCGGTGCACCAGGTACACTTTGCTGGCGAACTTGGCCAGGTAATCGGCCTCTTCGACGGCCGAATCGCCGCCGCCCACCACGACCAGCGGTTTGTTGCGGAACCGCGGCAGGGCGCCGTCGCACACCGCGCAAGCACTGACGCCCCGATTCTTCAGCCGCTGCTCAGAAGGCAATCCCAGGTAGTTGGCCCGGGCGCCGGTTGCCACAATCACGGCACGCGACTCACACTCCGAGCCGTCGGAGGCGGTCAGTTTGAACGGACGACGGTCGAAATCCACCTCGACAATATCGTCAGTCACGACGCGCGTGCCGAAGTTCTTCGCCTGCTGGCGCATCAGTTCCATCAATTCGGGACCGCTGACGCCCTCCTTCTTGTGCGGCGGCATCGACTTGCGTTGCCGAGCATCGATCGCGCTGTCCAGGTAGGCTTCCAGGTCGCCGGCGGGGAAGCCCGGGTAGTTCTCCACCTCGGTTGTCAGGGCAAGCTGCCCGAGGGGTAGTGTGCCGCTTTCCTGGTTCTCCTGGGTAATGGCCCCCTCGAATACCAAGGGCTTCAGTTCAGCGCGGGCAGCGTAAATGGCAGAGGTCCAGGCGGCCGGGCCGCTGCCGATAATCACAACCTTTTCGGGCATTGAGATACTCCAAACGGGGTCACAAGCTGAAGACAGGACGCCTACCCTCTTCCTCCCAGTTGGGGGATGACTAACTCGATCGAGAACCAAGGATACCATTCCGGCGTGGTTGTCGCCAAGCCCCACGCCAGGCTTGTGTGGCAAGGTTTTCTGGAAAGTGGAAAGGGAAGCAATCGATATCCCGACTCAATGCAACTCGGCAGTCAGAAGCAGTACAGGCAGATGCGCCACAATCGCCCGCGGGTTGCAGGCTGCCGCCCGCTCTTCAATGCAACCGAGCCGGTGCGACTCACCCGGCGTAAGCGGTAGACCTCGCAACAGAGAGAAGCGGCGCGCGGAAGGCGGCGCCAGCCGGTCGAGCAGTCCGACGTGTACCCGAAACCCGGCCCCGATGAGCAATCCCGGTAGCCGGCGGCCGATTTCGGGATCGGCCCCAGCACGATTCAACCCCGCAATCCATAGTTCGCGGGTAGCGGTATCCGGCGGGTACTCGATCATGCCACCGTAGTCGGGCTCGATGGCCGCGACCGCCCCGCCCGGTTGCAGCACGCGGGCCATCTCGGCGATGGCCGCCGGTGCGTCCAGCCACATCAGGGTGAACTGGCAGAACACCAGATCGAACACCCCGTCTGCAAACGGCAGGCGATGTGCCGCGGCACGGATCGGGCAAACTCGCGCACGCGCCGTGCGTGCATCGGCACCCACCCGCGCCGCGACGGCAAGCTGCGCCAGGGCTTCCCGGCTGCGGTCCAACGCGACCACGGTGCAGCAGCCGGCGCCGCGCGCGGCCAACTCGCCGCTCACGGCGCCGGGACCGCAGCCGAGGTCGAGGATGCGCCGCCGCGCGGCAACGCGCACGCGCCGCAGCAGTCGCGAGCGTGCCGGAGCGAGCCACGCGGCTTGCTCGTGAAGCAGTTCCGTCGGTGGCAAGCTTGGATCGGGCGGCATGGGCTTGCCGTGAAGGTGTTTGAGGGCCTGTTGACCCCACGACCGTAGCACAGAACGCGGCACGGGTCAACTTCACGGTCGCAAGAAGTGCGGCAATATCCCCTGGCAACAGGAGCCTAACAGCCCCCCCTCGCCACTTGGCTTTGTTGACACCGGACGCCGTCCATGAGAGAATCCAGACTGTTCACCGGGAACAGAATCCCAACCAACCAGACCCTGAATCGGAGGAACGCTCATGCGATGGCTAGGTGGTGTAATGCTCCTCGTGGCTGCGTCCATCCCGCTCGAGGCGGCCGACATCCAGGTCCGCGAAGCCGACACGGAGGTCGAGATCGAGACCGACGCGCTGGTCGCCCGCATTATCAAGAAGGGCTACGTGAGCGGTGTCGGGGCCGGCAGCCTGCTGGACAAGAAGACCGGAGCGAGAGAAGTCGGCTTCGGCCTGCACATCATGGACTTCTTGCTCGCGCCCGGCTGGCGGGATGACGACTACCTCCGGGATAAGAGACTGCACGGCGACCTGCCCAAGCACTACATCGAAGGTCCACAAATCTGCACCCGGGCCAGGGAACTCCAGCCCGAGATCATCCGGGGCAAGGACTTCGTTGCCATCCGGCTGCGTTTCCGCTTCACCACGGCCAGGAAGGGCCTGAAACCCGGTTCGCTTTGGGAGCAGACCATGGTGTTTCAGCCCGGCTTGCGGTATTTCCTCTCGAGCGAACAGATCACCAGCGTCAACGGAGTGGACGATCTGTTCTATCGCATCGATATGCCCGGACACCTGCGACACAAGAACGGCGACACCTTTGTCCAGATCTACCTGAGTTATGTCGACGAGCCGATTCCGGCTTCGGAATTCTTCGAGGATTTCGCCCCGGACGACCGCTATCTCTATCAGCGTCGGGAAGGCAGGATTCCCGCCCGGATGATTCGCGCATACCAAGTCAGGCTCGACGGAAAGCCCGGACCGTGGCTCGGCGGGCTGACGCTCGATCCGGCCGCGGTATCCGAAGCGTGGTGCCACCAGCGGGGTTATGTCTGCTTCATCCAGGAGCTGCACCAGCACAAGGTCGAAGCGGGCGAATCGTTCGGGGCAGCCTATGCCGTCGGCTGGTTCGACTCCATCGAGGAGATGGAAAAGGTGTGCGACCACTACAAGGGGAAGCGAGCGATCCGGATCGACACGTCGGGTTTCCGCCTGGAATGATCGCCGTCCCGCAACGCACGAACAAAGGAACCAAACCATGAAGCTGCACGACTTCCAACGATGGTCGACCCCAACCGTCCTGCTGCTCGGGGCGTGGAGTGCGGGGCTTTCCGCCGTCGCCGCCGGGCCCGTGATCGATTGCGAGTTTCCCGGCGGAAATATCATTGTGGAAAGGATCGAGGGAGACAACGTCTACCTGCACCAGGACCCGCGCGATACCGAGGGCTTCTGGTTCTACTGGTACTTTCGCGTGCGGGAGGCGGCCGGCCGGACCCTGACGTTCCACTTCACCAAGGGCAACGTGCTCGGCGTGCTGGGCCCCGCGATAAGCGTCGACGGCGGCGCCGCGTGGAGCTGGCTCGGACCGGAGAGCATGAGAGAGGCGTCGTTCACCTACACGTTTCCCGCCGACGCGGCCGAGGTCCGGTTCTGCCTGGCCGTGCCGTATCAGGAGGCGGACCTGCGGGCTTTCCTCGAACGTCACGCCGGAAACGCTTCCCTGGTGGTCGAGCCGCACGCGACGAGCCGAAAGGGGCGCGCCGTTTCCCGGTTGCGGGTCGGGAAGCTCGACGAACCTGCCAGACATCGCGTCATGCTCACCTGCCGGCATCATTCGTGCGAAATGATGGCAAGCTGGGCCCTGGAAGGAATCATCGATGAAGTACTGGCCGATACGGCCAACGGGCAATGGCTGCGGGCGAACGTCGAGTTTCTCGTCGTTCCGATGATGGACCTTGACGGCGTCAAAGACGGCGACCAGGGCAAGAACCGGAGGCCGCACGACCATAACCGCGACTACATGGGCGAGAGCATCTATCCGGAAGTGGCGGCATTGCGTGCGTTTGTGCCCGGCTGGGCCGACGGCCGGCTGAGGCTGTCGCTCGACATGCACTGCCCCTGGATTCGCGGCGGCAACAACGAGGAACTGTTCTTTGTCGGGGTTGCCCCGCCCGATATCTGGACGGCGACCATGCGGTTCAGCAAGATCCTTCAGGAAACGCAAACCGGCCCGCTCATCCACGACCCCAAGAATGACCTTGCGCACGGGCAGGCGTGGAATACGCTGGCCGAGCCGCGGAGCTGTTCCCGCTGGGCGGCCTTGCTGCCGGGCATCGAGGTTGCCACGAGCATCGAGATCCCTTACGCCCGCGCCGGCGGCCGCCCGGTAACCCGCGAATCAGCCCACGCCCTCGGCCGCGATCTGGCCCGCGCCATACGCCGTTACCTGGAAGAACGGACCGGCGTCACGCCGTGAGGGCCGACGACGCGTGAAGGCATTGTCGGCAATCATTTAGTATTCCATGACTGAAACGGCAACTGCCATGAGCAGCGGGATGCAACTCATCTGGGTCTAACCCGGCTTATTCATCCACGTAGGGTGGGTCAAGGTCGCGTGGTTCAATGGTGGGTCTGCACAAGCCGCAACCAAGCTAATTCACAGCCCGCGACCTGGAAGCACACCGGAAGCAGCGACCGATGACCCACCAAAGAAGCGGCTTGTTTGACCCACCCTACCTATCGTGAATAATCCGGGCTAAAAGAACCCGGCGCCCATGCCGCCGCCTCCCTTCCCCTTCTCATACAGACGCTGGAGCTGATCGGCCTGTTCACCCTGCAACTCGCGCTGGGCGTCGTCGAGTCCGCGCAGTAGCTCGGCCTTGCCGCCGTCGCCGCGCAGGGGCGCCGGCATCGGCATGGCGGAATCGTCGGACGGAACGCCGCCGAAGAACCCGCCGCCCATGCCACCCATGCCGCCACCCATGCCACCCACGCCTCCCATGCCGGGGCCGTCCCATTGCGGGCGCTCCCGCACCGGCAGTTTGCCGTCTTCCGGCTGCTGGCCGACCTGGCGCAGCCGCGCCATGAGTTCCTCGATCTCGTCGTGAACGTCCTGCGTTTGCGAGAGCACGATCACCTCCTCGCCGCGCACGGTCATCGGAGCGATGGACCCCGGCCCACCCACTTCGTCCCAGGCTTGCGGTTTCACGGTACTGGTGATCAGTTCAATCAGCGCGTCGAAATCGGGCCATGCCTCGCCCTTGCTATCCTGGACACGCACCAGGTCGGTCACCGGATACATGCGGGTTTCCAGGCGATTCTCGGCCTCTTCGGGCGTGGTAATCAGGAGCACCTCGTCTTCAATGGTGTAGGTCAACGCCAGGTCGCGGAGCATCCGCCGCAGTGCCGCCTTCAACGAGATGTTCCGCACGTTGAGCGTTATCGGCATGTCGGTCGCCAGCCCCACGTCGTCCAGCGCCTTCCGGTCGATCTGGATTTCGATTTTCGTAGCGTCTTTCAGGAAGTCGACCACGTCCTGCAACGGCGTCTCGATGAACTCCATCGCGACGGGGGCTGCCAGTGCCTCGCGGATTCGGGCACGATCGTCCCGCCCCAGCGGCACTCCGAACCGCACGCCGGCCGCATCGGGCGGCGGGGCGATCCGCACCTGGGCCATCTGCATGCGGCGGGCGGGCATGGTGCCCGCCGGGGGCTGGTGCAGGCTGTAGCGGGAAGGCTCGTCCTTGACAATCACCGTCGGCGGCCCGGCAATCCCCTCGGCGACGAACAGGCCGCGCAGATCGGTCTTGCCGGCGACGGTCCGCCCGGTGGCCGAGTCGATCACGTTCACTGTCGCGCCGCTCACCACGCAATCCGCCTCGGCATCGCGGACCATCACCCGGGCGGCGCCCTCGGCTTCGAGATGCTCGACCTTCGTTTCGATCGGGCTGACCAGCACCAGCCCGCTGGCATACTCGTTGCCGCCGCGGCAGACGACGAGGTACGCCCCGGTTTCCACGAGCGGCAGGGCCAGAACGTGCGTCCGGTCGGCGTAGTCGAGGCCCTCGCCCAAGGCCACCGTCTGTTCGTACCGGGGCCGGATTCCGGCCAGGTTCACCTCGTCGACCCCGCGGAAGCCCCGCCGCAACCGGCCGAACTTCACCAGGTCGATGCCGTAGACTTTCACGTCGCACGACGGCAGATTGCGGTACGTGAGCTTCACCTCGGCCGCGTCGCCGGGTTTGAGCGAAGTCAACTCCGGCAGGGCAATCTGCTGGCGGAGGAAGTAGGCGACCGACCGCCGCGCGTCGGCGAACTCGCCTTCCACGCGGCGGTATTGTTCGATCGCCTCGGCCGGCCGGCCCTGGCTGTGGAACACCTGGCCCAAGAGGAAGACGGCCCGCTGCTTGTTGTCGCTCGGTTCCGTCCGCCCCGTCGTCGGATCGGTCCACCGATATTCCGACACCTTGCGGAACATATCGGCCGCCGCCTCGTGCTG
This sequence comes from Thermoguttaceae bacterium, assembly GCA_034005525.1. Classification (GTDB taxonomy): domain Bacteria; phylum Planctomycetota; class Planctomycetia; order Pirellulales; family Thermoguttaceae; genus PWXP01. The sequence goes on along the minus strand of JAVEUP010000126.1, from coordinate 18,130 downwards.
ACCGAGCGCGAACCGGCTGTAACCGAGAATGTACCAGTAGCTGTCGACCAGTTTGCTTCTGGGATAGCGGTCGGCGTAGCGGACGCACGCGGCGGCGGCTTCCTCGTACTGCTCCCTCTCCAACAGGGCGTTGGCCACGGAGAAGGCCGCGCGGTCGGCGTTTTCATGCTCGGGATACTCGGTGAGGAACCGCTCGAACATGGCAATCGACCGCCGGACCAGCCCGTCGCCGTCGACGCCCGCCTGCCGCAGCTTGGGGTCGTCGCCGGCCCCGGGCGCCTTGGCATGCACGTGCTGGGCCAGCGAGTAGAGGGTCGAAGCGGCGTAATCCTCCGGCGGGTATTCGCGGAGCAGGCGTTCCATGAAGTCAATGCTCCGCAGCAGTTCACCCTGCGTTTCGAGGAACCCCGCGGCGGCGCTCTCCCGGGCGAGGTTGCACTCCACGACGCCCCGGTAGACGAGGTAGCCCCGCTCCATCTCACCCATCGCCTCGTACGCGGCGCCGATCTTCAGGAGCTGGTCGAAGGTAACTTCCGTATCGGGCCATCGTGTCAGGATGATCTCGAACGTATCGACTACCTTGGCAACCGGTCCGATGGCCAGATGCACGTCGAGCAGCATCCGGATCACGTCGCCATACACTTGCGGGCGGACATTCCACTGATCGATCAGTTCGCGGAGGAACATCTCCGCCTGCCGGTATTCCTGCCTGGCAAAATGGTGTTTCCCCAGCGCATACAGTTCCTCAGGCGTGAACCGGTACGGATCGGCGCTCTCTACTCCGCGCGGGAGCACTTCGAGCGCGAAGCTCCCGCCCGACGAGAGCAGGCTGCCCATGTGGTGGGCGTGGCGCATCAAGGTGGGCCCGGCCCGGTACGTGCCCTCGGCTTCGGCGACCAGTTCGTAACGGATCACGCCGGTGCGATCCGGGTTGATCACGTGGAACGTGATGCCCGAAGGCGAAATCTCGAATCTCTCGATCGGGCCCGCAACCGATCGCTCGATCACGCGGGCGCCGGCGGGAATCGGATCGGTTATGACCGCGTACTCGGGCCGGCGGCGAGCGCCGTCGACGGGGGTCAGCCGGTGGAAGCGAAGCTCGACCACGGCACGGTGCTCGACGGGCAACTGCGAAAGCGGGTTGGTGAACCGCTCATAGCTTCCCGTGAGGACGTCGAATCCGCGCAGCAGTTCGCGGCCGTCGATCACTTGCGGCGCGGGCTGGCAGGTCTTCTGCAAGACCTTGGCGCCGTTAGCCGCCTTCGGGTTGTCGAGCGGGACGCAGCCGTCCAACAGGCACTGCCACGCGTAGCTTGCCTCCGCGTCGGTGAGGAAACGGATTTCCGGCGCGTCTCCGGCGAGCATTTCGCTGGGCACGTCAACAACCTGCGTTGGGCTGCCGGCTTCCAACTCGAATCGCTTGAGTTCGCGGCCGTTGACCGAGACTGCCAGCGTGAAGGGTTTGCCCTCGGCGACGTGCTCTTTCCGCCAGCGAGCCAGGGCGACAACGGCCGGTCCGGCGGCGCCGGCCGACTGCCACCGCGATGAGGAGCGTTGCGCCAGCAGCCACTCGGCCAGGGTTTCGATCCGCGGCGAGTCGGGCGCGATCTTCTGTAGCCCCAGCAGGCAGACCGCTCGAAGCTCGACGGGCGAATGGCTTCGACGCAGCGGTCCGCCGGTTTCGCCCCGCGGCGCGGCTTCCTGGTCGAGGTCTTTCTCCGCCAGCAGGTCGAGCACTTCGGCGGCCATTTCGTAGCGGTCCATTTCCGCCAGTGTCAGCCCCAGGTAGGCCAGCGCGGGCGGTGAGAGTTGGGCCCGGTCGCGATGCAGCCGGTTGGCCAGCAGGAAGTCGCCTTCGCCTGCGGTGGTCATTGCATGCAGTAGCACCGCCCTATCCTCGTAGTCCGTATCCTCCGAACGGGCAATGGCGTTGCGAAGGGCGCCGAGTGCGTCGTGCAGGGTCTTTTCAGGCACAGGATATCCGGCGGCCTTGGCCAGGCTCAAAGCCCAGGCGGCCCGAGCGGTGCTCAGCGGATCGGCTTGGCCGGTGTGGCCTGTCCAGGTCCAGCTTCCCGCGTCGTCCTGCGATGCAACCAGTTCGGCCAGCGAGACAGCAATGCACCGGTCCAGGGCTTCGGCGTCCGAAGGGTTGCTCTCAGGCGTCACCAGCTTACGGAGGGCCACGGCCGACATCAAGTTGGTGGTCGCGGCTTCCAGCGGCGAAGCGACGGGAAAAGGGGACAGGCACCTTTTGTGCAAAGCACCCGGAGGGCCGTTCCGGCAAAAGGTGCCTGTCCCCTTCCTGGCAAACAGACCCTCAGCCGGTTGAAGGATTGCATCGAGCAGAGCGCGCTCGAGAGTGGGACTGATCCGTAGCTGCATGGCGCGGCGGTTGGCCACCGCATCGCCGGGGAGGCCCGCCCGAACGGCCTTCGATCCCGTGGCCAGGCCGCTGGCAGTCCCGTGCATCGGCACGCCCAGCGGCAGGACGGGCACGCTGCGGCGGACCACGTCGGTTCGCCCGCCGGCCGTTACGGTCAACTCGAAGGCGGCTTCAAACCACGGCGGCGCCGCGGCGATGCCCTCCGGAAGCTTAAGCGTTACGGGGAGGCCGACGTCAAGCTGGCCCTTCTCTGTCACCTCGATCGCCTGCTTCTCTTCGGTGGTCCGGCCGAGGATGGTGGTCGTCAACGTCAGTGCGACGGTCCCTTCCGCCATGACATTGTTGTGGATGGCCACCGGGATAACGGCCGTGTCGCCCTCGGCGAACGCTTCGGGAAGGCGTAGTTCGGCGTGAAGATCCTTGCGCGTTGCGATCTCTTGCTCGGCCTCGCCGCTGAGGGTATCGGCGGTGACTGCTTGGGCGATAAGCTGCCAAGTGGCAAGGCATGGCGGCAGGACGATGGTAACGGTCGCTCTACCGTCCTCGCCGGTGCGGATCGTCGGATTCCAGTAGCCGGTCTCGGCGAACTCGATCGCCGCGGTCGGTACTCTCGCCGTTTCTGCCTGGGCAATCCGGGACTGTTGCTCGCTCCGTTCATCGGCGAACGGGTCGTCAGCCATGGCGTCAACGGCAGGGCGGGCGGCGTCGGTCACACCGGAGCCGAACTGGAAGAACCCGCCCCCTTGCAGTTGCTGCTGCTGGCGAGGGGCGTTGAGAATGGTCTCCAGGCTACCCGGCGCACGCTCGCGATTGCCGCTCCACTGAGAATACTCCCGGGGAACCTCTTCCTCTTCAACCGCCGAATCGTCTCCCTCGTCGGCGAGCCAGAAGCCAATGGCCGTCGTCCCGGGTTCATAGTGGAAGGCGATGCTGGTAGTGGTTTGCATGGCCAGCGAGCGGCGCTGCCTTCGGAAGATCTCCCGGGGCGTCGGTTGGATTGCGCCCGCCTCGGTCCGGAATCGCGCGTCGACCAGAGCCAGCCCGACTTCCGCGGGCAGGGGCCGACCTTGGGGGTCGGCAGTGGTGACGGTTACCTCGAGCGACTCGCGCGGCTGAAAGGGACCAGCCGCGCTGTCGGCGCGTGCCACGGCAAGGGTCACCTCCAGCTCGTGCCGGACCTCGAACGCCTCGGCTGCCATGAAGAAATGGGTATCGGCTTCGTTGCGCCCGGGGGCGCGGACATCGGTCATCACGGCCACGGCAAAGTGGAAGTTCGGGGCCAGTTGCGGCCCGACGGGAATCCTGACGCGGTTCTCGCCGGTCTGCAATTGCCCGAACTGGTAGCTGAGCACCTGCGAGCCCTCACAAGTGAACAGCGCCAGCGCCGGGGCCTCGTGCCAGAGGATGATCACCTCGGCCGTATCGCCCGACTTGTATCGGGTCAGGTCGGCAAGGATTCGAAGCCTCGTGTCGTCGCTGTCGTCGGAGATCCAGACGTTTCGCTCCGCGACAATCTTGTTGTCGAAGCGGTCGGTGGCTTCCGCCCGGAGGACGTAGCTGCCGCCGCTTTCAATCGCCAATTCCTGCGCAGCCTCACCTGCCGCATCCGAATGGAGTTCGTGCTGCTCGACCAGTTCTTTACTGTTGCCGTCCTTGGCCGGTTTGAGAACACTCAGGATGAGTTTCGTACCGATCGGCTGCAACTGGGCATCGCGCGTGACGAGGTCGACCTGGAACTTCTCGCCGGCCATGTACACCGCTCGCGTGGTGCGCACATCGACCGTGAAGCCTTCGACCGACAGATGGAGCGTGACCTCGGCGATGTGACCGTCGGCGAGTCCGGCCGACAGCGATAGCGTCCCGGTTTCGCAGAACTCGTCGGTCGCCAAGCGAAACCGTACCTCGCCGCGGTCGTCGGTAGTCGCCGTTTGCTCCAACTCACCGGCCAACCGGTAGCGGACCTCGCGCCCGGCCAAAGGCACGCCGTAGGAGGTCGCCGCCCGAATGGTGCCCTCGATCGTTTCGCCCTGGTAGTAGACGGTCCGCGGGACGTCGATTTCCAGGCGGATCGGGCTCTTCTCCAATAGCTCCACGGCAAATTGCCGGGTGAACTGGCGTCCCTGAGCATCCTCGACCCGGAGGAGATACTGGCCCGATGGGCAGATTTCCGGAAGCGAAAACCGCGTGTGGAAGCTGCCCAGTTCGCCGAGCGCGACCGGCTCGTGCCACAGCCGCCGGTCTTGCGGGTCGTACACCTCGAACGTGTACGACTCGCCCGGCTCGAAGTGGAACGCCTGATCCGCTGCATGCCGCAGTACGCCGCGCACACACACTGTCTGTCCCGGGCGGTATACCGGCCGGTCGGTGGCCAGATAGCCTCTGTCAGCAAGCTTCTGGATCGGCTGGAGTTCGGCAATTTCCAGACCGCTTGTGGCCATATTCGTCCCGTGGGTTGCAAGAATCTGCAAACCATCGGCTCCCTTTAACTCGTCGAACGTGCCTTGAAACACGCCCTGTTCGTCCGTGGTCACTTCGGCGAAGACCTTCGTTCCGTCGGACACCAGGAGCCGCGCCCCGGGCCATGGCGCGCCGGCAACCATGTTCGCGGCGAATACGAACAGTTCGTCGCGCGAACTCTTCACGATCACGTCCAGATCGCTTTGCAGCACGAGCGTGGTGGCTTCCTGCGTCTTGCTCGAAACGGTCACGGCCAGCACGCCGGCCGTTTGCCCCGCGGGAAGCGGTACCTCGACGGCGTTGTCGAAGTGGCGGTACTTGGCATACTCCGGCACCTCGTAAATGAAAGTCGCATCCGGGTCGATCAGTGCGATGTCGAGCGAGCCGATTCGATCGGACGTGTGCATCTTGCGGAAGTAGTCTTCCAGGTCCACGCGGTACACCCGCACCGAGACCGACTTGATGTTCCGCGTACTGAGCTTCACGGCCGGCTTTTCGGTGGACCGGTAGACGCGCTCGGTGGTGAGCGTAAGGCTGGGCGAGGTCAATCGCACGACCGCGCCCTGGGCCTGCACCACTTCCGGCTCGTACGATCGCGATTCGGCCAGCTTGCGGTATTCTTCCAGGGCCTCTTCCAAGCGGCCGAGTTTCTCTTCCAGGGTGGCGGCAACCGCCAGTCGGGCGCGCCGGGCCTCCGGGCTGTCGGGATACTTCGACGCGAGGCGGCGCCAGGTTGCGACGGCCGCCTCCCACTCTTCGCCCTTCGCGTCGATCTCACCGAGGAGAAACAGGATGCGGGCGCTTCTCGCATCGAGCGGATACCTGGCAAGGAACTCGGTCCACAGCGCGGCAGCCTCCTCGTACCGCTCGGCCTCGTACGCCGTGAGCGCCTGCGTGTAATCGGTGTCGACAATCGCCTTCTGCACCGTGCTCCATGCCGGGTCGGCCGGGTGCCTGACGAGAAACTCCCGCCATGCGGCCGCCGCCTCGTCGTACTTGTCCTGCTCCAGGTAGACACGGCCAAGCAGGTTGCGGGCGTCGGCGATTTCCTCGGCCTTTTCGTACCGGGGATCGGCAAGAAACGACACCAGCGCCTCGACCGCGGCCTCGTATTCCGCCCGGTGTGCATAGCTCTTGGCAATCCGGAGATGTGCCTTGGCGGCCAGATCGTGTTCGGGATACCGTTCCACGAAGCGCCGCAGTGCCGCGACCCCATGCACCAGTTCCCGCTTCGACTGCGGCTCGGGGATTCGCCACGTCTCGGCCAGCCGGAAGGCGGCCTCGGCGACCTGCGGCGAGTCGGCCTCCGGGTACTCCGCCAGCAGCTCCCGCCAGACCTGGCGGGCTTTGGCCAATTCCCCCTGCGCCAGGCGGCATTCGCCCAGTCGGAACCGGGCCTCGACGTCGTGTGCGCTACCGGGGTTTTCCCCGATGAATGCCGTATAGGCTGCGACCGCGCCGTCGAGCGCCGACTCGCCACCTTGTTCGAGCAGACACCGGGCCACGCGCAGTTCCACCTCCATTTGCTTCTCGGGCGCAAGACCGAGGTCGAGCGCTTTCCGGTAGAGTTCCTCTGCCGCGGCGTAATCGGGCTCGTCCGATTCCTTGGGCGGATCGAACAGCGGGTCGGCGAATTCCAGATAGATGCCCGCCACTTCCTGTTTGCGTTCCACCGACAGCAGCGACTCGGCCTCGGCGCGATAGATCGCCTCGGCGCGGGCGAAATCGCCCTTGGCCACCAGAGCCGCCGCTGCTGCAAACCGCCCCTTGCGGGCCCACGGGCTGTCGGGCGACTGCTCGCCGATTGCCGCGAGTACGGCCGCCGCCTCGTCGTACTTCTTGGCAAGCGCCAGCGCCCGACCCTTCAGATAAGCCAGGTAGTCTTTCGGCGCCCCTTCTTGCTGCAAGAGTGGATCGATCGCAGCAACCGCCGCAGCATAGTCCCGTGCCTGCATCAACTGCTGCACCTGGACGTCAACCGCCGGATGATCCACGGCGGAAGCGGGAGCAAGTGAAAGAAGCAACGAAAGAACGACCGCGGGAACCAAACGCGCGCACCGCATGGGGCACCTCCAGAGTATGAGCCAGACGGTTAAGCCGATGCACGACAATAACCTACCGGGAGTTGGAGACGTGGGATAGGCTTCCAGCCTCTCTTTTCCGCCGACAGGCTCGAAGCCTATCCCACGCAATTCGGTACGCCATTGTCGTGCGCGGCCTTGGAATCCGGCCGACACCAGCGCGACAGCCCTCTGAATAGGGAGTCCTGATTACCCTGCCCCCATGTAGTTTCGCCCCGAGTGTGGCCTGTTGTCAAGCCCGCGCTCCGCGCAATGGTTCACGGGGCGGCGGCGCGGGCTGCTTTCTGCGTTGCGCGAAGGGCAGAATTGGTTTATGCGTGGAACGGCTGGCAATATTAGGCAAACTGCCCGCTGGAGAGCGAGGGGAGCGCCGGGACTGGCGCCTGGATCGTCGCTATCGCACATCGCCCCAGTACCAGCGGCACGGCGCAAGCCGTCCGGTCCGTCCGCTACGACGGCGTGCGGCATCCCCTTACGCGCTAGGACCGGAGGGCTCGCGCCCTTCCGCTACCATTGACTGGGCGAATCGTTGCATGACTCTCCGAGTCGTGAACCTTCCGGACGAAATCGACTCGGAGAATCGATCGACATGGAGGGCTCGTTGCCTACGTATCACGTGACGGTTACCCGCCTAACCGCGTAAGGCTCGCTTCCGGGTGCTGGTCAGGCTCTCCTTTCGCAGGCTTGGTATCCGCAGGGCTCCGACAGAAGGTTTCTAACTCACCTCATGTTCGTTGTCCTTCTTCTCCAAGCTTCTTGGCATGATCCCCTTTAACTGCCCCTACTGCACTTCGTCCTCCTTCTCACTGGCAGATCTTTCTGGCCCAGGATTCCCTGCGATTCTACGCAGAACACTTCTCGCATTATCCCATTTACCACAAATCAATTCTCCCGGTAGCAAGTCATCACCGCCAAGAACCAATGGTACCTGGCCTGGCCGAAACCCTTTGTCAACAAAGACATCATGCCCCACAACAACGCGTCTCCAGCCCCACAGCGTTACATTGGAAACGTAGAATGCCGTCACGGCGAAAACGAGCCACACGACAAGGAACACGACAAGGAACTGCACGAGAGAAACCAAAACTGCTAATGAGCATGTCTTGCGACACAGAAGAAACGTGAGCCAAACAGCTCCGGTGACTGTGTGCTGGGGGCATGCAAGGCGGCAGCAATCACAACGCTTTACACCGAAGACATGGGTGCATCCACCTGCATCGGAGGCATTCGCTTGGTCAATCCGTTTGCTTAGCACAGCCGCCGCCTGGCCCCCTCCGTTGCCTCCGTTCGCTCGTGTCCATTCTCTTCCCGGAATCGGAATGAGCACTACTCACGTCAACGATGAACAGAAGGCAACCGAGGCAACAGAGGAGCGAGCACCGTGGCGGTTCTTCCCTTCCGCCTGCTCCTGCGTATCGGCCATGCTGACCGCCCGGTTGCGGGCGTCGTAGCTGGCGTTCCAACCCTAAAGTGTAAAATGCAAGCCTGACACCGATCGTCTCTTTCGGGAACGTCCTCCCGCGGTAGTTCGGCGTCGGTGAACTCCTCGGTGTCGGCGCGCGACTGGACAGGCGCCTGGCGCGGCTCCTCCATCCTCGTCGTCACGGCATCTTCGGCCGCCACCTGGGCCGGCGGCGACGGCGCACCGTCCGGTTCGGCCGCATCCACGTCGGACATGACCGGCACCGGGGTCGGAACGCCTGCCGGCTCGGTTGCCGGCGCGTCGGCGGCCCCCCCCCCGCCGCGATCGGCGTCGCGGGGGAAGGCTCGCTTCCGCTCCGCTCGCTACGCTCGCTCCACTTCAGCGAGCCTTCCTCCGCGTCTTCCTCTTCCTCTCTCTTCCAAGACCACCACTTCTTCTCACTCATGACTTCCTCCTTTGCAAGGAGGAGGCCATTACCCTACGCCTTTAACCCCAAAGATTGGCAAGGATTTTGCGAAATGGGACACTTGTCATCGGAGTGTCCTCCTGACAGAATACTCGCAACAAGGGACCGGCCAGCCCCGTAAGGCCATGGCCACCGAGCATTCAATATTCGCTTCCTACCTCAAGTACGCAATAGGAAAAGTCTTGCTGTAGCACTAACGGCGCTCTGACCCCAGCGGCACGCTTTCTTCTCTACATTACCACGACAACACCTTCCGTACACGGAAAAGGGGATCCTTTATGAAACGGCAACATCAAACGGTGCTGGCCAGTATCCTACTGGTCCTTCTCGCGGGAACGAGCTTCTTGTCGGCTGAGCCGTGGAAGCAGGACGCCGAGTGGCCGGCGTGGACAGTGCCCGGACAAGGACCGGCTGCGGCCGAGGCGGTCGCGGCGGACGAAGCCCGGCAGTGGCTTCGTTGGGTCATCCCGCTGCCGAAGGAAGTCCGCCTGGAAGGAATGTTGACCGGGCCGGCGGCAGAGGTCGCGATTCAACTGCGGCAGAATGCGACCGACGTGGAACACAACGCGCGCGATGAATTCGTAGAACTGATCCGCGGCAAGACGGGCGAGGCGCCGGCCGCGGGTGGGTTTCGTATCCTCGCCGGCGTGTGCGACGCCGAAGGGCGGATCGACGGCACCACCGTCCCCGGCGCCGACCGGTTGGCCGGACTGCACAACGTCGATCAGGCATACGTCATCGCGCCGCTGGCCGAGCGCGGGCTGGCCGTGGCGGCACTCACGGAGCGCGGCGTGTACCACGGACTGAAGACGCTCGCGCAGCTTCTGGAGCCGCGGCTGCAACCGGGCAAGGTGACCGTACCGCTGGTCGCCGTGCGCGATTGGCCCGATCTGGCCGAACGCGGCCTGTGGGGCGGCAGCGCCAACCGCGATGTGCAATACCTGGCCGACCGCAAGATGAACCTCATCGAGTCGCACACGACCATCGGATTCGACCAGCAAGGCCGCGGCTCGGTTACCATCGACGCAACAACGCAGAACGCCGCCCGGCTGCATGCGATCAAGTGGGTGCCGATCATCACTCACCTCGATCACCTCACCCGAACCGGCATCTTCGACCGATACCCGCAACTGAAAGGAAAGGGCGATCGGGCGCAGCATCGTACCGTCCCGACCGTCGTTGCCGCCTGTTTCTCACAGCCGAAGACAGCCGAGATTCTCGCGCAGTGGTTCGAGTCGCTGGCGGCCACGGAGGGTGTGGAGGATATCAATGTCTGGCTGTCGGAGATCGAACGGATCGAGTGCCAATGCGAGCAGTGCGGGCAAGGCAACCAGTATGCGTTGGAGACGGCCGCCGCCGTGCGCGCGTGGGAATTGGCCCGGAAGAACTTCCCGAACGTCCGGCTGCGCGTTTTGCTCACGCAGGGCAGCTACCCCAGCAACGACAAGGTGCTGGCCGCGGCGCCGGCCCCGGTGGGCATTACCTACTATTCCGGCTCGACCACGTACGACTCGACTCGAGATCCGATGATCTACCCGCTGCTGGAGCAGTTCGCCGCCGAGGGCCGGTGGCTGGGCGTCTACCCGCAGTTGACCGCTTCGTGGCGGATCGTCTGCCCCTGGAGCGGGCCGCAGTTCATCAAGGACCGCATGACCGAGTTCGTCGATAAGAAGCTGGCCAGCCTGTGCGGTTATGCGACGCCCGACAACCGCTACTACGATTTCAACGTCACAGCCGCGGCGGAATGGTCGTGGAACGCCCGCGGGCGCGACGAGCGCGAGTTCGCCGCGGCTTGGGCCACCCGCCGCGGGCTTTCCGACCCGGAGAAAGCGGCCGACTGGGCCGTGATGCTCGGGCCGGTCGGCTGGAACGTTTACGGATCGCGGGTGCCGTTTTCCCAGTTCTTCGGCCAGGCGGCGCGGCTCATCCAAGGTCGGCACAAGCCGGCCTGGGTCGGTGAGAAGGGCATGTTCCGCCACTTCCCCGACGTCGCCGCCATGGACCGCGACCTGGCCACCTGCGATCAGGCCCTGACCTTGGCTGAAGAACTGTCCGATCCGGCCTTGATTGCCGAGACGCGCGTCATTCGCGGCTATGTTCGCATGATCAAGTCGATCTACCTCATTGCCGACCGCATTGCCGGCAAGAAGGAACTCGGCGCTGAAGACAAGGCGGCCGTTCAGGCCGCGCTGGCCGAACTGTCGACCGCCGGGGATGAGGTCGTCGCGAACCTGGCGGCCTGGAAGCAGGCCGTCGCACCCGACGACCGCTCGCCACGTTTCACCGACACCATCGACGTCACGCGTCAGACCGTTGCCGATATCGGCGCGGCATTGAAAGTGCTTGTGGAATGATTGACAGACCGGACGCACAAGGCAGAGAACGAAGACCTGGGACGCCCTCTCCCGCGGAATGCGATGGGTAACTGCCGTAAACGGGCGAAAATGAGCCAGGCCCCGGGCCGTGAGCAGTTACCAAGTGCAACCCGATGAACCTTACCGCTGCACGATGCAACGGTTGCTGGGGACTGATTGCCCCTGCCCTCCCGGAGCAGTATAATTCTCGGAAAGATGCTGCAGATCGTCTTCCACGGTAACCGGCCAGTACGCGTGGCGCCCGGCACGTTCCATCGGCGCCGTCCAAGCGACCCGGCAATAGGAGAGCATTCATGCAGTATAAAATTCCACTCGTCTTGACGCCGCAGCCCGAAGGCGGTTACACGGTGACTTCGCCCCTGCTGCCCGAACTCGTCACCGAGGGCGATACGGTCGATGAGGTGATGGCAAATGTCCGGGATGCTTTGGCGGCCGTGATCGAGACGTACGAAGATTTGGGACGCCCTCTCCCCCAGAGCGCGATGGTGCCGGACGTCAGCGGGCCGGTATGGCTTGAAACACTGGTGACGGCGCCATGACGTAGCGTGAGGTGGTCAGGAAGTTGTCGGCCCTTGGTTGCCATGAACTGGAGAGGAGAGGCGGCGGCTCTCACAGAAAATGGTACAACCCGGCAACCGAGCGTGCTACCGTACTTCCCGACTGGAGCAGCCGGGACTTGAAGATTGGGACAGTTCGTTCGGCAGTCCGACAACTCGGAATCAACTGGCAGGACTTTCAGAACGGCTGAACAGCTACGATTCCGCCTGGGAGTTTGTGTGGTTGCTGCGCAACCGTTCGACCACCGAGGATCTCAGACACTCCCAACCGACCGTTGCAAGCCGAGAAAGCACCGTCGAACGACGCAGATTACCAGACGTGTGAGAATCCGATAGAATGCGACTGGCCCAGACGGATTAGTCCGGAGGCAGAACACGACCGCCAAGCTTTGACCCAACATGACCCTACGTAGCACAGTACTCCTGGCATGTGGAATCGCCGCCGGTGTCGTGATTATCCACGAATGGTATGCCGTGAACTACGGCATTGTATCGACAAAGGCTACGTGGATGGCCGATAGTTGTGTTGAGCCTGCACCAGCAAGGTCGGCGACCCGAATCACTGCACCGGCTCCGGGGAAACATCTCTTGTGCTTTGCTCGCAGTCGTGCAAAGGCAGGCTGGTTTATCGTCGCGACAGACAGCGCGGTATTCGATCGGATTGTCGTGCAGTTGGACTCGCTGCAGCCGGGACGGACTTACGAGATACCTTCGGAGTGTGCGGTCTACCACGATCGGTTTGTCCCATTGCGCGGCCCGATGGGTTCTTCTTCGCAGGACCATTGCCGCGGTTCCGTTACCGTGCTTGAAACCTCCGATGATGCGATTCGGGCGCGGCTGGATATCGCCGTTGAGCCGCACCATTCGATGCATTCGAGTTTGCAGATGTCTCAGGAGGTGACGTTTGTTCGCGGGGCGAGCGAATTCGGAATGAGCGTTGCCTTTGCAGACGAGGTTGAGGCCGAATGCCCTGAGCTTCTCGCCCCATCGGAAGCTGTGCCGAGTTCCCCTTCCGAAGTCCAGTGACAGGCGGTGTTCGCCTAATGAAGTGACTGAAGCGATATCCGGTCAGCCTGTCGCTCATCGCCTCGATTGTCTTCCATCAGTCCGAGTCATACGGACGGCCACCGTGCTGGGCAAGCCCGCCGATAACCCTTCCGTGAAATGCATGCTCGCCCCTGCTCCCCCGGGGGGCATTGGCCATTCTACCCTTGACCTGCCGGTCAATGCGGTTATACTATTGGTATGAAGACGGCTATCTCCATTCCGGACGATGTTTTCGAGGACGCTGAGCGGCTGGCCGATCGCTTGCAGACTTCCCGCAGCCAGCTCTACGCGCGGGCGTTGGCGGAGTTCGTTGCGAGACATGACGACGACCGCGTCGCGGAAGCGATGAACAAGGTGGTCGATGACGTGGGTGCTGAGCCCGATGATTTCACGCATGAGGTCGCACGACAAACGCTGCGGCGAGTGCAGTGGTAATTGCCCAGGGAGAGGTCTGGTGGGCCGATATCGGCGAGCCGATCGGCTCGATGCCCGGTTTTCGACGCCCTGTTGTCGTCGTGCAGGGCGACGGGATGAATCGGAGCCGAATCGGAACGGTTGTTTGCGTTCCCTTGACGAGCAATCTGAAATGGGCGAAAGCTCCCGGAAACGTTCTGCTGAGGACCCGGTTGACCGGCCTGTCGAAGGACTCGGTTGCCAACGTTTCCTCGATTGTCACCCTGGATAAGAACCAACTCACCGACCGCACAGGCAAACTCCCGAGGCGGCAGTTGGAAGCGATCCTGAGTGGAATCGATGTCGTTCTGGGACGCTAATTCTTCCGGCTGCCGCAACGCTACATATCATGCCATGAAGATCTTCCGCTGGCCGTGGACTCGCATGTCGGACGAAGAATACATTGCCCGACTTCGTCGGTTGATGCCATGGTTGGAGCGATGGCGGTTCTGGTTGATCCTCTTCCACGGTGCCCTGCTTGCTTTGGCTCTCTGGCTGTTTGAACGCGTGTCTCGAGTGCTTTTCGGATTAGCGCAACCCGCGGAAGTTGGGTTTCAGGTGGCAGGTTTGGCCATCGGCGCGTTCTTCGGCATGATGTTTGGCTGGTTCATCTACGGCATTCTTAACAGCCTAATCGGCTTGATTCACGGTCTCCGCGCGGAACGCCTGCTGCTCGATTTGCTCGACGCAGTTCGGTCGGAAGATTCGGAAGGGAAGCCAGCGGCCGATGCCGAAATCGGGGACGAGGAACCCACGGAAGACGTCAACCGCGGGTGATGTCGGCCATACAAGAACCGCGGCTTCCGGCGGCGCCGATTCGGCTGATCTTGGGCGAGCGGAAAGGGGTTACCCGTAGCGGCCTCTCTCCGAGACGCCGAAATCCGAGTCTCGGAGAGACTCGGCTACAAAGCGGCAGGCTGAAACCGCTCCGGCCCCGCGTGCGAATAATGTTGCATATGCACGTCACAACCGACGTTTGTCCACGCACGCACAAGAAACCCAGTAGTTTGGAGAACCATTATGCGACGTTTCATCAAATCCCTTGCCACTATGGGACTTTTCGGCTCGATCGGGTGGGCCGGACTGATGTATCAAGGCTTCGCAAGCGACACGGCCAACGGCGAGGAGTTCAACCTCATTAAAGAGGCTGAGATGCCCGAGGGGTTCCCTTCCCCCACCGCGGTCGGCCGGATCGAAGTGAAACAGTACCCGGCGTACCGCCGGGCGACTGCCGCGGGAATGGGCGAGTTCTGGCGGCTGTTCCGGCACATCAAGCAGAACAGCGTTTCCATGACGGCCCCGGTCGAAATGGAGTACGGCAACGCCCGGGATGCCGCCGGCAAGCGGTCCATGTCGTTCCTCTACGAGCGGCCCGACCAGGGCTCGACCGGCCGGCAGGGGAGCGTCGATGTGGTCGATGTCCCGCCTGCGACCGTTGTGAGCATCGGATGCCGTGGCCCGCAGAGCGCGTCGTCGGTCGAAGCGGCCCGACAGCGGTTGCTCCAGTGGCTGTCGGAGAACGACCAGTACGTTCCGGCCGGCCCGATGAGGGTGATGGGCTACAACAGCCCGTTCGTTCCCCGCGACCGGAACTTCTTCGAAGTCCAGATTCCCGTCGAGCGGGCCTCGGAAGAGGCCAGCAACTCTTGACTCTTGACACCGCCCGTGTTCCAGGCCATATTGCAGTGCAACGTTGGCAAACTGGTCATCGTTGCTGTCAGGCGAGGATCACGGACCAACACGAGGCGACCATGCTTACCTCCAGGATTCGGCTTTGGCTTTCTGCGGCCGCCTGCCTGCCGTTTTGCGGCTGTATTGGCGGCGAGATCGTGAGTTATACCAGGTATGATGAGTCCTCCGACTCGTTCTCATTTCTGGAACTCTACGTCAATATCGAAACGGACAAAGCGGCCGAATTGGACCATATCGCCAGGCTCTACGAGCGTCGCGACACTCTGATCATCACCGGGTTTCCGCATTTCAAACTCTTCTCCTCTCCGAGACTACTCGAGCGGCACGGCAAGCACAGCTACAGCAGCCTGCCGCTTGCTGAGGCGATGACCGGAGAACCCGAACGACTTACAACTGCCGTCGATCTCGACTCGATCGAGATCATGCCGGGGGAGTTCTTCCTCAACGAACATCGGAACCTCTCCTACTATCACCAGGTGGTGATCCCCGGCAAGGCCGTTGACGCGGCCATGCGCGAGCAGGTCCCGCAAATCGCGGCCGAACTGGCGAAGCTGGCACGAGAGCAGCGCCGGCTTGCCGCCAAGGCTGGTTCGCGAAAGTTGACCTGGGACGAGGTCCGAAGAGAATTGCGGCAAGGCTTGGGACATGATGAGGCGAAGCCTGAAGAGGAGAAAGGGAACGGACAGACTCTGCTCCCGCTCGATGCCGCCTCGTTCTGCGTGCTGGCCGCGACCGATGAGGACAACGCGGTATCCAACGCCGGGGGGACCGACGTCCTCACCATGATGATTCCCCTTCCACTGGAAGACCGCCTCAAGAGACTCGGCGCCGATGGAAACCAGGAGGATGGTCAAGAGCTTCTCCCTCTCGATTCCACCTCGCTGCATCGTCTGATCATGGCCGGTGTGGACAAATGGGTGCAGTTCACCCGCAAGGGCGATTCGTTCACCCTGCTTGTTCCCCTTTCGGAGCGGGATTGCGTCGAGGCTCTTGAAACGATTGAGTTGGTCAGAAAGCTGACTGCCGACAGATTGGCCGCGGGAAAGGACGTCGAAGAAGAATTGGCCGACGTCTTGGAGGCGGTGGAGGTACGGCACGTCGAGGGTTCGGGGTTGCAGGTGACCTTCCATGGCACCAAGTTCTGGGAACGCACGACCCGCAGGCGGAAGTCCATGCCCGCCCCGAAGGCGGACAAGGAGGCGGTCTATCGCAGCACCGTTGCGGGGATTCGGGAGCGAGGCATCGAGGTCAATGGGACGGACCTGTTCCCGACGATTCTCCGCCGCTTCTTCGAGAAGGACAGGTAGATCTCGTAGAATAGACCCGAACGCTGCAAACCGAAAGGCGAGCGGGGGCCGTGAGGCCCCTGTTTCTCCCCCGATTTCCACGCCGGTCGTCGCCCACGCACCCGGCAGCCAGAAACACATCAGAGGCGCAGCGTGTCACGCAGACGCTGAACTGTGCAATGTCGTGCAGAAACAGGGGCCTCACGGCCCCCGCTCGCCGGCATTGCGGCGGTCGAGCAATCGGTGGTAGGTCGCCAGCGCGTCCGGGAAGGGCTTCAGGGCGCGCTCGAAGATGCCGAGCGTGTACGCAATGGTCATGCCGTAGTTGCAAATCGGTACGCCGGCCTGCCGGCAGTGCATCATGCGGCTGAGCATCTCGCGCCGGTTCCACATGCACGCGCCGCAGTGGACGACCAGTTGAAAATCCTCGAGCCGTTCGGGGAAGTCGTGGCCGGCGCTGGTCGTGATGTCCAGGTCGCCGCCGACAAACTGCCGCAGCCAGCGGGGAATCTTCACCCGCCCGATGTCGTCGCCGATCGGGTGATGCGTGCATGCCTCGGCGATCAGTACGCGGTCGCCTGGGCGGAGCGACTCGATGGCTAGCGCCCCCTCGACGAACGTGCTCAAGTCGCCCTTCTGTCGTGCGAACAGGATGGAAAACGACGTCAGCGGCACGTCCTGCGGCGTGTCGCCGCCCACCTTCAGAAACGCTTGC
This sequence comes from Thermoguttaceae bacterium, assembly GCA_034005525.1. Lineage (GTDB taxonomy): Bacteria > Planctomycetota > Planctomycetia > Pirellulales > Thermoguttaceae > PWXP01. The sequence goes on along the minus strand of JAVEUP010000126.1, from coordinate 1,195 downwards.
GAGTCGGTCACCACCAGTGCCGGCGGCCGGCGCAGGCGGTCGAGTGCGTCGCGCAGTTCGCGCTCCTTGACTACCATGGCGTAGGCATCGCCGTCGAGCAGGTCGCGGATGGTTTGCACTTGCGGCACGATGAGCCGTCCCTTCGGCGCTTCCAGGTCGATTGGCACGACGAGCACGCACAACTCGCCGGGCGGCACCAGATCGGCGACGATCGGCGGCGGGCGCAGGAAGTCGTCGGGCACGGTGCGGATGAGCGCCTCGCGCAGGTCGGCCATGCCGCGCCGCTGCGTCGCGACCGTGGCGACCCATGGGATCTTCGCCTGCGTCAGACGCTCCACCAACTCCGCCGGCGGCGGCGCCAGGTCCGACTTGTTCAGCACGGCCACGGCCGGCGTGTTGCGGCGGGACAACTCGCTCAGAATGCCGTCTTCAAAGTCGCCCCACTCGCCGGCGTCGGCCACAATCAGCCCGACGTCGGTGCGGTCAAACACCTGCTGCGTCTTCGCCAGGCGCTTCTCGCCCAGCGCGCCCACGTCGTCCACGCCGGCGGTATCGATGAACAGCACGGGCCCGATGGGCAGCAGTTCCATGGGCTTCTCCACCGGGTCGGTCGTCGTCCCGGCCACGTCGGAGACGATGGACACCTCCTGCCGCATCAGCGCATTCAACACGGACGACTTCCCGGCATTACGCCGGCCGAACAGGCCAATGTGCAAGCGGAAGCCTTTGGGCGCGGGGCGCATTGGGACGAGCCTCGGTGGTTGGTGGTGGAATGGGTTGGCTGCCGAGGGTTCTGTCAGGGCTGAATTGACCGGCTCGCGCAAACGCGGCGCAACCCTGCAGGTTGCGATGCCGGGCTCAAGTGTCTCGGCAAGCAGGATGCTCACCCCACGTTCACCGCGGCGACAAGCTCGACGCGTGTAGTGCCCTCCTGGCCCCTGAACCTATGGTATCAAGGTAACCGTTCACGGGTCGGGTTCGCGTACTTTCTCGAAATTGCCGAAAAGTGCGGTTTATCCCGTAATTTCCAGTGTTTTCTCGATGTTCACTGGCTCGGTGAGTAATCCCCGTTTTACCCCGTTTTTCCCTGCCAAGAGGTGTCACTGACACCCGGCTGGGACGTGCCAAGTTCTCGGGACCCGGTGCTTGCCATGCCGGCCGTTTTGCCCGAGTCGCATGGGGGTATTTTGGCAGG
>JAVEUP010000313.1:0-5795 GCA_034005525.1 Thermoguttaceae bacterium | reverse complement strand
TCCTTTGCTTTGTAGCGGCACGGCGCGAGCCGTCCTTTGCTTTGTAGCGGCACGGCGCGAGCCGTCCTTTGCTTTGTAGCGGCACGGCGCGAGCCGTCCTTTGCTTTGTAGCGGCACGGCGCGAGCCGTCCGGTATTACAGTGGGAAAACCGGGCGGCTCGCGCCGCTCCGCTAAGAAAACGCCCCCAAATGGTCCCAAAGCAAGCGGCAGCTCGCGTGATGAATAATCCGGGCTAAGGGAAAGATCTGATCTGCCAGCCAGCGTCAGAAGAACTTGCCGCACGCCAAACGCAAAGGCCCTTTTCTATACCTCCCGGAGCGACTATGTTAAAGCAAGCGGCGAGAATGGATTTCCCGTGACGGTATCTCTCCGAAACGCCGAAATCCGAGTCTCGGAGAGACTCGGCTACAAGGGCGTCGGTAAGATTGTTTCTGCCGCTCGCCAAAGAGAAGCACAGAAGCCCCCCCAAAGGTGATGTAATGCCCCTTAATGCCAAGGATGTCCTGGACCGCGAATGGTTGACGGTTCGGGCTCGTCTGATCGAAGTGGCCGCCGCCCTGGACCGGATTGACCGGGCTGAGGGCTCGGTGGCCGATGACCCACGCCTCAACCAGATTGGCCGGAGTTTTGACCTTCTGGCGCACCAGAGCGGCAACCGGGCTGAGCAGCTCCAGATGGCGTTTTCGCTCCCTTACGAGCCCCAGTGGCGAGAAAGATATGGGGTGTAGACTATGGACTTCATCGACCCTCACATCCACATGGCGGCACGAACGACCGACGACTTCCACCGCATGGCCCGGGCCGGCTGCGTGGCGGTTGCCGAGCCGGCGTTCTGGATGGGCTACGATCGGAGCGGCACGAACAGCTTCCACGACTACTTCCGCCAGCTTACCGAGTGGGAGCCGAAACGCGCCGCCCAGTTCGGAATCCGGCACCACGCCTGGATGGGACTGAACGCCAAGGAAGCCGACGACGTCGGCTTCGCCCGCGAAGTCATCGCCGTCTTGCCCGAGTTCCTCGAACGCCCGACGGTCTTGGGCATCGGCGAAATCGGGTTGAACAAGAACACCAAGGGTGAAGTCGAGTCACTGCTGATGCTCATCGACTTGGCGCTGGGGCGCGGCGAACTCATGCTTTTCCACACGCCGCACCTGGCCGACAAGTACCAGGGCACGCAAATGATTCTCGATATTCTCCGTGCCGATCGGCGGGTTGATCCCGCCCGCGTATGCATCGACCATTGCGAGGAACACACGATTCGGCCGGCCCTGGAGGAAGGTTATTGGGCGGGCATTACGCTGTACCCGACCACAAAGGCCACGCCGGACCGGGCGGTCGACATGATTGAAGTGTATGGCCCGGATCGCATCCTGGTAAACAGTTCGGCCGATTGGGGCCCGAGCGACCCGCTGGCCGTGCCCGAGTTCATTGCCGCCATGCGCCGACGCGGCCACGCTCCCTCGGTCATTCGCCAAGTTGTGTACGATAACCCGAAAGCGTTCTGCGGTCAAAGTCCGAACTGGAAGCTCGGACGCTAGCGCGGAGGATTCACGTAGGGGACAAGGTCGCATAAGTCCTTGGTGAGCCTGCGCAAGCCACGCCCGCATGGTTTGCTCGCCGTCCGCTGAAAGCAGGCCCGGCCAAGCGACCGAAGGCCCACCAGGGTCTTGGCTTGCTTGTCCCTCCCTGAATTCTCGGTGCTGGATTGCCGGCTCCGGCCCACGGGGATCAAAAGGTCCGTCCGAAGTTGCGGTCTTGCGGAACGGCGGCCGCGCCGGGCATGTCGATGCGCGGGTGGGCCAACAAGGCGGCCTTGCCCTGCTCGATCGCCCGAAGCATGGCCTGGTACCGCGGGTCGTCCGTCGTCTGGAGGGCGGCCTTCCCGTCCTCGGCACGGCCGCCGGCCGACTGGGCCAGATTGTCCAGCAGTACGCGGCTGTATTCCGGACGGGTCAGGTTGACGTCGGCATGGCGAAGCCCTTCCACCTGATGGGGGAAATACCTGGGGTTGATGCGGGTGTCCGGGGCAAGGTCGCCGGGCAGGCCGGCGGCCCGGTACGCCTCGGCAAACGCGGCGAACCACGGCAGCGGCTTCTGCCCAAGGCCAAGCCACGTGTCGCGCCCGCCGACGGTGTGCGGACGGCACATCGCCCAGGTACCGTAGTACGGGATGTTGGCGTCGATCCAGGTGTAAACGCGCCGCCGGCTCTCGGCGTCGACGTCCACGTCGGCGTGCTTCCCTTCGAGCAACTCGGTCAGACGGCTCACGTACGAGCCGGTGGCCCGCGGCGGGAAGTTGCCCGTCGGGGCGCCGTGAAGGTGATAGGCGGCCACCAGCCCCGGCGTGAACACGAGCGTTTCGTAAGCCATATTGAAGAACCGGGTCTTGTCGCCCGACAGGTCGACGCCACCCTCCGGCTTCGGCCCCTGGTGGCACTCGACACAGTAGCGGTCCAGGACCGGTTGCACCTGCTCGACGAAGTCGACCGGGCCGGCGCCCCAGGAGGGTGGCGTGATCGGGTCGGGCGGCCGCCGCAGCCGCTCCATGGCCGAAGGTCTCATGGCCGGGGCGCGGAAGCGCGATTCGTGGCAGCCGATGCAGCTCTGCGTCTCGCCCGCGGTGATCTGCGTCACCGTGCCCATCCGCCGGATCTCCTTTCCCCCGGCATCGAGGGCCTGGAAATAAAGCTCCACGCCTGCGGGCGCGGCGAAGTAAGCCGAGCCGTCCTCGGCCACCGGCACGGTCCCGTAGTTGACCTTCACATAGTAGGTCCCTTCGCCGATGGCCGGGTAATGGTCGCTGTAGCGCGGCCCTTCGGTGTTGTAGCGCTTGGGCGCTTGCGACATCACGCGAAGCCGTTTTACCTGCCCCCGTTCAACGCCCCACTTGACCAGTCCTTCGTACACGTCCTGGACGAAGAAGTAGCCTTCACCTTGCGGTTCGGACGGCGGCTCGCCCGGCAACTGGTGCGGGACCGGTCGAGGCAACAGCGGCATCGGGTGGAAGCAGCTTGTCTTCGGATCGTCGTAAAGCGGAACCACCAGGCCGGTCGCATCCATCAACGCCAGGCGGTACCGCTGCGGGCCGTTCTTCAGCGGCCCGCCATAGGCAACCAGGAAGAGGTCCTCGGCCAGCGGCCACGGGTCGGTGTACGACCAGGGATGGAACACGTCGCCGGGCCCCCAGCTTGTCTCCTTCCAGTCGTGCCCCTTCGTAACCCGGTAGGGCACTTCCGGCGTGAGCGTGCGCATCGACGCCGCACTTTCCAATCCGTGGCTGCGGTCGATCACGGCAATGCCGCCCAGCGGCGGGAAGTGGTGCGCCGCCATGACGCAAATCACCTTCCGCGTGCCGGGAATCTGCTTCGCCCCGTAAATGGCGTTGGGAACCGTCAGCGTATTGCCGTAGAACAGTTGCAGCCGCGAGCCGTCGGGATTGATGGTCCAAAGACCCTGGGTGCAGAAGATGTTCTTGTCCTGGTACTCCCAGCGGGTGAACAGGATGGAGCCGTCGTCCAGTACGTAGGGCGTCGTGTTGCAGAGCGTGTTGTACTCCAGGCGGCAGACGTTCGTACCGTCGGCGTCCATGACGTACAGGGCCGCGGCAAGGAAGTCCTGGCACATCGAGTACGCCTCCACCCGCGTGGAATTGAACACGATCCGCCCGTCGGGCAGGTACATCGGGCTGACGTCGTGGTACGGGCCGTCGCTCACCTGGCGCAAGCCGCTGCCATCGACGCCGATTTCGTAGATATGGAACGGATGCCGCCCCCCGGCGGCCTCCTTCTTGTAGGCGAAGACGATTCGCTCTGCGTCGTGGGAGAGGCCCATGTCGAGAATGAAGCCCTCCGGATCGTCGAAGATCGTCCGGACCCTGTGCTGCGCGCGGGCGGGATCGAACACGCAGATCGCCGAGCCGACGCCGGTGCGCCGCGCAAGCATCGTGGCGTTCGTGCCGTGCAATCCGCCCGCCTGCCGCCTGATGAACGCGATCTGCGGACACCAGTCGAACATGGCCGTGCTCTTCGCCCCGGCAATTCGCTCGAACAGGTCGAGCCAGCGGGGATCGTGCGGCGCCGCCTCGGTGCGGGTTAGTGCGTGCAGTTCTTCCTGAAACCGGCGTTGCTCCTCCGCGGCCAGATGGGCGGTCGCAGCCAGCTCCTCGGCGAGGATCGCCCGCTCCAGGTCGGTGTCGGCGGCGCGGGCGAACCAGTCGGCACCGTCGCGTGCGGCAAGCCGGGCCTGGAACTGGCAGGAGGGCCAAAGGAAATCGCGGTTCAGCGCCGCCCACAGCCGGTCGCGCAGCGCCCCGCCATCCCCCTGACCCGCACCGCCCAGTTCCAGCAGCCGCTGCCGCGACGCCACCATGGTCGCAGCCCAGGTGGCCCTCTTGATGTAAGCGTCGACGACGTCGACCGCTTCCAGCCGCAGATCGTCGTACCATGCCCTGCCGGTCGACCGCCCCCAACCGCCGAAAAGACAATTGACCAGGAGGGTCTCACGGTCGCCGGAATCGACCAAGGTTTCCACGCGGGTCCAGTCGCTGCTGCCGGTCACCGCGGGCGTCGCGGCGCCTCGCACCTGGTGGACGTTAAGCAGGGCCCCACGACCGGTGCCGGCCTGGAGATTCTCAGTCCGGATCCAGCCCGAAAGGCGATACAGAGTGTTGGGTTGCACGGGCACGTCGGCCGACCAGCTCAGGTCGCCCCCCTGGCTCGACGCAATCGCCACGCACCGGCCGCCGCCGCGTCCGGATTGCGGGTAGGTATGCTCACCCGCGCCCGCCCAGGTGCGCACATGCCACTCGGCCGGCAGTTCGCCCGCCGCCTGTTCAAAGCCGGCGTTCGGCGCCCGATTGGGCGTGTCGGTCTCGGCGGAGAGTGTGTCCTGGCCGGGCAACAAACACAGGCCGACGGCCAGCATGAAGCACGGCGCCAAGGGCCTCTTTGGCAACCGCGAAGAGCTGGACATACGCGTACCTCCGGCGACTCTGAATTGCCGCATGGGCAGTCCACCCCAATAGAGGCGGACCCACATTCAATCCACCACCGTCAGTATACTAGGTGGTGGCGGCGAAACAAGCTGCTGCAAGGTGTATGGCCTGCGACAGTCCCTCGGGAGCTATCCTCGCCGCGTGTCGGCTTTGCGCTTCTGTAAGATGGGCATTTGTCCGTCCCGGTATTGACGGGCTGAAGCCCGTCCTAACGAAATGCGCAGTTTCAGCAGGCCGCGGCCCACCCCCAACATGCGATTGCGGTCGTCGGTCCACGCGTTGCTTTCGTGTGACGCCGAAAAGAAAAACCCCCGGGTTCCGCGCGGAACCCGGGGGCGTGTAAAAAATCCGGCAACACCTACTCTCGCACTTGCAGTACTACCATCGGCTCCGAAAGCTTAACTTCCGTGTTCGGGATGGGAACGGGTGTGGCCTTTCGGATATGGTCGCCGGAAAGGGGCGCAGGGGCCGTGTTTCAGGCCCCGGCGCCAGGTTGTGGTCAAGTGGCGAACTCGCTGCGGTCAGCACTGGGCTGGCCGGGTCGAGTTCGATCGAGCGCTCGTTTCGGCCGCTTCCGACGGGTTGGATTACCCGCGTGGCGGCCCATCGCATGGATGGAGCGTTGGATACATGTGGCCAAGCTTTCGCCCGTTAGTACCGGTTAGCTGAACACATTACTGTGCTTACACATCCGGCCTATCGACCTGGTCGTCTTCCAGGGGGCTTTCGCGCGTTAGCGCTTACGAAACCTGATCTTGGAGCGGGCTTCACGCTTATATGCTTTCAGCGTTTATCCTTTCC
>JAVEUP010000125.1:0-24921 GCA_034005525.1 Thermoguttaceae bacterium | reverse complement strand
TGCTCTTCCGATCTAGCTAAGCCTGCCCGGATGCCATTAGTTTGCGCGTATTTCGTATGCTGCGCAAGATGGGAAAACATTGCCGACAGGTCGAAAAAAATTCGTTTGGATCCCGCTTTTCACGCGGCTTCTCTTGCGATACAATGAAATTGCTCTTTGGTCAAGCGGCCCTACTCGAGCCATTCATTCATCTTGTTGATTGCGGCTGCTTCGCCCACGCCAAAGGCTGAACGACCGTTTTGGGTCGGTCCGGAACATCCTGCGTTCGCGCTGCTGTTGGGTTGAGCGTGCGCGTGCGCCACAAATAAGTCGAGTACAGGTACCGTAGCGTTGTTACGCTACACGGGGCCGGGAGTGCGTCCCGCGCAGGTTTCGGGGCTTGCTCACCGGCCCTCTTTTTTCAGCAATGGACTCCTTCATCCAGAAACGACATGAGCCGCCGACGCCGCTTGATCGGCCGCGCGAACTGATTGTGGCGTGTCCGCCAATGCGGAGCAACGTCAACCTTTCGCGCATCGTGCGTGCCGCCGGATGCTGCGGGGTGCAACGCGTCATTTGCTGCGGCACGGCCGCGCTGGTTGCCAAGATCGCCCGCGATGCCGAGACGGCTCTTGAACTTCAGCGCCATCGCACGCTTCCGCCCGTGCTCAAGCGGCTGCGCGGCGAGGGTTATGAACTGGTGGGGCTGGAGCAGACAAGCGGTTCGGAGTGCCTTTACGACTTCCGGTTCGCACGGCGCACCGTGCTGGTGGTGGGCAATGAGCGGCTGGGAATCGATCCGGACGTGCTGACGGTTCTGGACCGCACGGTCGAGATTCCGGTATTCGGCCGCCCACTGAGCCATAACGCCGCCACCGCCGCCGCAATGGCGCTGTACGAGTACTGCCGCCAATACCCGCGGGGCTGATCCGCAGTCAGCCCCATTGCAGGGGACTGTCCCAATTTTCGCGGCACACAGAGAGCGTTTAGCCCAATAAGCCGCTGTTACGGCCGCGAAAATGGGACTGTCCCCTTCGCGTATACCGCGGCTAGTCCCATTGAAGAGTTTCGAGGTACTGGCGCAATTGGCCGGCGTTGCGGTATTTTCGCAGGATCAAGGACCGTTTCAACCCGCAGCAGAGTTCCTTCACGACCGCCGGCTGGCGAGCGTAGCGTTCCGGTCCGCCCACGGCGTCGTAGAAGATGCGAACCAGGTTGATCACGTCTTCATGGATGTTCTCCGGGCTGGCGGGTCCCCAGTGGAACATGTCAACCAATTTCACATCGAACGCGATCCCGCGGCGGCGGACGATGACGTTCTCGTCGTGCAGGTCGCCGTGGTATTCTCGCACGTTGTGGATTTGCTCGATTCCCGCCGCCAGCGTATGCAGCACGTGCAGGGCCTCGAAGACGGTCAGTCGCCGGCCGGGTTGCCGGGCAATGAACTTTCGCAACAACTCTCCTTCGACGTATTCCGACACCAGGAAGCGGACTCGCTGGCCGCTGTATTCGATCGTTTCCTGGGTGTGATATTGGATCAGGATTGGGCAGTGCCGCAGCTTGTGGAGTTTCTTAGCGTAGAAACGGGCTGCCTGATTCCGCCTGTTGCGGTGCGGGAACCAGACTTTCGCCGCGCGCTCGATTCCCGTGGCGCATTCCCGCACCAGATACACCTCCCCCTCCCATCCCCGGCCGAGCTGGTCGAGCACCTCATATTTCCCGGCCAGGACTTCACCCGGCGGGAAACGAAACGCGGTAATACGGGGCGAGGAACCAAGGGTTGGCACGAGTTCACCTTTCCAGGCTTTGGGGGACGGTAACGGGATCAGTCCCCGGCCGGCCCGCGAACGGTCACCGGTGCATCATATACCTCTTCGGCTGCCGAAGGCAGGGGTGGTGGGGAGCTTTTCGCCGACCTTGGAGATGGCCCACCAAGGGCTTACGCGACCTTGCCCCGCCCTACGCGAATAATCCGGGCTGGCATTCCGCAAGATGATGGTCGATGCAAAATGGCCTCTTGCACCGGGCGGCGGTTTGGTGCAGGCTGATATATTTGGAGGTCGATTCTCCCTCGGGACCAGACTTCAGGAGACGCGAAGATGACGACGACACTCACCGTGGCCCTGTGCTGGGCTTTGGCGGCCGCCGGCGCAGACCCGGCGCCCATCGGCGGCGACTACGGCGAACCCCGCCTGCTGGTCCCGGCCCCCGACAACCGGGCGACCCAGCACCTCTCTTGGCCGAAGATCGTTGCCACCGGCGACGATACCCTGGTGCTGGCGTACAGCGCCGGCATCGGGCACAACATCGGCGGGTCGGGGACGGCTGTGTCCCGCTCGACCGACGGCGGCGCCAGCTTCAGCCCGCCCAACCTGCTTGCGTACTTCCCCGACGACGACAAACGTTACCGCGATTGCGGCAACATGTCGCTCGGCCTGGCCGACGACGGGGCCGTGGTGCTGCTGGCCATGGCCTACGCAGGCAACGTACAGAACACCATCCTGGGCTGGCGGTCCACCGATTCCGGACAGACGTGGGAGAAGGTCGACACTTCGGCCCTGGCCGAGAACACGACCGGCTCGGTGTACGGCAACATCCTGCAAGTTCCCGGCATGGGCTTGGTCACCTTCGGCCATTACCGGCAGCCGAGCAAGCCGAGCACGGGCATCTGGCTGTCGGTTTCGACCGACCAGGGAAGGACGTGGAGCCCGCCGCGCGTGGTGACCGAAGCCCCGTACTACGAGCCGGCCTTCGCGTTCACCGAGGGCCGGTTCGTGGGTCTGCTGCGGCTGGCAAGCGGCGGCGATGCGCGCCGGTACGATGAGGCGGTTTCCGACGACCTTGGCAAGACGTGGCGCATCCGCCCATCGGCGCTGGCCATATCCAAAGGGCTTCCCGGCCGCCAGCCCAGCCCGTTCATTACCGCCTCGCCCACTGAGCCGTCGAAGCTGTACGCCATCCAGTCCATCCGCGGCGATTCCGAGGGCACCCGCGGGCGTGCGTACCTGTGGACGGCCGACGTGAAGCAGCTTCAGTGGCAGCGGAAGGGCCGGCTGGCCGCCATCCCCGCCGGCGCCGACAACCTGTCCGATTGGTCGTACCCCTGGATGACGCCCCTGGGCGAAGGCAAGTGGATGCTGGTGTTCTACGCCGGCAACAGCCGCAGGTCGAGTTCGATCTACGGAATGGCAATCAAACCCGACCAGCAGGTCGGAGGGCAGTAAGACTTGAACCGGCCAACGCCGCCGTGTTCCTACCTTTGGGCGCGCCTCGGAGGATGGATGACTGGCCGGCTACAGGTAGTTCAGCAACGATATCTTCAGAATGCTGCCCATGGATTGCAGGGACGCCTCGAAGGAGGCTTGACGCGCGGCAAGGTTCGAAATCACCTCAACCATGTCGGCGTCGTATTCCAGCGACAGCGACGTCTGGAGCGCGACCTCCTCGGTGTCGAGCAAATATTGGGTTACTTCGATCCCTTGCTGCCGGGCGCCCAACTCGGCGCGAGCGAAGTTCATGTCGATCACCTTCCGGTCGAGCATTTCGATTGCCCTTTGGACCCCGTTTATATCGTTGACCTCGAGGGCATGTTGCAGGCGGATCAATGCGGTGAAGAGGCTCTCGGTCTCCAACGCGTGAACGTCGCGGCCGCCGAGGGTCTGCTCGCCGCCGGTCAGTGGCACTCCGGCGTTGATATCCACGAAGCCGTCCCCGCTGTTCGGGCTCTGGTCGGCCGGGTCGCGGGTAACGTTCCAGTCGGCGCTGGCCCCCGCATGGCCGGCTACCGCGCCGATGATGTCATTCGCCGTGTGACCAGCGGCGGGGTCAAAATGGATCACCAACGCATCTCCGCGCGTGTAACTGGCAACCACCGGCGGGTCCGTGCCCGGAACGTCGACGAACCGAATCTCCGTTCCGTTGAAGGAGCCGCCTTCGCCTGTCGCTGTGAAAATCAGGTCGTTATCGGGGTCGTCAGAAGTGACCAGGACGCTGGCGCGGGTGGTCAGGCTCCCGCCGCTTGCCACAGGCGGGTACTCCGAGGACGTCGCTTCCACCGCAGCTTCACCGTCATTGCCGCTGCCGTCGGCCGGATCGAGTTCGGCGGTGAACAACTCGCCGGCAAGGCCGGCGGCGGGGGCGTTAAGTGCCAAGACAATGTCGTTGGCCGTCGTCACGCCTTCTTCGATCGCGAAGGTTAAGATCTTCGTATCCGGGTCGTATTCGACCGAGGGAGCGTCCGCCGGGTTGTTGGCAAAGACCACGGTAACGCCGTTGAACTCCGGGCCGTCGGTCTTGGCGCGGATGATCAGGTTGCTGTGGGGATCCGCCGAAACGATGGTGGTCTCGGGAGTGCCGGCCACCCCGGGCGCAGCGCTGGCCATTTGCCCGATGGGAATCAGGCCCAGTTCGATGCCCGCGGTGCTCAGGGTCGTGCGTTGTATCCGATACTTGTTCGTGCCTGCCGTGTGGTCGATCAGCCGGATGCTTTTGCCGTCGCCGGCTGCCTCGGCTTCAAGTTTTCCGGGCGCGAGCGTATTGAGGTAGTCGACAACATCATCGAGGGTAGCCAGTCCACTGGTGTCCACCTGCAAGGCCCGGCCTTCGGCAATGGTGATCCGGGTGAGTGTTCTCACATCGGCGACGTTCAGCTCTACGCTGGAACCTTCCGAGAGGGAGACTTCCGTGAGGATCGTGCGATCCACCTTGAGCGTGTTCGGGCCTTGGCTGCGGTCAATCAAAGCTATGCCATTCCCATATTCGGCAAAGGTGGCCTCGAGCTGCAAGGGCGGCACGTGGTCGCGCGCCAGGTCATTGATGTGGTCGATCACGTCGCCGATGGTTTTCCCGTCGCTCACCAAGTCGCTGACATCTACTTGCAGGACCGAGCCGTCGGCAAGGGTGATAGTGAAATCGGTCCCTTCGGTCGGATGAACGCCCTGGCCGTAGTCGAGGTCCGCCAGCCAGGTTTCGCGGGTGAAGGTGCGCAGGCCCAACTGCTTCGCCGTTTCGCCGCCGTTTTCGCCGATCATGAAATCGCCGCCGCTCACGCGAGAGCGCACGTTGATTCCCGTCCGGCTCTCATTGATCTCGGCCAGTAGCCCGGCGCCATACCCGTTAAGCTTGTTGAGCAGGTCCTCCACCGTCCTGACCGTGTGAAAGTCGATATCAAACACACCGTTCTGGTTCTGGATGCGCAGTCCGCGCCGGTCAAACGCCTCTTCGTCGCCGTCCCTCGTGACTGCGGTGGTCCCCGCCATAACCACACCCCGCCCGCCTGCGACGTCGTCCAACCGGTCGACCGTGGCCGTGTAGGGGACGTCGCCGCGGGCATTGATGGCCGCAACCACGTCGCGGGCGGTCGACGCGCCCTGGTGGATGTAGACGATCATGTGGGGGGGATCCAGTTCCGGGCTGTAGTCGACCACCTCGTGGCCGCGGGTCACCGTGTCGTCGTGCACGAGAGAGACGTGAAGGCCGTCCAGATGCCGGCCGGGCACGTCGGCCTCGATGCGGATGTCGTTGTCCGGGCCCGTTGAGTGCAGCACGGCCCAGGACCGGACGCCGATTGCCATCAGGTCGTCCAGCGAGGTCGTGGCGCGAAGAATGGGGTCCAGATCGCGACCGTCAATGAATTGCGTCCCGACTCCGATATCGCGCAGGATGCCCAACTCGTTGGCCACGGTGCCGCTGGCGACCTCGTGGATGGACAGGTTGCCCGTCGTACCGGCCAACTGGATTCGGAGTTTGTCGCCGGTCACTTCGACGTTCAATTCGCGACCCGCGGGCGGATTGGCCTTGATCAGTGCGGCGATGTCGCCGATGGTCTCGGCGGAACTCAGATCGACGGTGCTCACGTTCGTGCCGTCGGAGATTCGGATGCTCCCCTTGCTGATTCCCTGGCCGCCGCGCAGATCGGCAATGCGCGTATCCAGGGTCAACCGCGGATTCAGGTCGACGCTGCCCCGGACCGGATTGCTGATCGCTCCAAATACTTCGACCCCGTTGAGACTGGTGGCGAAGAGCGTTTCGGTATTGGAGTAGCTTTGTATGGCGCCTTCGTTTCCGTTGAACCGGACAAGCCCGTCGTCGAGCATCGTAAAAGGGCTTGTGGAGGTAAGTGTTCCCGCGAACAGGTACCGGCCGCGGAACTGCTGGTTGCCGGTGTCGATCAGCGACTGCAGGGCATGGCTGACCTGCTGGGACGCGGCGCGCCGCTGGTCGTCGTCGGCCAAGGTGCCCAACACGCCGAGCGCCGTGGCGCGAATGTTGGCCATGTTGCTCGAAACGCTCGACAGGGTGACGTCGGTATTGCTCAGGTACGACTGGTTGGTGGTCAGGTTGGCCGCGATTTGCGACTTGCGTTCAAGGAGGCGCTGCAGGCTCATCACGCGAAGTGCTGAAACGGGGTCTTCGCTGGGCGCTTCATACCGCCGGCCGGTTGCAAGTTGCGTTTGAAGACGAAACAGCGACTGCTGGTCGAACTGCACCTGGTTCAGGAGCCGTTGCCGGATGAACAGGTCGCTCACCCGCGTCGTGGGAATACCTATGATCGATGCCATGCCTGCAACCGGGATGGACCAGCGGCCTTGTCCCGGCCCCCCCGTTAAATGCTCACAAGGATACCGAACAGTTCGTTCAACGTGGCAATGAACTTGGCCGAAGCCGTGAACGAATACTGATACGCGATCATCTTGATCGCCTCTTCATCCAGGTTGACGCCGCTGGTAGCCATTCGCTGCCCCCGCAGCGTCATTTCAAACACGTTGGCGCCTGCGGCATCGGCTTGGGCTACCGTCGAGCCCTGGGTGGTCTCGCCGACAAGCCGGTCGTAAAGGATGCCGATGGAGGCGCCGTTCTGCGAAACAATAGGCCGGTCGATGAAGGTGGCCAGCTCAAGGGCGATGTCGGTATCGTTCCCCACTCCGTTCTTCGAGGCGGCGAACTTGGCGGGATCGCGCCTTACGTCGGCATTAATGCCTATATTGCGTGCTGACGTGCCGGTGAAGAAGGTCGCTATGCCCAAGGCGGCCAGGACGCCGCTGGTGTCGGCGGCAAACGCGATCTGCTGGTCGGGCGACTCACTGGAGATCTGCAGTCGGCGGTCGAGCGTGATAACGGCCGAAACACCCTCCACGTCGTCGAGTAGTCTTCGCAGGTCTTCAAGGGTGGTATCTCTTCCCAATCCGTCCAGATCGATGCGGATATCGGTCGTCTGGGTGAGTTGTGTCCTTGTGTTGTACACCATCACCTGGAAAGTGCCGTTTTGCGGCGTGAACTGCAACCCTGCCTCGTTCAGCGCGAGATCCTTGTCGTCCACGGCGTATTCACCGGTTACCCGATCGAATCCGTTCAGCCCTTGGCCGCTGGTATAGACCTTGTTGAACTCGAACGCAAAAGTTTGGGCGAAGGCGTCCAGGTTGTCGACGAAGTTACCGAGGACATCGTCGCGTGCGATGAGCAACCCCTTGAGTTCGCCGGAAGACGGGTTCAGTGGAGCGTCGGTGTCTTTCAGGTGGATGTCGGCCACGGTCATTCCGCGGTTGGTATCAAGGACAACTTCGACCTCGCGCTTGTTCCCCTCGAACACAAGGAAATCGCCGCCGCGGTAGACGACGACACCGCCGCTGGGCTGCTCGACCACGCGGATGTCGATGAGCTTCGAAAGGCTTTCCAGTGCATGGAGCCGCTGATCGCGAAGCCCGACGGCGTCGCTCTTGGAGATGTCACCTCCCTCTGTTTCGGCAATCCGCACGTTCAATTGTCGCACTTCCTCGAGCAGGCGGTTGATATCGGCCGCCATATTTGCGATGCGGTCATTCACGTCGCGGCGCAACTCCTGCGTACGCACCGCCATCCGGTTGATGTCTTCGGTGAGCGTCACACCCTGCAAGACCGCCAGGTTGCGGACCGACACGTTCTCCGGCTGATTGAGCACCTCGTTGATCGCGGCGAAGAAGTTATTCATCGACGTACTGAGGTCCGTATCGCTCAACTCGCCGATGATTGCTTCCAACTGTGCGTATGACTGCTCCAAAGTGGTTGTGTTGGCCTGGTCGCTAACGGCCCCTCGCAGCCGCTCCTCCAGGAAGTGGTCGAGCTTCTGCACCACCGCAGAAACCTGTACGCCCATGCCCAGCAGCAGCCCTCCATACCTTTGGGTGGGGGCTGGGGTCAGCACGACCTCTTCACGAATATAGCCGGGCGTATTCGCGTTGGCGATGTTCTGGCCAACCACCTGCAAGGCGATCTGATTCGCCCGAAGGGTGTTCGCTGCCAACTTGATCGAGCCAAAAAGGGACATTACGAAAACCGCCCTGCTTCGCGATATTGCGCCGACTAGCTAGGCTGCCCTGTCGATCAGGGAGCCGCTTGCGCGGGATTTGTCCTCTTCTGAATATGTCGGCTTCATTTGCCCGCCGGTCGCAAGAATCTCTAACATATGGGAAAGGTAGAGCAGAGTGCGCTGAACGGCTGCCCAGTGGGCCAGGCTGTGCTGCTGCAAGAGGCGGCTGTTCGACTTTGCCAGGGCGACCTTCGGGTGCAAGCGGTGCTGCTGTTCGACGGGAAGGGCAGTGCTCAGTGCCTGAATATTCTCGGAGGGCAGCCCTTCCCGGCGGGCTTCCTCAAGCAGCGTTTCCCGGCGGTCCACGCAACCTTGCAGCGACTGGACGAGCTGTTGTTCCTCGGCCGCCAGGGCGTCCAGTCCGGCCGTGTCGGATGCGATCAGGTATTCCCGCTTCTTGGCAAGCAGCTTAAGGAAGCTGTCCTGCACGCCCAGCAAGTCGCCAAGCATTGCTGCAAGATCCGATTCCCAATTGTGAGGCATTCCAGGCGTTCCGTAGGCTAAAGGATGAAAGAAATGAAGCTTATTGAAACGATTTCCATGGGCTATCTTCTTCCGGCCGACCAGACGTCGTACATCGGGCCAAGGAATTGCTCCCCGGCCGATCGGCTCATGTTCTGGGCGAGCACCTGGTCGAGCTGCTGCGTGAAGACCTCCTCGGCGCGGCCGCCGTGGAAATAGGCCGGCTTATCGACGGTGCGACGCATCGACTTCAGCATTTGGCCGAACAGCAACTCGCCCAGTATCTCCTGAAACTGCTGCTTCGTCTCCTCGTCACCCGGCCGGACCGGTTGGGCATTGGACAGGCCGGCGGTTGCGTGGGCGGCGTCCAGCGAGGCGGGGGTGGCCAAGCTTGTGTTCATGGGATGTGCCTTTTCGGGCTATTCGATGATCAGTTTTCCGTACAGTTTGCCGTTCCGGTGCAGCCCCTTGATGATCTCGATCACGTCGGCGTTGGGAACGTGCATTGCGTTGAGCGCCTCGACCAGGGCCTTCAGACGGGGCACCGCGGTTTCGGCCGGGTCGAGTGCAACGAAGCCGCTGCCGGCGGGCGGCGCGGCGCCGGCCTCGATGACAATGTTCTTGTGCGAGACCGCCACGGCGCCGATCTGCACGTCGCCGCCGATAACGATGCTCCCCGCACGCTCGTTGATGACCACGCGGGGCTCCGTTTCCGGCTGCAACAGTGGAAGGCGGAGAACGAGCGACGCGAAGAGCACTGGATCCTGCTGGTACTGTGCGGGAATCGTCACCTCGACGTTCTGTTGGTTCAGCGCTCGGGCCAGCGGCATGCCTCCGGTGCCGAAACCCAACTGGCTGTTGATGGTTTCGACGATCTCTTGGGCGGTGCCGAAGCCGGCGTGATTCTCGTCGAGGACGAGGGTCATCTTGCCGTCCTTGGTGAAGGCGTTGAAGAAATCGGCTTCGAGGCGGGCGCCGCCGAAGACGCGCCCGGTCGTGAGCATGTTGCCGCTATCGACGGAAATGGGGCCCTCGGCGAACGCATAGACGCGTGGGTCATTCCGGTCCGGGCCGACCAGCGGCGTTAGGAAGAGCCGCCCGCCGGCGAGACTCTTTGCCGACCCGATCGACGCGACCGAGCAGTCGATCCGGTCGCCTTGCCGCGCGCCGGCTGCGGGTATTGTGGCGGTCACGACGACGAGTGCCACGTTCTTCGAGTCCTTCAGTTCCGCCAATCCGCCGGGGCCGAGCTGCTCGCCCATCACGCTCATGAGCTTTGCCAGGCTGCGGACGGTGGGCTGGTAGTTGCCGCCGTCGCCCTTGCCGTCGAGTCCGACGACAATTCCAAGCCCCTGAAGCGTATTCTCTTCCTGCCCTTTCAGGCGGCACACGCTCTGAAGCATGGTGGTGGTCGGCGCTGCCTGACTTTCAGCAATCAGCCCCAGCGCAAGGACCGCCACCGCATTTCCGATAACGCGAGTGATAAAACCTCTGTCTCGCATCGTCCAGTCACCTTCTTCAGCGTTCGATGTTCGATGTTCGATGTTCGGTTCAAAACGCCTGGAACTGATCCAGGACCTTCTGCAGCCAACCTCGCCGGTATGAGTCGCGAACGTGCCCCGTCTCGCGTTTGATGATACGCAGGTCGGCGACGTTTTCGCTGCGGACCGAGTTGGTTTGCTTGTTGAGGTCTTCCGGCCGAATCTCGCCGCTGAGCGAGTATTCCCACTCCTCGTCGTTGTTCTGGATGTATCGCGTACCCTCAACGACGAGGTTTCCGTTCGGCCGGATATCGACCACAGTCACGGCAACGCGGAAGATCATCGAGTCGCGCGATTCGAACTTTGCGTCGGCCTTGTATTTCTTGTCGAGTTTTCCCGCCACTTCCGGTACGCCGGCGGATTGCGGATCGGGAAACATGGTCATGTTGCGCAGCAGGACCCAGTCGGTCAAAGCGGCGCTGAGATGGGCTTTCTTCTTGCGGTCGATGTCTCCCTCGCTGATGACCACCGATTTTTCGTCCACGATCACCGTGACGATATCGTACGTTCGGACGGGCCGGGGTTCGGGCGGCGGCTCGTAGAACCAACTGGTGCGCTGAAGCGTCAAGCCCGATTGACGGCTATCCCGGAACAAGCTCGAGTCTTGGGCGGTGGCCGTCTGCTGCAGAAAGGCAATCGCCGCGAGTGCCAGGCAAAGATGCAGCCGTGGACGGGGAGTTGTCATTCGTTCGAGCATGCTTCCTTTCCTCCTTCGCAGATGAACCCGCTTCCGACTCTTTTCGCGTCTTGGCTCCGGCGGTTATCGCCGGACCGCGGCGCCGGCCGCGGCATCGCTGGCGCGGGCCGCCCGCGCAAAAACCTCCACTTCGCGCACTCCACACACGCGCGCGAAGAATGTTTCCCTCGTATCGAGCGACTCGACCGCCACGAGCGCGCCGTTGCTGCCGTCGTCGCGCGCCCGGCCCTGGGTGCGGACGCGGATGCCGGCGGCGTGGGCGTAAACCGTCACGATCTCGCCGCGCCGCACGTAAACGGGGGCCTGCACCGCGTCGGCCGTGAGAATCTTACCCGCGGGAATCGCCCGCGTTGTCTCCTTGCCAATCGCCTGGTCGAGGCTGTACAGTGCACCGGGTTGTTCCAGGGGCGACTCGGCGTGGCTAAGCTGAAGGTCGCCTGCGCGCAGCAGCGCGCCGCGCGAAATCGACTTCGCGGCCACCACGACCGACGCGGGAATCGACACGTTCGCATCGACGACGGCCTGCTGAGGGCCCTCGGGAGTCGCCAGGCTCAACTCGAATTGCTGCAAACCGAGCCAGGGCGGCTGACCGCCTTCGACGCGCAACTCGGCGGCCGGGTCGGCCAACGCGCGGATGAGCGATTCGGGCAGGTTCACCTCGACCAGCCAAGGCGTTTCGGCGGAGACTCGCGCCATCAAGTGCGCCTTGAGTGCCTCCGTGATCCGCGATTCCGCCCGCCGCTTGTGTACCATGGTCGGCGGGCCTTGCCCGGACGCGGCGGCAACCGCTCCGGACCCCGCGACGGTGATCTGGCTTGCGCCTGAGAAGCGGTGGTCGGCCAGGTTCAGTCCGCGCAGCAGGAGCAAGTCGTGAAGCTCGCGTGCACGGACGAAACGTTCGCGGCCCGCCGCCGGCGAAGGAAACAGCTCAATGCTCCCAATACGTTCGGCCTCGGCCGTGTCGGCGGCGAAGACGTCGGCCACGTCGCCCAATGTTACCATGGCCCCTGCCGGCGTTGCTTGCGGCTTCAACCGGATTTCCGCCGCCGGGAGGCAGCAGTGGCCGGCGATCGCAAGCAGGAATGCGATCGGCGCCAGGCATCGTATAGTCAAGAGTCTTGGGAACATCAATATCGCTTCAAATTGGCCACGATTTGGAGCACTTCATCGCCGGCCTTCACGGCCTGGGAGTTCAATTCAAAGGCGCGTTGCGTGAGAATCATGTCGATCAACTCATTGACCGGTTCGACGTTCGACCGTTCCAGGTAGTTCTGCCGGAGCAGGCCGATGCCGTCCTGCCCCGGGTTGCCGAGCGTGGGCGGGCCGGAAGCGTCGGTCTCGGCATAGAGGTTCTCACCGAGCTTCAGCAGGCCCTGCGGGTTCACGAAGTAGGCCAGCTCAATCTGCCCTATCTGGGAGAGTTGCTGGTTGCCCGGCTGACGGACCGAGACGATTCCCTCCGGCGAGATGACAATGTTCGTTGCATCCTGGGGAATGGTGATGGGCGGTTCGAGGAGCCGGCCGAGGCTGGCCGAGCCGGCCACGATGTCGCCATTGGCGTTCTTCGACCAGTTGCCGGCCCGCGTGTAGTAGGTGTCGCCGGTGGGGTCCATCACCTGGAAGAAGCCCGGCCCCTCGATGACGAGGTCCAACTCACCTCCGGTGTGGTCGAAACCGCCCTGGGTGAAGTCACTCTGAACGCTTGAGACCCGTGTTCCCAGGCCGATGTGAATGCCGGTGGGCGTGTACTGGCCGGTGGTGTCCTCGGAACCGGGCATCTTCTCGTGCCGGTAGAACAGGTCCTCGAAGTTGGCGCGGTCCTTCTTGAACGCGGTTGTCTCGATGTTCGCCAGGTTGTTGGCGATGACGTCGAGCTTCGTTTCCATCGCCGTCATGCCGGTGGCGGCGGTGTACAGTGCTTGGATTGCCATGATCGTTCAGCAGGGGATGAGGTTGGGTTGACGTACAGCGAGTGAGGAGTGTTGTGCAGTGGATTGATGAGATTATACCCTGAGTACGCGGTTGACCAAACCGCTGAGCATCTGGTCCTGGGCTTTCATCATGTTGATATTGGCTTCGAGCACGCGCGACGCCTCCACCATGGCGGTCATCTCGGAAGTGGCCTTCACCCCCGATCCCTCCAGGTAGCCGCTGACGACGCGGCGGTCTTCGATCGGTACGGGCTCCGGCCCTGCAAGCGGGCGGAACAGATTCTCGCCCATCTTCAGCAACTCGGCATAGGAACCCGGCTGCACGATCGCAAGGTTCTGGGCGGTGCCCAACTGCCGGAGTGTGCCGGCGGGCGTGATTTCCCAGGTTGCGTCTAAAGGGTTGATGACCATGGGCACGCCGGCATCGCTCAAGACGGCATAGCCCTGCTGGGTACGCAGTTCGCCGTTGGCGGCCACAAGGAAGTTGCCTGCCCGGGTAAGGTATTGCTCGCCATCCTTCGCCACCACGAAGAACCCTTCGCCCTCGATCGCCATGTCGGTCTTCTGCCGGGTGTGTTTCAAGGGTCCCGGGGCGAAGTCGGTCCGAGTGGCGAGGAATTCGACGCCCCCGCCGATGTCCTCGGGCCGCCCCTCTCCTGGCGGAATGAGTCCCTCCTCGATGGCCTCGGCGTAACGGGCCTGGAA
Source organism: Thermoguttaceae bacterium (assembly GCA_034005525.1). Taxonomy (GTDB): domain Bacteria; phylum Planctomycetota; class Planctomycetia; order Pirellulales; family Thermoguttaceae; genus PWXP01. The sequence goes on along the minus strand of JAVEUP010000125.1, from coordinate 11,262 downwards.
AATGGCCAACTCGCGTTTGAAGCCGACGGTGTCGACGTTCGCCAGGTTGTTGGCGATGACTTCAAGCCGTTTGCTTTGGGCATGAGCCCCTTCGGCCGAAATGTACAGTCCGTATGGCATGGCAGCCGGTCGGCACAGGGTGCCCCCCTGCGAAAAGTGTCCCGGCGGAACACGAATGCTCCATCGGCACAGCAACTGTCGTGCCAGGACAGGCCGCCATTGGGCAATCGGGTAGCATCGGCCACGGAACCTATTGCAGGATAAGCACTTGCGACCTGCGAGGTCTCCTGTCGCACTTGCCGGCTGCCACCGTGGCCTTTGGCCGACGCGCAGTTCCTGCCGACCGATGCGCGATGTCTGCCGGATCGCGAAAGATCGGTTTCCCGTCTCTCACCATTTGCGGTGACTGCTGCTTTTGGGGATAATGGAGGTTTCGGATTCTCGTATCTCCTTGGCGAAGGATTCTCCGCTATGCGTTTCCCGCTCGCGCTGTGTTCGCGGCAACGGTTCCTTCCCGTTGCCGCCGCGTGTCTGGCAATCCTGGTCTTCCCGCCGGTCTCAGTCGTTGCTCCGGCAGTTGTGTCGGCGGCCGAAACGGTGCAGGCCGCTCCCGAGAACCTGGAACAACTCAGGGCGATTGAAGAGCGAATCCGGGACGTGGCGACGCGGGCGGTCCCGGCAACCGTCGCCACCCAACTCGGCGCGTCGAGGGGAAGCGGCGTGATTGTCAGTGAAGACGGCCTGGTGCTCACGGCCGGGCACGTGGTGGGCAAACCGGGGCAGGACGTCACGTTTACCCTGCACGATGGCAAGACCGTCAAGGGCAAGACCCTGGGGATGTATTCCACCGCCGACGCCGGCATGATGCAGATTACGGAGCCGGGGAAATGGCCGTTTGTCGCGCCGGGCCGCTCCGCTGAACTCCAGCCGGGCAGTTGGTGCGTGGCTGTCGGCCATCCGCTGGGGTACAGGACCGGCCGGCCCCCGGTGATTCGGGCAGGTCGGGTCCTGCGGTTGGGCGATATGGTCGTGCAGTCCGATTGCCCCCTTGTCGGAGGCGATTCCGGCGGGCCGCTGTTCAATCTCGACGGCGAAGTGATCGGCATCAACAGCCGCATTGGCGGTGCGATGTCGATGAACTTCCACGTACCCATCGACGTATTCCACGAAAACTGGGACCGCCTGTTGGCTGGCGAAGCCTGGGCGATCTCGGTGCCGGAACGCGACGGCGCCGATGTCAAGGCCGCATTCCGCGAGGCCGTCGACGCGATTGCCGCGTGCACGGTACGCGTGAAGCATGACGGGAAGGAGGTCGCCCTGGGGACGATTGTCGGACCCCATGGCTGGATCGTCACCAAGGCCAGCGAATTGGGCGACAAGCAGATTATGTGCGTTCTGCCCGACGCCAGAGAACTCGAAGCCCGCGTTGTCGGCATCGACGAGAGCTTCGACTTGGCCATGCTCCACATCGACGCGTCGGATCTGCCAGCCATTGCGTGGGAGCAGTCGCCGCCTGAGGTTGGCCAGTGGGTTGCCGCAGCCGGCGTGGGGCAGGAGCCGCTCGCCATCGGTGTGATTAGCGTGCCGCGGCTTGCCATTCCGGCAATGAGCGGGGTGTTGGGCGTTCGCCTCGGCGACGAGGGGAACGGCGTGATTGTTGAAGGCGTCGTCTCCGACAGCCCGGCCGAAAAGGTCGGAATCCAAGCCGGCGACGTCATAACCCACGTTGACGGGAAGCAGACGGCGACGCGCGAAGAGTTGATGAGTGCCATTCGCACGTATCGGCCCGGCACGACGATCACCGTTACGATCCGGCGCGGCGACGAAACACTCGACGTTTCGGTTACCTTGGCGCCGTTGTCCACGCCGGATCACCAGCGCCGCGAGCAGATGAACCGCATGGGGGTTGGCGTGAGCGGCCGCCGGGACGACTTCCCCACGGTGCTGCAACACGATACCGTGCTCAAACCGGCCGACTGCGGCGGTCCGTTGGTCAACCTCGATGGGCGCGTCGTCGGTGTGAACATTGCCCGGGGCGGGCGTGTGGAAACCTATGCAATTCCCAGCGATGCGCTCGTACCGAAGATGTACGAGCTCATGTCGGGCCGCCTCGCCCCGGAGCAATTAGTCAAATCGGCCGAAGAGAAGAAGGCTGCCGAAGAAGCTGCCCGCAAGGCTCAGGCGGAAAAGGCGGAGGCAGAGAAGAAGGCCGCGGACGAAGCTGCCCACAAGGCGGAGATGGAGAAGGCGGAGGCGGAGAAGAAGGCCGCGGAGGAGGCCGCCCGCAAGGCCGAGATGGAGAAGGCGGAGGCGGAGAAGAAAGCCGCGGAAGAAGCTGCCCGCAAGGCCGAGATGGAGAAGGCGGAGGCGGAGAAGAAGGCCGCGGAGGAGGCCGCCCGCAAGGCGGAGAAGCCTGATGAGGCCCCCGAGCAGCAAGATGGCGACAATACGCCCGCCCCGCCGTCGTCGGGGCAACCCGAGTAACGTGCTGCCCGTGCTCCTCTTTGATTGTCCCGTGTGTTCGGAGTAGGCAACAACGATGCAACTCGGGACCAACTCGCTGCTTGACAGAATTGCGGCAAGCATTACAATAGGATGATTGGCGAAATCCGGCGATATGTCTGATGCGCCGCGACAATCGCGTCGGCGGCCCTTGGACGGCGTCTTGAACTGTCGGCGGGCACGGCTCGCCCTGCAAGCTTGGTAACGCTTGATATGATTCGATTTCTGGGATGTCTCTTGTTGGTGGTTGCTGCCGGATGCGGGCAAGGCGCGACCAGTTCACTCACGGGGACGTGTTTCTACGGCGGAGCACCCATTGAGGAGGGGCAGATACGCCTATTTCCCATCGATGGGACGCCTGGCCACGGAGCCGCGACCCGGATCGAGCAGGGACGATATGCCTTTGCACCAACTGCCGGTCTCTTCGCCGGCGAGTACCTGGTCGCGGTCAGCGCGACGCGGGCTACCGGGCGGATGCTGGCCGGTGAGGGGCTCCCCGGCGAACCGGATATGGTGCCCGAAATCCTGCAGTATATCCCGGAGCGGTACAATCAAGACTCGCAGCTCCGGATAACCCTGAAGCCGGGGGAAAACGAACATGACTTCACCTTGTCGGAATAGTAGTTGTCAGAGTAGTAGTTGCCGTGCTCAGGTCTCTTGCCCGCCGCCGGGCCGCTTCTGCCGTGGATCATTCGCCGGGCACAATCCAGAATGGGCACTCTGAAATGCAGCCTTCAAGACATGGTTTTACCCTGGTCGAGTTGCTCGTGGTCATTACGATCATCGGCATCCTGATCGCGCTGTTGCTGCCGGCGGTCCAGGCGGCGCGCGAGGCCGCACGGCGGCTGCAATGTACGAACAATCTGAAGCAGTTGGCCTTGGCCTGCTTGAACTACGAAAGTGCTCTGGGCACGCTGCCGCCGGGAACCATTCGAACCGACCTCGGCAATGGCGGCGGGATCAACACCACCTCGCCCACTTGGATTGCCCGTGTGCTGCCGTTCATGGAGCAGCAGGCCCTGTACGATCGCATCGACTGGAAGCTGGTGCCGTGCCACACGGGCGACAATGCAGCCCTGCTGGGCGTCGAGTTGGCCGCGGTGCGTTGTCCGAGCGATCGCCAGATCCGCCCTCTTTCCAACCGGGCGCCGGCGAACTATGTCGTCTCGGTCGGCAACAGGGACCGGATCCTGCCGAACCAGGGTCCGTTTGACGCGGCGTTCCACGTCAGCAGTTTCACCCGCATTTCCGATATCCGCGACGGCACCAGCAATACGATGCTGATTTCGGAATGCATGCTCGACTCGCCCTGGATCAAGCGCTACAACGGCGACACCTCGGGCTACAACAACTGCCTGGCCGGTACGGAGCCACCGCTGACCCAGAACGAAACCGGCTCCGGGGGCCGGGGACACAGTTGGTTCGACGGCCGGAACAGCCAGGCATGGACTTTCACCACCCGGCTGCCCCCGAACGACCGGCTTACCAGCAACCATGAATGCGAACTCTGGACGCACCAGGGGATCTATGCCGCGCGAAGCCGGCATCCCGGCGGTGTGAACGTAGTCCTCGCCGACGGCTCCGTCCGGGCCGTGGGCGAGTCGATCGATATCCTCACCTGGCGCGCACTGGCGACCATCGCCAAGGGCGAGGTGTTTTCCCTTCCATAGGTGACCGACATGGCCGAACGCGATGCAACCTCGCCGCGCAATTCCTCTCGCCGCAGTTTTCTGAGGAAGGCCGCGGGTGGCCTGGTCGGCGCGGCCCTGCTTGATCCACGGCGGCTCCTGGCCGACCCAGATCAGACGGGGTCCGAACAGCCCAAGCCCGGCTCCGTGTCGGAACTGTCGCCGCACCTGTTGGTCTACCACGGGCCGATCAATGTGGGCATCGTGCGCGACGGCGCGCGGGCGCTGTTGATCGACTGCGGCGATGGCTCCGTGCGCAATGTGCTTGCCTCGCTCGGCATCCGCAGCGTCGAACAGCTTGTGTTCACGCACCATCACCGCGATCAGGCTTGCGGGGCAGGCCGGTTCACCGGCGACGGCACCAAGGTGGGCGTGCCCGGCGAGGAGCAGGCGTGGTTCGACCAGCCGATGGAATACTGGAATAACGACGACAAGTACCTCTGGAAGGTGTACGCCAGCTTCCGGCCGCACAGCCTCATGCTGGCCGACCCGCTCGAGGTCGACGAAGCCTACTCCGACGGCCACAGCTTCGACTTCGGCCCGGCGAAAGTGGGCGTCCTTGCCACCCCCGGCCACACGGAAGGATCGGTCAGCTACGTGGTCGAAGTCGACGGCCGTCGCGTCGTGTTCAGCGGCGACGCGATCTACGGCGAAGGTCAGGCATGGGACGTCTACAGCCTGCAAAAGGGTTTTGAAAAGGGCGGCCGGCGCATCGGCGGATATCACGGATTCATGGGCGACCGCTGGCGGCTGGTCGAAAGCCTGGAGCGAATCGTTCAGCAGCAGCCCGACCTGATCGTGCCGGCGCACGGCACGGTTATGACGCAGCCGGCACGTGCCGTCGAGACCCTGACTGCACGATTCGAGGACTGTTACGAGAACTACGTGGCCATCAGTGCGTTGCGGCATTACTTCCCCGAACTGTTCACCGACTACGAGGGCAGGCCGGGGCAGATGCCCATCCGCCCGGGCATCGAGCCGCCCGATTGCCTGCGCCATTTCGGAACCACCTGGATGCTGGTTTCCGAGAGCGGCGACGCCTTCGTCATGGACATCGGCTCGACCGGCATCTTCCAGCAACTCAAGAAGAGGCTGGACGATGGGGAGATCAAGAGCGTCGAGGGCCTTTGGGTCACGCATTATCACTTCGACCACACGGCGGGCATTCCCGACTTCCAGCAGGAGTTCGACGTTCCCTGCATTGCCGACCGGCGGCTGGCCGACGTGCTCACCAACCCGACCGCCTGGCGGCTGCCGTGCGTCGATCCCCGGCCCATTACCGTGCATCGGCCCACCCGCGACGGCGAGTCGTGGCAGTGGCGCGAGTTCAAGCTCACGGCGTACTTCCTGCCCGGGCAGACCCTGTATCACGGCGGCCTGCTGGCCGAGGCGGGCGACCTGCGAATGTTCTTCGTGGGCGATTCGCACACGATGGCCGGAATCGACGATTACTGCGCGCAGAACCGCAACTGGTTGGGCCGCGGCGTGGGATTCCAGTATTGCCTCGACCTGATCGAAAGGCTCCGGCCCACGCACATCTTCAACTGCCACGTCAACGACGCTTTCACGTTCACGCCGGACGAAATCGCTTTCATGCGCAAGAACCTCGACCGGCGCGAACAGCTTTTCGGGCAACTCGTGCCCTGGGAACACGCCAACTTCGGACTCGACCCGAGTTGGGTGCGCGCCTTCCCGTACACCCAGCAGGCGAAGGCGGGCGGCGACGTATCGGTCAAGGTCGTCGTCACCAACCACGCCGCGGAAACCCGCCCGGTGCGATGTCGCGCGGCCATGCCGAAGGCGCTCGGCGGAACGTCCGGCGAGTGGCAGGAGGCTGAGGTCGCCGCGAAGGCCGAAGGGGAGTTGCCCCTGCGCTGGGCGCTGCCGGCCGATCTGAAACCGGGCCGCTGCGTGGTGCCCATCGACGTCGTCTTCGCCGGCCGGAGCCTCCCGCAGTTCACCGAGGCCATTGTGGACGTCGGGTAGTTTCCAAGAACAACGGTACCGGACAGCTTTATTTCGGCCGGGGCGGAGTCCGGTGTTGGCGGACTACGGTTCCCAGCTATCCTCTCGCCACATTCGTGTCCGCGTCACGCCGCGGAACTTCAGTGGCGATTGCCCGAACTGGGACTTGAACGTCCGTGCGAAGTGTTCCGGCGAGTTGAATCCCGAGGATGCGGCCACGTCCGGAATGGGAAGGTCCGTTTCGGTGAGAAGCTGCGGGGCGCGCTCCAGGCGAACGCGACGAATCTCCTGCGCCGGGGACCGGCCGAGGACCCGACGGAACTCCTGCTCCAATTGGCGGCGAGAAAACGGGACAAGGCGCAAGACGTCGCTTACGTAGAGCGGCTCGGCGGCATGGGTGCGGAGGTAGCTGATGGCCTGGGCGAGATCAGCGTCGTCGATTGCCAGGGTATCGGTGGAACGGCGCGAGACGAGCGAGGTGGGCTCAATCAGTATGGGATGCTTCGGCGGGCGCTTCCCATGCAATAGTCCATCCAACAATGCGGCCGCCTGATAGCCGCTTCGCTCCGAACTCGACGTGATGCCCGAAAGAGGCGGTAGGCATGCATTGCACAGCAACGGATCGTCGTCGCTTGCCAGGACGGCGACTTCTTCGGGAACAAGGATATCGGCGTCGCGGCAAGCGTCGATAATGTCGCGTCCGCATTCCACAAACCACGTAAGTACGGCAATCGGCTTGGGCAATTCCAGCACCCACCGAATCAGGTCGGTGTGGCGGGCCAGCCAAGGCGAAAGCCCCCTCTGCCTGCGGCGGGGACGATAGGGAATGCAGACCCGCCGCGCGTCGCGCAAGGCGTCGGCAAATCCTTCGTAGTGGGCACGAACGAGCGAACGGTGGCGGGGCCCGTGATAGCCGAAGTGGCGGAATCCACGGTTGAGCAAGTGCTCGGCTGCAATGCGAGCCAGCTTCCGGAAGTCGGGCATGACGCGCGGAAACGTGGCGCCCGGAATGTCAATTGCCGAGATATTGACGCAAGGCAGCCCCGTGCTTCGGATGTGACCTGCCATGCGGCGAGTCGCCACGCGAGCAATGATTCCGTTTCCACGCCAGCCATCCGGCAAATGCACCTCCGGCTGAAATGTGCTGGGCTCAATCCATAGCGACCAGGGACCGCGTTGCTGGGCATATTGGATGATGCCGCGAATCAGCCGCTGGCCCCAGCCGGTGGACGTATTGATGAGGACGGCGATGTTCGGCGGGCGAGACGTTGGCATGTCGGAACCCTCCGGAAATCTCGAGTTATGTTCCCGCGCGAGTTGCGCAAACAATCAGAATATCTGCGCATTTTGTCCTTGTCAACCACCGGGAGTTGCGGATAGACTGATCTTCCGTTGGGGGCGAAGTCGTTCCCGGAACGCCTTTGCCCATCGGAGACAAGATAGCCTCAAGCCAAAGGACGTTATTGTCATGCCGCATCCTACCGTGCAGCCCTCGGGCTCGCTCAATCGTCGCGGGTTTCTCGGCCGTTCCACCCTTGCGGTCGGCAGCGCTCTCGCGCTGCCGCTGTTCATCCCCGGGACTGCCATGGGGGCGGATGGAAAGGCCGCCCCGAGCAATCGAATCGGCATCGGGCAGATAGGCCTGGGACGTCAAGCTGTGCATGCCAACATGTCCGTCTTCATGCGGTCGGGCTATTGCCAGACCGTGGCCCTGTGCGACGTGGACCGATGGCGGCTGAACGTGGAAGGCAATCCCGCGCTGGCCGGCGTGGCGAAGCGAAACCAATGGGATCCTGACCTGTTGAAAGACACCTTCCGAACCACCGACTTCCGCGAGCTGCTCGCGCACGGGCGAGTGGACGCCGTGATGATCAACACGCCGGATCACTGGCACGTGCCCATTGCACTGGCCGCCATCAGGGCTGGAAAGGACATCGCCTGCGAGAAGCCCATCGGGCTGGCGATTGCCCACGGGCGCGTGCTGGCCGACGCGGCGGCCAAGTCGAGCATCGTTTTCCGAACCGATAGCAATTTCCGCTCGGAACCGGAGTTGTTCCGCGCCGTCAGCCTGGTGCGTACGGGGAAGATCGGCGAGATCAAGCGGATTCGCATGTCGGTGCCCATCTATCCGGTTCCAGACCCGGTCGAGTCGCCCATGCCGGTTCCCGAGGAACTGGACTACGAGATGTGGCAGGGGCCGGTTCAACGGCGGCCGTACACGGAAGATCGCGTGCATCCGCGCCAGAAGTTGGGCCGGCCTGGTTGGTACTCCAACCGATTGTACTGCGACGGCATGATCACGAACTGGGGTTACCATCCGGCGGATATCGTTCAATGGGCGAACGATACGGAGCATACCGGCCCGGTGGAGGTGGAGGGCCGTGCGGAGCTTCCGCCCGCCGACCAGTTCTACAATGTTCACGGGGAGTTCGAGGTGCGCTATCGGTACGCCAACGGCGTGGAGTTGGAGTTCGTCGGCCGGCGCGACTATCGCGAAGGAGAGTCGTACATGCAATTCGAGGGGACCGAAGGATGGGTGCGCGGGTGGCGAGCCCCCAATCGGATTGAAGCGGAGCCCAGTTCGATCCTCGACGCCGAGGTGAAGTTCGACGACTTCCCTTTCCTCCTGCGAAACGAGAAGACGGATTTCATCGAATGCGCGCGATCTCGGAGCCGGACACTAGAGGACGCCGAGGTGGGCCATCGTTCAAGCACGGTGCCTCAGTTGGGCTACATTGCCTGCTTGCTCGGCCGAAAACTCACATGGGATCCCGTCAAGGAGGAGTTTCCCGGCGACGAGGAGGCGAACAAGCTGGCCCAAGGTCATGCTGGATTACCCCCCTGGACCATCGGCGAAGCCTGAAGACCATCGAGTTTCAATAGACTTCACCAATATCACGTGTGCCGGAGAAGAACCATGCATGAATCACGCGGAATGCCCATACTGGCGTTGTTGTTTGCGTTGGCGGTTCCTTGCCTGGCCGAGGACGACAATCTCGGATGTACGGACACGCCCTTCCTGCCCAACTCTCCCTGGCGAGTTCACGATCGGAATCGGCCGCATCCGCCCATGATCGAGCCGGGCGCGGCGCTTGGCCAACCGCCGGCGGACGCAATCATTCTGTTCGACGGCAAGGACCTGTCGCAATGGCAAGGCGATCGCGCCGATATCGCCGCCGGCCTGGAAGACGGATGCATCAACATTCTCAAGGCGGGCGAATTGCGGACGAAGGCGAAGTTCGGCGACTGCCAGTTGCACATCGAGTGGGCCACCCCGGCCGCGCGAGACACGGAACGCCGGTTCTGGTGGGGAAACAGCGGGATATTCCTCCTCGACAGGTACGAAGTTCAGGTGACCGAATCCCACGCGAACGTCCACAAGGCCGACGGGCAGGCGGGGGCCATCTACGGGCAGACGCCGCCGTTGGTCAACGTCGCCCGCAAGCCGGGTGAATGGCAGACCTACGACATCGTGTTCATCGCGCCGCGATTCGATGGCGAGAAGTTGATCGCGCCCGCCTTCTTCACCGTGTTCTGGAACGGCGTGCTCGCCCAGTATCACACCGAATGCATGGGAAGCACGAAATACAAGACCGTGCCGAAATACGATTCCTTCGACATGGTCGGGCCCATCCGGCTGCAAGAGCATGGCTCCGCCGTCCGTTACCGGAACATCTGGATTCGTCCGCTTCAACTGCCCCAATAGCTGCCGCAGTGAATGCGCCCTATGGCCCTATCGGGGTCGGGGTCTAAAGCCCTCAACGCGGCCACTGTATGTGTGTGTTTGGCAACCCTTTCCGCAAACGGCCAAATCCTTCGCGAGTTACCTTTGTTTGTCCGAGGTTCAACTCTGCCCCTAAAGCTGCCCCTAAAACTGCCGAAAGGACTTAGGTCATCCAATCTTGACGGGAGGCTACTTTTTCTCCAACCTCAATTGAACGGTATTGGCTTTAGCTCCCGCTATTCTACGGACCGGATCTCGATAGAACGAATGGCCACACGATGTCTTGTTGTTTCGTCGGAGTAAGGAGCGATCACACTTATGTAAAGCCCCTGTCTTTCTCGCCGCAGCCAGCTCTCGGCAGCCAAATTCATGCTCCGCGAGTCAGCTATTCGCCTGTCTTCCTCGCCGTCTGTCTTGATCGTCCGGTTTCTCAGGCAAATCGCGAAGACCCGTGTGCCATTTATCCATGTTTCCACTGTCGAACCGCTGATCCGAATCCGGCTGTGGTTCCATTCACCACGGCACCTGGACGAATGCTTAGTCTGGGATATCGAAGAGAACCCGGAATCAAACATGTGATCGAGGGGACTATTGTCGTCGATGTCGCGAGTATGTACACGAACACTTATATCTGAGACAGCATAATCTATCGCCGCTCCATAGCTCGAGTTCACTTGAAACGGCCCGCGGTCTCCGGCATTGAAGGTGAAACTGATGCCCGGCTTGATATCAGACGCTCGCGAAGCCACTCCCTCCGTGTCGTCCCATTGCCATTCAAAGACAATCTCGCAGTTTGGCGCAATCTTCCTTGCGGTATAGCGGAGATCATTTCGCCGGGAATGGGAACTGCCTAGACAGTAGAACGCTCCCTCTGCTATCTTCCAGTTACCACTCTGCACCCATCCGTCAAAATCGCGCCGATTAAACAATGGTTCAAATGCCTCCTGGCTCACGTCCGAAGCACTTGGTGTATTTGGCTCATCTCCTGCTGCCGTTGTGTTGAGCACCAAGAGACACCAAACCACAATAAGTGCAATTGTGCCGCTGCAGCACTTAGCAGGCGACGATGCATGATCTTCATTCCTTAGGAACATTAGAACAGTCCTCGTTTATCGCCTAGATGGCCGAGATCCACTGAAGCAAGCCCAAGCTCGCCAGCTTCTGCGGCAATTGGCTTCTGACCCGACGCCAACGATCCTGCTGTGGCAGGTTCTGGGCGAACTGGTGCGCCAGTTGCGTTCCTGGCAGGACCGGGATGTCATCACGCGGGATGGACTCTTGCGATATGTCGCCACGATTCGGCGGCTGTTTCCGCTGACGATGCCCACGCCCCAGGTGATCGACCATGCACTCGAACTGACCGGCCAGTTCAGCTTGTCGCAT
>JAVEUP010000124.1:15520-25026 GCA_034005525.1 Thermoguttaceae bacterium | reverse complement strand
CGCAGCGGTCTGGCTTTCGGGAAACTCGTCGATGACGCGATGATAGTAGAACCGCGAGGCGCCGTACCAGCGTTTCATCTCGTAGAACTGAGCCATCTCGAATTCGCGCAGGGCCTGCTCCTCGACGATCTGAGCCCGGTTGCGGACCAGGCGTTCCCTCTCGGCCTCATCCAGTTCGCCGGGGAACAGGGTGAGGGCCTGCTGGACGATTTCTTCGGCTTCTTCCAGCGGTTTTCCGTCATAGTATGAGCCCTGGTAAATGCGCTTCTTGGCCTGCAAACCCAGCAAGTGGGCCTCCAATTGGTAGCTGCTGTTTGGGTACTCGCGGCGCAGGAGGTCATAATTCCAGGCGGCGTTTTCAAACTGGTTGCGCACAAAATAGCCGTTCGCCATGGCCATCAAGGCGTGATCGGCCAGCGGGCCGGTCGGGTCGTGCAGCCGGATTCTCTGATATGCCTCGACCGCATGCCCGAACGTGTCGAATCGTGGCCGGGTCGCGTCGGTCAGATTTGGCGTGATTGGCCAGGTCCCCGACTTCTTTTGCTGTTGGTCCCAGTATCGCGCAATGGCGAAGGTACGGTGCATGACAGTATCGAGATACCGGGTATTGCTATGGTTCTTCAACAGCTTGCCGTAGCTGTCATGCGCTTTGAAGTAGAGATCGGTGAAGAATTGACACTCGCCAAGCAGGAACAGGGCGTCTTCCTCGATGGTCGATTCCGGCCAGCGGTCGGCCGCGATCTTCAGTTCCTTGGCAGCCTCTTCATATTTTTCTTCGCGGAAGAGCGACTCGCCCTTCTCTAGGGCCGTCTTGGCGATCTTCCTGTCCGGGCCGTAGCCGGCAGCCGCCTTGATGTTCTTAACGATGTTCTCAAGGTAGAAGTCTTCCACCTCAAGCCCGTTTCGCGGCTTCGTTCGAGGGCCATCCTCCTGAAGATCCGCACCGGACGAATCGGTCAGCGGCGTGCCGGGCAACGACTCGGCCCTGGAATAGACCGGATTGGGATCGGCAACGACGGGCGTGCCGGGCGTGCCGGGCGTGTCGGGCCGGCTGGGCCTGCCAACCTGCCCGGCCTGGGCGTCGGAGGGCTCCTCCTGGCCGGTCAGCTTGCGGAAGAGCCAACCCTCATAAGGGTCCTCCTCGCTGCTCGATTGCGAGCGCCGTTGCTGCAAGGCTTCGCCGGGCGCGGCCGGCGCCGGCGGGATCCCCTGACACCCGGCCGTACACCCGACCAGAAACGAAAGAAACAACAGCGTTCGTACCCGTAGGGTTGGCATCTCAAAGGTTTCCGAGGTAAGCGTGCATGCGCGGCTTCTTGCCTATCAGGTGGGCGAAATACTGATTCAGTACGCCGCGTATTTCGCCAACGGTTCGCGCGTCGATCTCCAGGTGCCGCCAGGCATGACGATCGAGATCGGCGAATTGCCTCATGATTTCCAACGTTCCCGGAGTCACCGTGGCAACGTGACGTCTCCCGAAGCGATGCTTCGGACACAAAACGCCGCCGTCGGACAGGCCGAAGGCCACGCGACCGCCCAAGGGAACAGGTTTTCCACACTCGACGCATTCGACCAACGAGGGCGTGTGCCCAAGCAGTCGCAGTGCGCCCAACTCAAAGCGCATCACAAGCCGGCTGACCGGCTCGCCCGAGGCCAGCCCCATCAGCGTACCGTCGGCAAGGTCGAATAACTCGGGATGAGGGTCATTCTCGTCGGTTAGTTCCCGGAGCAACTCGGCCAGGTAGTAGCCTGCGTACAGGGCCCGAAGGTCGTGTCCGGGCGGCCGGAACCGGCGCAACAACTTCGCTTCTGTCAGCAAATCGAGGGATTCGGACGATTTGTGGAGGAAGACTATTCGACAAAGGGCCAAGAGGTCAAGAGCAGAGTCAAAAGGTCCTTTGAGGCGTCTTCCTCCCTTTGCTAGAACCCCTATTTTCCCGATCTCGCGGGTAAACAGGGTTAGCACCAAGCTCGTTTCGCTGAAATCGACTGTGCGCACAACAATGGCGGTAGCCTTCTCAGCAGGCATGGCAGTTCTTATCCGGATTGTTCATGTAGGGTGACAAGGGCAAGCAAATCCTTGGTGGACCTGCGCAAGCCGCTCCCGGGGTCGTTATACTCGCCGCGTGCCGTTTTTGCGCTTCTGTAGGATGGACATTCTTGTCCGTCACCGTTTTGACGGGCTGGAAAGCCCCATCCTACGGAAATGCGCAGTTTTAAGCCGCGGCGAGTATAGTACGTCGTGCGCTCAAAGCAGGCCCGGCCAAGCGACCGAAGGCCTACCAGGGTCTTGGCTTGCTTGTCACCGCCGTATATCGTCATGGACAATCCGGGCTTACGCCGATTCCTGGCGGGGGTGGTCGAGCACTTCGATGCGCACCCGCTCGATCCGGCGGCGCGTGGCCTCGACGACAGTAATCCGGACGTTCCCTTGCACCAGTTCCTCGCCAACGGCAGGAATGTGGCCAAGTGCGCTGAATACCAGCCCGCCGATTGTGTCGAAGTCGCCGTCGTCCGGCAAGTTCAGGTCGAGTCGTTCGTTGATTTCGTCGATGTGGACCTTGCCGAGTGCCTCGCACACGCTGTCGTCGATCACCCGGATGCCTTCGACCAGGTCAGGGTCGTACTCGTCGACGATCTCGCCGACAATTTCCTCGAGTACGTCTTCCATGGTGACGAGCCCGGCGACGCCTCCGTACTCGTCCAGGACAACGGCCATGTGGCTGCGCGTGCGCTGGAACTCCTGCAGCAACGCGTCGATAGGCTTGGTTTCGGGAACGAAGTAAGGCTCGCGCAGCAATTCGTTCCAGGGCCGGCGGGGCTCATTCGGATCTTTGGCCAGTTCGGGCAACAAGTCTTTGGTTACCAGCACGCCCACGATGTCATCCCGATTTTTATCGGAAACGGGGATTCGAGTGTGGGAGGACTGGACGACGAAATCGAGCAACTCGTCCCAGGTAAGCGACCTGGGGATGGAAACCATGTCGGTTCGTGGGGTCATGATTTCCGATACGTCGGCATCGCCCAGTTCAATGACCCCCTCAATCATTTCGCGGGCGTCCTCTTCGAGCAGCCCTTCTCGATGCCCTTCGCTGACGATGGCGCGGATGTCCTCTTCAAACGATTCCTCGTCGGGTTCCTCGGGTGCTCGCCCGGCGAGGCGGTGCATAACAGTGTCGGCAAAGCGGGCAGCCAGGACGAGCGGGAAGAGTATGTAGTACAACACCTGCCATGCCGGCCAGGTGAAGAATAGAAACGGCTCGGCCCACAAACGCACCACGGCCCAGGGAATCCAGATTTCCGCGGCCAGCAGCGCCAACGCCCCTCCGGCAAGGCTCGAGAAGAGCAACAGTGCATTGGGCGGTCCCGCACCGTGCGGTTGGACCCAAATCCAGAAGCAATACGCGCCGACGAACACGGCCGTTGCCACTACCTGCAGTGTCTCGGCGGCCAAGGCCACGTGATCGTGCCTCCGGAGGATTTGCCCCAGTCGATCGGGCGCGCCGCGTCGGCGGCACACTTCTTTCAACTCGTGCGGCCCGAACTCTACCAGCGACCGGGCGCCGATGGCGGAAAGGCACGTGACGGCCAGCCCGACCACCGCCAGCCAGAATGTAGGGTCCTGTGTCATCGATCGATGCCCTTTCGGCGCCGGTACTCCAAATCACTTGCGCAAAGCGGGACCACCCGCGCGAATGGCCGCTCGGGCGCGGTAGCAGGGGCGCAGGTTGAAATGCTTCAGCACCGCTCGTTCCTGTCTGCGCATTATGTTGCGCTGGTCCGCCGTGGCATCGCGATAGCCTGCCAGGTGGAGGGTTCCGTGAACGGCGTACAGGAGCAGTTCGTCGGCCGGCGACCAGCCGAACCTGGCTGCGCAGTCTGAAGCGGTTTCCGCGCTGACAATCACCTCGCCTTCGATTCCCGCCGGCCCGCATTCCAGTACGAAGCTGAGCACGTCGGTCGGCGTGGGATCGCCCAGATACTGGCCGTGCAACTGGGCAATTGTCGCATTATCGACAATCGCGATACTCACTTCAGCCCTTTCCAACCCGGCCAGTTCGAGTGCTCGCTGCACGGCCGTCGCCAACCGCTTTCGGTTGATGCGCAAGATTCGCTGCCGGTTGGCTACGTCGATGCGGATCATGGGTTTCCGTTGCGGTGTCTCGAGGGATGGTGTGCGTGCTATGCGGTTTGCTGATCGGGATACTTCAGCCGCCCGTGGTAGATGGCCGTCAGCGACATCACAAGGCTTCGTTCAATGGTGCGCAACTCGCGAAGTGTCAGGCCGCTTTCATCGAACTGCCCGTCGTGCAGGCGGCGCTCCGCGACGCTGCGCACCAGGCTCTCGATGCGCGCCGGGGTCGGGTCGACGAGAGTGCGGCTGGCGCTTTCTACGGCGTCGGCCAACATGAGCACGCCGGCTTCCTTGGTTTGCGGTTTGGGGCCGGGGTAACGGTACGTTTTCTCATCGACCTGTCCGGCATCGGGGTTGGCCTTCTGCTGCTCGCTGGCACGCTCGAAAAAGAATCCGACGCGCGTGGTGCCGTGATGCTGCTCGATGAGGTCCACGATTGGCTGAGGAAGCCGGTACTGGCGGCCGAGGTCGGCGCCGTCCTTAATGTGGGCGACAATCACCAGGGTACTCATGGCGGGCACGAGCGTCTCGTGGCGGTTCTGTTGGTCGCGTTGGTTCTCGATGAAGTAGCCCGGCTTGAGCATCTTGCCGATGTCGTGGAAATAGGCGCCCACGCGGCATAGCAGCCCCCTGGCGCCGATGCTCTCGGCCGCGGCTTCGGCAATAGAACCGACGGTAACCGAATGGTTGTAGGTGCTCGGGGCGCGGCGGACCAACTCCTGCAAAAGCGGATGGGCGACGTCGCCCAGTTCCAACAGGCTCAGATCGGTAAGCACGCCGAAGGTCTTTTCGATAAACGGCAGCAGGCCCGTCATCAGGAAACCCGCCGCCGTGGCCCACAGAGCGTCGCGCAGGGCGGCGTTGAGCAGCGCCGAGCCGAACGGCTGATTGTCCAGGACGGCCATGGCCAGGTTGATGAGGAACGCCACGCCGCCGGCTGCCAGACCCACGTAGATGAGCTTGCTCCGCCCGCGAATGCGGCCCATATTCAACACCGCGGTCGTGGTTACGCCGACCAGCAGCAGGAACTCCGGCAGGCCGTGCCCGATGGCGAAGACAACCAGAAGCGCGGTGACCGCCGAGAGCAACAGCCCGAGTTCCTGGCGGTGGACGATGGCCATAGTCATCCCGAAGAGCATCAGCGGCACCAACTCGGCGCGCCAGGCGTCGTGCGAAGCGACACGGCACAGCGCCACGGTAATGATGGCCAGCAGGAGCATCACGTTCAGTCGCACCACGCTTGCCAGCGGGCCGCGCTGGCGGTAACGCATGTACACGCCGCACAGCACGAACAGCGCAAAAGCAACCAGGGCCACGGTCAGCGCGCGCAGCAACCGCTTACTGACCGGCCGGGCCGCGCAGTACGCGGCGTACTCGGCGGTCAGCAGATGGATGGCCTCCGAGTCGAGTGGTTTGTCTGCCTCGGCCAGCACGGACGTGCCGGCTACGTAGTCGACCGTTCGCGGCTCGACGGCGGCCACGGCCTCATCGAGGGCCTTCCGGCTGCGGGCTTCGTCGAGCCGGAGCGTAGCGGCATCTTCCAGCCGGCGATGAAGCCAGTTGAAGAGCGCGTCGGCTACGCCAGGCGGCTCGAACTGGTGCCGGAGCCGCTCACGAAGCTTGCTGCCGTCGCCCAGGAGTACCTCGCTCACTCGAACCACCCTCTGAAGCTCCTCATGGCCCGCCGGGTAAACGATAATCTCCTGCTCGTTTCCCGGCCCCAGGGTCTTGTCAAGCGATCTAAGCACTCCTTGCTGCTCAAGCAG
Source organism: Thermoguttaceae bacterium (assembly GCA_034005525.1). Taxonomy (GTDB): domain Bacteria; phylum Planctomycetota; class Planctomycetia; order Pirellulales; family Thermoguttaceae; genus PWXP01. Next base: position 19,125 of record JAVEUP010000124.1, on the reverse strand, counting down.
CGCAAGCGCCGTGGCCAAGGCCGCCTCGAACCGGTCCAAGTTGTCCGGGCCGGCTGCCGCGGTGCGGAGTTGATCGAAGAGTGCCTGCTGCTCTTCGGAGTTCGGCGGCGGGTGCTCGCGCCGGGCGGGCGGCAGGAACTCGGCCCAGCGAGCCGCCTCGAAGTCTTCAAACCGTTCCGTTCCAGCCAATTCCACCATCGTGTTGCGCAATTGGCTCCGCAGTTGTTCCAACGGCGTCGCGTCCTGCACGTAGATACGGCGTACCTGGCCTCTGGCCTGCTCGACGGCCTCGCGAAACGCGATCTCGTCAGGCCGTGTAAAGGAGACGCGCGCAACGATGTTCCGCGGCGGAGTGTCGCCGGTACGGTACGGGAGAGGCGGATTCCAGCCTTGAATAATGAGCGACAAGAGCGCGGCAGCCATCGCCGCTACTCCGATTCTCGCCAGAACGTCGCGCTGGCGAAGGCTTGCCCACGCTCGCTCCCACTGGCCCGGCGCAATCCCCAACGCAGCAATGCGCTCGGCACGCGTGCGGCGTTGTCCTCCGGTTGCCATGGTTCACCTCGATTTCGAACGGCGGTTTGCCGCGCCGTGCTCGTAAGCGTCGACGATCTGTTGGACAAGCGGGTGCCGTACGATGTCCTGCCGGCTGAGCTTCACGGCTCCAATGCCCTCAATTCCCGCCAGCCGGCTCAACGCGTCGATCAGCCCGCTGCGGGTCTTCGGGGGAAGATCGACCTGGGTCGTATCGCCGGAGACAACCATTTTGGAGCCGCTGCCCATCCGGGTAAGAAACATTTTCATCTGCGAGACGCTGGTGTTCTGGGCTTCGTCCAGGATGATAAAAGCTTCATTGAGCGTTCGGCCGCGCATGTAGGCAAGCGGGATGACCTCGATCCGGTCTTCCTCGGTGTACCGCCGAATCAGTTCATGATCCATCATCTCGGCAAGCGCGTCCATGAGGGGCCGCAGGTAAGGATTGATCTTCGCTTGCAGGTCGCCGGGCAGGAATCCGAGACTCTCGCCAGCCTCGACCGCCGGGCGCACCAGCACGATCTTTCGGACGGATTGCCGCTTCAGCGCGGCAACGGCCATGGCGACCGCAAGGTATGTCTTACCCGTCCCTGCCGGACCACTGCAAAGCACGACTCCGTTGCGGCGGATGGCGTCGAGGTAGCGGGCCTGGCCCGGGGTACGCGCGCGAATCGGCTGCCCAACCCGAAATACGTCGATGGCCGGGCATTCCGAACTCGCCTCGCCATCCTGAACGCCCTGCAGGATTCGATCGACGTCCTCGGGCGTGATCATCGCATGGCGTTCGGCCAGATGCTGCAACTGCTCGATCACCTCGGTAGCGCATACGACCGCGGCTTCATCGCCCTGGACAAATAGGCGGCCGTCGCGGGCCGAGATGCTCACCTCAAGAGCCTCGCAGATGCGGCGAAGATGCCGGTCGCGCGCGCCGAATAAGGTGAGCAACCCTTCCGGGTTGAGAACCGAGATGGCGGTTTCGATCATCAGACTCCGCGTCAGCGCCACGGCCGGCACCACTGAAGAAGTGCAGCCGAGCGATACACAAGCCGCCCGGCCGCCGGCCCCCGCCGGGCAGACCCCCCGCCCGGCAAATCCGTCACTACATCATTATACTCAACTCTATCATTCTGGAACCACCCCGGACGGAAAGGGCCAAACCCTACCCGGGAAACGACCACACATCCGCCAAACCCGCAATGTAGGTGTGACAATACGGGCAAATGTGTGTGCCAGCCTCGATCTCCCGGTTGCAGCGCGCACAACTCTTTTTCGGAGTGGAATGCACATCCTCTGCCCCGGAATGGATGCCCGGCGAATGGTCCCCGTTGTGGCCCGGGTCGTGTCGGGGCCTTGGCCCTGGTGTTGCGAGGACGCCCAGGATGGCGTCCTCGGAAAACATCGCGGGTTCGTCACCAGGCACGCGTACTATCGACCTACAAACGGGACAACGTCCGACCTTGCCTGCAAGATCATCGCGAACCTTCAGGACATGACCTTGCGGACACAGCACGCGGATTGCCATGAATAGGCTCCACCGCGCCGTCAATCCTTGCGGGATCCAGCCCGCCGAATGACGGTCTGTCATTTCGACCGCACCTACGGTGTCGGCAGTCGCAGCGCAATCCTGCAGCTAGACCAACCCCTTGCGCACGGCCCATACAGCCGCTTGCGTGCGGTCGGTTACCGTTATCTTTCGCAAAATGTTCTGCACGTGCTCCTTGACGGTCTCCACGCTGATCTCCAAAGAGCGTGCAATCTCCTTATTGCTCAACCCGAGGGCCACGTGGCGCAAAACCTGGGTTTCGCGCTGGGTAAGCGGTACGTCGTCATCGTCGACCACCTGCCGGACCTTCATCGCCGCGGCGATTCGTTTCAACTCGCCCGTTCGACTTGGCGACTGCCCTGACGCCGCGGCTTGAATCGTTGCAACGATGTCATCGCGCGGCGATCCTTTCAGTACATAATCGCACGCTCCCAAGGCCACCGCCCTTGCAATGTACGTTGGGTTGTCGTAAGTCGAGAGCATCACCACGCGGCTTTCCGGAACCTTGTTCCGGAGCTTGTCCAGCGTCGCCAAACCATCGCCGTCCGGCATGCGAATGTCCAAAAGAATAACGTCTGGTTTGACCTTCTGGGCCTGCTTGATCGCCTCGCTGCCGGAGGCGGCTTCGGCGACGATTTCGATGTCGGTGCCGGCGAGGAGGCTTCGGAGCCCAGTACGAATGACCTCGTGGTCGTCGGCCACCAATAGTCTTACACTCATCTGTTTCTCCCGGAAAAAATGGAAGCGGCGGTTAAGCAGGACGTCGCCCACGAGGGCAAGCTCGATACCGGTCAGCCAGCCTTCTGGTAACTCGCAAGAGCCAACCCTCGTTGGAAGACGTTACGCATTACTTGCATCTCCATCTATGATAGTCTACTTTCGGGCAGGAACAAGTCCCCTGGCAGAACCCATTGCCCCCCCCAAATGCGCGGAATAGCTGCCGAAAACTGACACAATTCGAGGGGTGCCCGGCAAAGATAGTCCCCCTGTTTACCTAAATTATCTCGTTGACTTCGTGCCCAGCGTAACGTAGATATTGTGCGACAACCCGAAAGTGTACCACGAACGCGATTTTGGCACAGCCCCGTCTTTCGGACGTGCCGAAACGCCCACCACTGCCCATGGCACCGCTGTGCGTGGTCCGTTGGCAGCCAACCCAGGTTTAATTGCGATGAAACCCAGAGGTTCTCTGTTGCTAGTCGACGACGACCGCCAGGTTCTCAGCTCGATGGCCGACTGGCTTCGATCGCAGGCTTACGAGGTCGATACCGCGATGGGCTTTCTTGAAGGGAAGGAGCGGATTAACCGTAAGGCATACGATGTGGCGATTCTTGACATCCGCCTGGGCGACGATGACGGATTCGACCTGCTCACCTATTGCCGGCAACGACGGCCGGCAACGACGGTCATCATGATTACCGGCTACGGCACGGTCGAGTCGGCGGTCGAAGCGATTCGCATGGGAGCGTTCGATTTTCTCACCAAGCCGCTGATCGACGATGAACTCCAAATGGCCCTGGAGCGAGCC
>JAVEUP010000124.1:0-15420 GCA_034005525.1 Thermoguttaceae bacterium | reverse complement strand
TGGCCGCCGGCGCGCCCGTCCGGGTTGAACCCCTCGGCTCCAGCAGCTTGAAGCAGGCGCTCGAAGCACCTGAACGCCAGATCATTCTCGAAACGCTTCGGTCGAACGACTGGAATCGCCAGGCAACCGCTGAGGCACTGGCCATCAACCGGACCACGCTCTACAAGAAAATGAAACGCCTCGGCCTGGAAGACATGGCTCTCGCCGCTGGAAGAGGATAGAAGGCGCTTTCACAAGGACGAACGCCGGGGGCGGTACCTCACCGGTACGTCCACCCCCAGCATGGTAGAATCGCCAGCGACGCTAGCACGGATTATTCATCTAGTCAGACTTCCGTTTGCCACAAGCCCGCTCCGGCACCCCCAAACGAAGGGGTATATCGTTCGGTATTGGCTGGATCGCGCAGATTTGCTACAACCCCCTCATCGCGTTTCTGCCGCCTGGCAGGGCGCGTTCCAGGCAGTCTTTCCCACGTCGATGGTTGTTGGATGACGAATTTCGCGCGGGTTTTGCGTCTTGCATTCCATTACCGGCTCACTCTGGCCGCTTCGGCCGTGTGTGCACTGGGGGTGGGTGTGCTCTGGGGCGGGAATATCGGCGCCGTGTACCCGTTCGTCGAGGTGGCCTTCGGCGGCCAGTCGCTTCAGTCGCGGGCTGAGGAGGAAATCGAGAAGGCCCGAAAGAAGGCGGCGGAACTCGAAGCGGAGATCCGCCGGCTTCAAGTGGAGAAGAGCGGCGCCACGGACAAGGAACTGCGAGGCATCGAGGCGAGGATTGTCACAGCCGAAGCCAGGCTGGCGAGTGAACGCCGCGCCGAGGTCGCTTATTTGTGGGCAAAGCCTTACATCGACCGTTACCTGCCCGACGATCCATTCCAGACGCTCGTCGTGATTACCGGGCTTCTGCTGTTGGGCACCCTGGTCAAGGAGCTGTTCCTGGTTGGCAACAACATCCTGGTGTGCCGGTTGGCCGAGTTGGCCACCTACGATTTGCGGAATCTGTTCTACCGCCGCACGCTGCGTATGGACCTCAGCGCGTTCGACGAGCAGGGCACAGCCGACCTGATGAGCCGCTTTACTTACGACATGCAGTGCGTCACCGACGGGCTTGTGGCGCTGTTCGGGAAGATGATCCGCGAACCGCTGAAAATGGCGGCGTGCCTGATCGGCGCCGGACTGATCTGCTGGCGTCTCTTGCTGCTGTCGGTGATTCTCGCTCCGGTGGCGGGCCTGTTGATCCATTGGCTGGCCAAGGCGTTGAGGCGGGCGAACCGCCGGGCGATGGAAGAAATGGCCCAAATGTATACGACCCTGGAAGAGACGATTCGCGGCATCAAAGTCGTCAAGGCGTTTACCAATGAGCGGCAGGAGCGGCGGCGGTTCCACCAGGGAGCCAAGGGGTACTTCAGGCGGGCCATGCGCATCGCCGGTTACGATTCGCTCATCCATCCCATGACCGAAGTGACCGGCATGCTTGTGATTTCGCTGGCCCTACTGGCCGGCGCGCGGCTGGCTCTTACCGGCGATACGCACTTGCTGGGCGTGCAGATGACGTCGCGGCCGCTGAGCCTTGGCGCCCTGCTGCTCTTCTACGGCTTGCTCGCCGGGGCAGCCGACCCCATCCGGAAGTTCTCCGACGTGCTTACCCGACTCCAGCGGGCCGTCGCCGCCAGCGACCGCATCTTTGACTGCCTGGACCGGGCCCCCCGCGTTGCCGAACCCAAAAACCCGGCCCCTTGTCCGAAACACCGTCGCGACTTGGTGTTCGACCGCGTGTGCTTTGAATACCGTCCCGGACAGCCGGTCCTGCGCGATGTCTCCCTGCGCATTCCGTTCGGCGCTACCGTGGCTATCGTAGGCCCGAACGGGTGCGGGAAGAGCACGCTGGCCAACCTGATTGCGCGGTTTTACGACCCCACGTCAGGTGAGGTGCTGCTGGACGGGGTGCCGCTGAAGTCGGTTCGATCGAGTGACCTCAGGGGCCAAATCGGACTGGTAACCCAGGAGACCGTGCTGTTCGATGACACGGTCATGAACAACATCCGATACGGTTCACCGTGGGCCACGTCCGAGCAGGTGATTAACGCCGCCAAACAGGCCCATGCGCACGAGTTCATCTTGCGCGATCTGCACGACGGCTACGAAACCCAGGTCGGATCGGGCGGCAACCGATTGTCCGGAGGCCAACGGCAGCGGATTGCCTTGGCGCGGGCGATCCTGCGGAATCCGACGATCCTCATTCTCGACGAGGCCACAAGCCAAATCGACCTGGAAAGCGAGGAAGCTATCCAGCGGGCACTTGAGCAGTTCGTCCGTAACCGCACCGCCGTCATGATTACCCATCGATTGGCGGCTATTGCACTCGCCGATCAGGTTGTTGTCGTGAATGCCGGCCGGATTCTCGACGCGGGCACGCACGAGCAGTTGATGGCTCGCTGCGCGTTGTACCAGCGGCTTCATCGCTTGCACATCGACGATGCAGTCGCAACCCCGGAAGCCGCCGCGGCTTAACGGCACGCCGTTTGCAATACTCTACGGCCACAGCCCGATTCGATGCGTTTGCCCGGCTGTTTGGGTGTATCTTCCGGGGCTGGAACAGAGACGGGCTTTGCGAGAAGCCCGCATTTCGGAAAGAAGGTGCGTGTAACGTCTGCGCGTCGGGAAGTTATTCCGGTTCGTAAGTCCCCTTGGAACGGAGAAGCTAGGCAAACCCGACGCATCGGGAGCCTTTGGCGAAAAAAGTCGTGATTGCTGCTCGCCCAAACTTCCGGTTTGAGCGGGTTTTATCCTGACCAATTCGTAAGGGTTTCCGAACACCCATGGCGAGCTGAGGATTGTTGCCCGAGCGATCCTTGGCTCGCCTGTTTTGTTTCGATACAGCATAATTGCACAACTGACTGAAAACGCTACACTCTTGTGCGCATGTCGCTTTTCACTTTCCAGGTGTGATAGCTCGGTTGTATCGATCTGCCACAGTTATCCTCTATCCTCGCTCGGTGTTCCTTGGGGGCTGCCTCACACACACGTATTGCCAAGCCTCGCGTGGTCCGGATTACTCATTTAGGATGGGACGAGGTCGCGTAAGTCCTTGGTGGGCCAGCGCAAGCCACGCCCCGCTCGTTTGCACGTGGTGCGCTGGAAGCAGACCCAGCCGAGCGACCGAAGTCCCACCAGGGTCTTGGCTTGCTTGTCACCACCCTACATCGCCATGAATAGTCCGGGGTAGCCGTTTCCAGGGGACTGTCCCGTTCACATGCAGCACAGTAGACTACAACGAACTGCCTACTGAACCCCTCCGGATGCCGGCTGCGCGGCCTGGTCGCCATTGGTCACGATTCCCTCGCTTATTGACAGGCCAGGTACGTTGCGGCCGATGCTCCGGCTGGCGGCGCCCGTACTGCTTGAACAGATTCTCGGCATGGCCGTCTGGTTTTCGGATCGTCTTTTGACGGGCCACTACCTCGACACGCCTCACCTGGCGGCCATTACGGTCATGGCGTACGTGCTGTGGCTGGTTTGGGGACTGTTTTCGGTAGTGGCCATCGGGGCCACGGCCATGGTGGCGCGTTTCGTCGGCGCCGGCGACTGGGCTGCCGCACGAAGCGTAACCCACCAGGCGTTCATCGTAGGCGCCCTGCTGGCGTTTGTCATCACGCTGGGAGGCACGGCGTTCAGCAGCCGCGTGGCCATTGTGCTGCAGCTTAGCGGCGAGTCAGCCGAGTTGGCCACCACGTACCTGAATTGCGTGTTGCCCGTCGTCCCGCTCATAATGTTTCAGACGGTTGGAATCGCGTGCCTTCGCGGGGCGGGCGACATGGTCTCAGGGCTGGTGATCATGGCCGTCGTCAATCTGGTGAACGTCGTGGTGAGCTGGTCACTGGTACTTGGTTTGGGGCCGCTCCCCGAACTAGGCTGGAAGGGAATCGCGTTGGGGACCGCGGCTGGTTTCCTCGTGGGAGGGACGCTGGTCATGGCCCTCTTGCTGCGTGGGCGTTGGGGGCTGAAGCTTCAGTGGCGACGGTTCCGGCCGAACCGCAAACTCATCCGTCGTCTGCTGAGGGTCGGCCTGCCCGGCGGCGCCGACATGCTGTCGATTATCGGCTGTCAACTCTGGTTCGTTTCGCTGATCAATCGGCTTGGTACCCTGGCAGTCGCGGCGCACGGGGTTGCGCTGTGCGTCGAGTCGCTGGCCTTCCTTCCCGGCTCGGCGTTTCAGATGGCGGCTACCACCATGGTGGGCCAGACGTTGGGTGCGCGGGATCCGCGTCGCGCGTCGCGCAGTGCAGTCATGGCTCTGCTGTGCGGTGGCGGACTGATGATCATGGCCGGCGTGGTCATCTTCACCCGGGCCGAGGCCCTGGCAGGGCTGTTCGTGCGAAGCGAGCACTCGCACGTGGCCGATCTGGCGGTACCCCTGCTGCGAACCGTGTCGCTGGCCATACCGGCTTTGGCCGTCACGATGATTCTCAGCGGCTCGCTGCGCGGGGCCGGCGACACTCGCTGGCCGTTGGCATTCTCACTTGTCAGCCTGCTCGGAGTGCGAATTCCGCTGGCCTACTGGCTGGCACAAGATGTGGTCGAGCTGCCCCTGGTGGAAATCACGATTGCGGGCTGGGGGCTCGGCGTGGTCGGCGCGTGGTACGCCATGGCGGCCGACCTGCACGTCCGGGCTCTGCTGGTGACGATCCGCTTCTTGCACGGGGGCTGGAAGCGGGTTGAGGTTTGAACTCATCCGCGCCAGTTGTAAGTGCGCTGCAATGCCTGCCGGACTGCGCCGGTCAGCGCGCCAAGCGAGATTGGCTTGGCCAGCACCGAGAAGGCCTGCTCCTGCCGCGCTTGTTCGACAATCCATGTGTCAAGCTGGGCCGACATGAGAATGCATGGCAGCATGGCTTTGAACTGCTTGACCAGCCGCAGAGTCTCCAGCCCAGTGAGCTTGGGCATGTGCATATCGAGAAGGACGAGGTGCACTTCGGAAGTGCGTACAATGCGCAAGGCTTCCTCGCCATCGCCGGCCAGCAGCGTACGGAATCCGCGCGGCTGAAACGCCTCCCGGAGTGCTTCCCGGAAGCCCGTGTCGTCGTCGGTAATCAGTAGCGATGGAGCCTCAATGGTCATGACTGGAATCTCGCGCCGTCTTCAGACAGTGCTTTCGGTATGCAACTGGGATGCCGCTAGCCGCGCAGCGGCGCTGCACCCCCCACAGGAGACTCTCTAACCCATTTCCTGTCAATATCTTACCGCAATGCGGGGTTGCGCGGCAAACCGAGTTCTTCCGAAATCGGGACCCCCGACGGGAGGGCTGGGGCTGCCATTTTGGCAGCTTTGGAGGCGAGGCCGCGACCGGGCTGTGAGGCCGGCATCATCAGTTGTTGTTTCTTCGAGTCTCGTGGTTCGAGTTTCCTTGTTCCGGGAACCGGAGTTCGTGCCCTTCGGCATCGAAGCACTCGAAGAGGAGGTGTTCGGGAGGAACGGCCTTCAGGCCGACTATTTGCACCTTCATTTCGCCTTCGGTCTCGAGCCGAGCGAGTTCGTGTCGTTTGCTGTTGTTCAGATAGCCGGCTACCTCGTCGACGACACTGATGACAACGCGGGACACTTGCGGCCGCTGGCTGGCAAGAATCAGGAGGCGGACGACTTCGAGGGCCATGCTTTCGGGAGTTTTGACCACGCCGGTGCCGCCGCACCAGGGGCAATCGGCGTAAACGCTTCTCTTCAAGCTGGGACGGATGCGTTGGCGTGTCATTTCGACGAGCCCGAACGGGCTGGTGCGGAGAATCTTCGTTCGTGCCCGATCCCGCTTCATGGCATCGCGTAACGCGCGTTCCACGCCCCGGCGGTGTTTCTCCTTGCGCATGTCGATGAAATCGTTTACCAGCACGCCGCCGAGGTCGCGCAGCCGGATCTGGCGTGCAATTTCCTTCGCGGCCAGCAGGTTCATCTGATAGGCGCTTTCCTCGGCTGAGTCGTCGGCGCGGAAACTGCCGCTATTGACGTCGATCGCGACCAGGGCCTCAGTCTGATCGATCACGATCGACCCGCCCGCCTTCAGCGGCACGGCACGGCGGTGAATCTTGGCAATCTCCTCATCGAGCCGGTACTTGTAGAATAGCGGCTCTTTGCCTTCATAAAGCTGGAGCCGGTGGACGTATCTTGGCATGACGAGTTGGAGGAACTCCTTGGCGCGCTCGTAGGCTTTGGGCTCATCAATGTAGATGGTGTCCAGGTCGCCGGTGAAGATGTCGCGAATGGTCCGGATGATCATGTCACTTTCTTCGTAGATGTCGACCGGGGCCGGCAACTTCTTGATCCTGCGCACAATCACTTTCCAGAGGCGGACCAGATAGGCCATGTCGCGCGACAGCTCGCGCTTGCTGCGATCGGATCCGGCCGTACGCACGATGAAACCGAGCCCCTTAGGCGGATTCAACTCGAGCATGATCGACCGCAACCGGCGGCGGACTTCGTCGTCCTCGATCTTCCGCGAGACGCCGATGCGCCCCAGCGCCGGCATGAGCACCAGGTAGCGGCCCGGAATGCTGATGTAGGTGGAAAGCGTAGGCCCCTTCGTGCCCATGCCTTCCTTGATCACCTGCACGAGCACCTCGTCGCCCCGGCGGAGGATATCCTGGATGGGGGGCTTGAACCGGGGGCGGACTCCGGGTCGCCGGTTACGCTGCCGCGGGCCGGCTTCGTCCGGCACGTCGTCGTCCGGCGTGCTGCCGTCGCGCCGAGTGCGGCGGCGCCCGCCACCCGGCTCATGAACGTCGTATGGATCGTAGCCGCCCTGGCGGAAGTACTGCGGCTCGACGTCGCTGATGTGCAGAAAGCCGTTGCGCCCCACGCCGAAATCGACAAAGGCGGCTTGGATGCTCGGCTCCAGGTTGACCACGACTCCCTTGTAAATGTTGCCTACGTAACTGTCCTGATTCGCTCGCTCGATGTACAGTTCCTCGAGCAAGCCGTCTTCAACGATTGCAATCCGGCATTCCTCCGGCTGCGAAACGTTGATCAGCATTTCCTGCTTCATGTTCATGCTTTCTTGTCCGGCGAGAGTGGCCGGTACGAAGTCGATTTGCGCGGAAAGCGGCTTGGAGCGCGCCGTGCAGGGATAGGGCAGGTCGGGCGAGTCGCATCACTGGACCTCCACGTCGGTCCGCTGGAGCCGGGCGCCTTCCCGTGGAAGGTCGGCCCGCCCCAGCGCGGCAAGAAGGTCGTTCGGCGAAATGCCCCCACTCGGGGGCACAAGGATTCGCATCGACAGAACTCCATCCCCAAACTCGAGGGAGTCGAGAAACGGCCGGACATCGACCGGCCCCCGCTTGCCGGGGCGCTCGACCGGGGCCGACGCCGACGCCAACAAACGCGTCACACGCTCGGCCATTCCGGCACACTGATCCGGCGGCAGGACCACCCGGTAACGAAATGCCCGCGGCCGAACCTTCGGCGTCCCCGGCGGCATCACGTCGACCTTTCGCAGGCGGACCCCCGGGGGCGCATGCCGAAGCAGCCGCTCGCGGAGCGTTGGTGCCGTCCAGGGTGCGGAAAGCTCGAATTCCATGACTTCGTCGAGTCCCTCAATACCGACCGCCAGTGGAGCAGGAAAGGTCACCCGCGGTTTCGGATGAAACCCCTCGCTGAAGCTCAACGGCAAATCGGCGCGGCGAAACCACCGCTCGAAACACCGCATGACGTCGCGGTGCCCGACAAATCGCAGGTTGCCCTGCTTGCTGAATCGAATACGTACACGTTGTCGAACCATGGCTCGACGTACCCCATTGCCGCCGTTGGCAATGGGGCGGCCTGTAACAAAACTCGTGCCCGGGATCGAGCCCTGCCGTCGGGCAGGCCGGCCCCGGACACCCAAGGAAACGCGCCGGCCCGCTGGGCAGGCACGGTCCCACAATTGTCTCAATCGTTTCACAGCCCCAGTTCGGGGACACTTCGCTTGAGTTCCTCCCGGAGGAAGCTCTTAATATCACGCGCGTTTTCCATGCCCGCGGCGCGCTTCGCCACGGCTTTGCACTGTTCGATGGAAACGCTGCGGCAAATTCTCTTGATTTCCGGAATCGCGCTAGGGGTGATACTCAGACGGCGCAGTCCAAGTCCCAACAGCAGCATCGTGTAGATCGGGTTCCCGCTCATCTGCCCGCATAGGTTGATCGGCTTCTGCGCCCGATCGGCGGCCTCGATGGCCCATGCCAGCAACTTCAGCACGGCGGGGTCCGCCGAGTTGTACAAGGAAACCACGTCCTTATTGCTGCGGTCCACCGCAAGGGTGTATTGCACCAGGTCGTTGGTGCCGATGCTGAGAAAGTCGACTTCCTCGACGAACCGGTCGATCATCATCACGGCGGCGGGCACCTCGACCATCATGCCGATTTGCAGGTTCCTGTCAAACGGGATTCCCTTCTCGTCGAGGTCCTCCATGACGTCGGCCAGGACCATCTTGGCCTGGCGAAGTTCAAGGAGGGTGGAGATCAGCGGGAACATGATCCGCACGTTCCCCAAGGTGCTTGCCCGGAGGACCGCTCGAAGCTGGGTGCGGAACATCGGCAGGTTCCGCAAAGCGAGGCGGATGCTCCGCAGCCCGAGGAACGGGTTGCGTTCGTCTTCGGGCGTGGGCAGGTGGGGCACCTTGTCGGCCCCCAGATCGAACGTCCGGATAATCACCGGCCTGTCGCCCATCGCCCGCACCACCTGCGAGTACGCCTGGTAATGAACGTCCTCGGTGGGCTCTGTGGAACTTCCCAGGTAGAGGAACTCGGTGCGGTACAGTCCGATGCCCGACGCGCCCCGATCGATGCAGTGTTCCACCTCGTAGGGGAATTCAATGTTGCCGAACAACTCGATCGAAACGTCGTCGGCCGTCACGGCGGGCAAATCGCGCAGCGTTTCCAGCCGGGCGGCCAGGGAGGTCTTCTCCGCGAGTTCGTGGCGATAGCGTGCGAGGGTTTCCTCGTCGGGCTGCAAGAGCACGGTGCCCTGGTCGCCGTCGATGATGACCGTATCGCCGCCGGACACCTCGGCCAGGAACGGGCCGATTCCGACCACGGCCGGGATCTCCAGCGCCTCGGCGACGATGGCCGTATGGCTGCCCGGCCCGCCCATCTCCGTGGCAAACCCCCGGACGAACTTCCTGTCGAGGTTCGCCGTTTCGCTGGGCGTCAGGTTGTGGGCGAGGATGAGCACGGGCGAACTGAGATGCGAGAGTCCCTCGCGCCGCCGGCCCAGCAAGTGCCGCAGCAGCCGCTTCTCGATGTCGAAGATATCGTACACCCGCTCCGCAAGGTACGAACTCTCCAACCTCTGAAACACTTGCGCGTAGCGGCGGAGCGTGCGGCTGACGGCGTACTCGGGGGAATAGTGCCGCTCGCGGATCATTTCGTGCAGTTCGCTGCGCAGCCGCGAGTCCTGCAACATCTGGAGGTGGGCCTCAAAGATGGCGCCGTACTTCTCGCCCAACTCGCGCGAGACGGCCTCGCGGTTGTGGGCGATCTCGGCGCAGGCGGCCTCGATTGCCGATTCGAGGCGTTCCAGTTCGTCCTCGACGGCGTCGCGCGTGACGAACCGGCGAGGGATTCGGAATCCCTCGTTGTCCATCACCAAGGCTTCGCCAATGGCGACGCCCGGCGAAACGGCTATGCCTTGCAGTATTTGCATCCCAATGGCGGCGGCAGCCGCCCGCGGTAGTTCCTAGTCGGTCGGATCGTCCTCGTTGCCGAAATGGCCGTCAAACAGCGCAGTCAAGGCGTCCAGCACCACCTCGGCGTCGTTGCCCGCCGCTTCCAGAATCACTTCGTCGCCCTCGCCGGCTCCCAGCGACATGATCTGCAAGACGTCGGTTCCCTCAACGCGCTCCGGGCCTTTGCGCAACGAGACTTTCGACTGATGGCGCCGCACCACCTCCGCAATGAGCGTTGCGGCGCGTGCATGCACCCCCTGCCGATTGTTGACTCGAACGATTCGTGTTGATTTGGATTGGTTCACTTGGAAACGCCGTCAAACGGCTCTGCCCAGTTTCAGCGGCAAACGCATTGCGGCCTGCCCGGTCACGAACAAACTCAGACACAACGAGGGAAAGCGCCTAACCGGCGCCTCGCGGCCCTTGCCGCGGCCGAAGCCGGGCCGGATCGCACTGAGTCCCTCAGGAGCCGAACTGATTGTTGTCGGCTTCATCGAGCAACTGCTCGATGTCCTCCCGGTTCTTGGCCTGTTTCAGGAAGCGGCAGAACGTGTCGTCGCGCAATTGCCGCGATATGTTCTCCAATGCCCGGAGGTGGTCGCCGGGCCGGTCGGGCGGCGACACCAACAGGAAGAATAGATGAACGGTTTCGCCGTCCAGGCTGGCGAAGTCGACCCCGTCGGGGCTGACCGCCACCGTACCGACAAGCTGCTCAACGCTGGCGTGCTTGGTGTGAGGCACCGCCACGCCGCGCCCGATACCCGTGCTGCCCAACTCCTCGCGTTTCAGGATCGCCTTAACGATTCCCTCGTAGTCATCGGCCCCGATCCGGCCGGCGTCGAGCAGCGATTGGACCATTTCGCGAATGGTCCCCTCCTTATCAGCCGCGTCCAGCTTGGCGCGGATTGCCTCACGGCAAATAAAGTCGGCAAACTTCATGCACCTTTTCTCCCTTAAGTACTTTCCCAATTTCTTTCGGCGTCTGCAGTCAGACGAGCGAGTCTACCGCACCCGGCAAACAACAGGGCAATTCCCTTCTCGCGCAAACTTGCACAGAAACATACCCCTGGCATCCGCTCGCCAAAAACCCGCGAATAAGGAGGCGGCGGATATCAAAAGCCCTCCGGTGCCGGCGCACTGCCCGACGGGCGATGACCCGGATTGCGGTGGCGGCCCAGGATCTTCTCCTTGTGTTTGCGCAACTGCTGCTCCATCTTCTCCATGACGTCGTCAATCGCCGCCAACAAGTCCGTTGCCCGACTCGTTGCGACCAACTCGTGCTTGTGCTTCACCGAGACCCGCAAATCGACAACCGGAGCATCCCGATGTTCCAGGTCGACGGTCACCTCAATCGCACTGATCCGTTCAGACAGCCGCGGCAGTTTTTCCAGCTTCGCTTGTATCTTTTCGCGTGTCGGATCGCTGATCTGTCCGTGGCGTGTCGAGATGTTAATCTGCACTGAGTAGGCTCCTTGCTCTCTGCTCCAGGGCACGTCCGTAGTCCGACCACCTTCCTTCGGCAGTCAGACTTCGTATTGTAACGAGGAAAACCGGATTCGACAAAGCCCACCGCCGTCAGAAGAAAGGCCAACCCCCTCTCTGGTCGTGCTTGAGGGGGCTATGCTTGACCGAAACCCCATCTACCTATTCCAGTTTAGCTTTTGCCGCATCGACCGCAAGTGCGTCCATTATACAAAGGACGGACCAAGTGGCGGAAGAATACCATCCCCAGGTGGCTTGATATGCGTCGATTTAACCACTTTTCACGCCGCTATTCGGTGACACAGGCACTCTCGTGGTGTATCGATATTTACATCCCGGGTGGGGTTTCCTGATCATGGACCCGATCGAGGTCGCTTGGATCGGCCCCTCTTCTCGGAGCTGCTTCCTTGCCGACCCGAGTTCGAGTGTCGCCAAGGTTCTCCGCGAGTGCCGCGGAGAAAGCACCGGAGCATGCCAACCCCCCCTACAGTACCTGGAATACGTGCGCCAAAGAGAAGTAGATGCCTACCAGGATGAAAATGCACCCCGTGCCTATTCGGGCAAACCACTCTATCTTGGCCAGTACGTTATACGCCTTTCCGACCGACTGGGCACTGGTGGCCAACAGCACGGCGAAGACCATGACCGGCACGGCGGTGCCCACACCGTAGACGGCCGGCAGAGTCACCGTCGAGTTCACTGCCAGCGAAAGCGGCACCAGGCTGCCGAAGAACAGGGCGGCTGAGGTTGGGCAGAACGTCAGGGCGAAAACAATGCCCAACAACAGCGCGCCCCATATCCCCAGGGCATCCACCCGCTTCTGCAAGCCCGCACCCATGCCACCGCCGCTCAAGTTCATTTCGATCAGCCCCACCAGGAACATCCCGACCACAATCAGGATGGGCCCAAGTGCAAGATGCATGTACTTCTGCAGGAAGAGCGAAATCTGGGGCACCGAAAGCACGCTGGCCACCAGCACGAATGCCAGAACGAGGTAAGCCAGGGTACGCCCGACCGTGTAAAGAAGCCCGGTCAGGAAAACCTGGCGCGAGTTACCCACCTTCCGTGCGATGTACGAAATCGCCGCAATGTTGGTGGCCAGCGGGCAGGGACTGATGGAAGTGAGGATGCCAAGCCAAAGAGCCGTGCCTATGCCAAGAACGAATTCGCTCATGGGATCGCTTTCCTGTGGGGCGGTGCGCGTCGAACGTTGCTATCGGCCAGCTGCTTCTTGGGCATCCAGGTAGCCCTGGACTTCCGATTGCACGCATTTGAAGAACTCCGTCTTCTTCGACAGCAGGCTCCAGACCTTCGGCACCGGCTTCCAGGCCGCGACCTTTCCGTCGCGCACGTCCAGAACGACCAGGAGCGGGCCAGTCACCCTATACGCCTTCACATACGGCTGATTCCTCGGGTCCTGGAAATCGACCATGAGCAGCTTCACGGTCCCGTCCTTCATCTGCGCCGGGAAACCTGCCTGGACGGCTTCCTGAACGTAGCTGCCCACCATCTTGCACGTGGGGCAACGCACGGTGCGATGGAAATAGCACAAGATTACCTGGTGAGCCGGCGCATCGGCGCCATGCGCCGGTGAAGAGGGCACGGCTGGAAGGGCAACCGCCAGCAGCGAAAACGCTCCGGCAGCGAAGGCAAGACGGAAAATCGATCGGCTTCTCACAGACTCCTCCTTAACGTTTGGTTGTTGGCAATGTGGAATCGCTGCAACTATGCTGGTGACCGCAAGGGCAACGCCTGCTTCGCCGTCTCGGGATTCGCGGTGTCCGGGCCCGGAGCCTCCGGTGCCGCGGCATCTGGCACCGGGGCCTCGGAAGCCGGCATCTGAGGAACCGGCATATCAGGGATCAGCGGCTCCAATGGCGGAGCTTCGGGGATCGGGTCTTTGAAGACTGGAGCGGCCGGAGTCGAGACTTGTGCCTGCGATGCGCCCATGAACTCGCGCAAGCTGGTCTGAACGAAGCTCAGGAAGTCGTCTTTGTCGCCCACATGCTCCCATACTTCATGGAGCCCTTTCCAGTCGACTTGCCGTCCTCCCTTGAGCTTCACAAGGATAACGCTTGGGGCAACGACCTCGTAATCGATGGCATATTGCTCGTTGCCCGGCTCTTCGTAGTTAATGGCCTGCCATGCGATCCGCCCGTCGGCCAGTTCTTCTGGAAATCCTCTCTCCACGGCCTCCTTGGCATACGCCTCGATGGTCCTGCACGTGGTGCATCGGAAATTGCCGTGCAGGTAAACCACGCGGACGCCGTCTTGAACGGTCGCGGCCACGGGGCCGTGCGGCACCGGCGAAATCGCCTTCACGATCAGCACCACGCACGTGGCGGCGACGAACATCAGCAGGGAATTGGCGGTGGCTTCTTTCAGTGTCATTGTCGAGACCTCGGCGAAAGCGTTGCCGTTCAGCTTGCTCCGGAATGCCGCCGGCACGAGACGGCATTCTTTCATATTACGCGAACCAGAACCCAAAGACCATCCCGACAATCGTGCTCATCAGGACGGTCAGCACGATGAAGACGGCTGTCTTTTTGAAACCCATCACGGCATAGATCACTGCGATGCTTGGCAACGACAAGGCGGGCCCGGCCAGCAACAGGGCCAACGCAGGCCCGCGGCCCATCCCCAAGCCGATTAGGGCCTCGAGGATGGGGATTTCCGTCAGTGTGGCGAAATACCACATGCCCCCGATCATCGACGCGATGAGGTTCGCGCGGAAGCTGTCGCCGCCGACCCAACCGGCCACGATCTCTTCTGGGATCAACGCGCCGACGAATCCCGTGACCAGCACGCCGCCGAACAGAAGCGGGATAATCGACTTGGAGAAGCTCCAGGTCTGCCCCATCCATTCACCCAGTTCCTCGCGATCGAACCATGTTCCGACCATGAACAGCGTGGCCAGAAAGCATACGCCGGCGAAGTACCAGCGGTGCCGGAACACCCAGGCGGCCCACTGGTAGTTTTCAGGAGTCCAGTCGCGTTGAGAGACGATCGTATCGGTATCGAACGTGAGCTTGGCGCCCTTCGGCAGGTCGCCCAGCGGCTCCTGGAGCTGCACGCGATACAACTCGCCAGTCATCTGCAGGACGGTTACCTGCATGGTCTCGATTTCGCCGCCCTCGGTTTTCCGCTCGATAATCGTCTGGCTCGGGTTCGCCCAGTCGGCAAACACGAGGAAGACGATCATGCTTGCAAAGAACAGGGCGGTTTGCCAAAGGCTGCGTTTGGCCGGCGGCGGATCGGGCAGGGCCATGACCGCCGCGGTGCGCTCCTCGTCGTCCTTACGGAAGATAGCCGCCATCATCAGGCCGATGATCACCGCAAACCCGATGGCCCCGACCACCCGGGCGATTCCCAGGTCGAAGCCCAGCACGCGGGCGGTGAGGAAGATGGCCATAACATTGATAGCCGGCCCCGAATAGAGGAACGCCGCGGCAGGGCCGATGCCGGCGCCGACGCGGTAGATTCCGGCGAACATCGGCAGTACGCTGCACGAGCACACGGCCAGCACGGTGCCCGACGTCGAGGCCACGCCGTAGGCCTCGATCTTATTCGCTTTCGGGCCCAGGTGCCGCAGGACGGCCTCCTTCGACAGAAACGTGGCAATGGCGCCCGCGATGAACATGGCCGGCACCACGCACGCCAGCGTGTGGTACTGCGCGTACCACTGGAGCATGAAGAAGGCATCCATAATCGCGCTCTGGATGCGTGGATCGGCGAAGTTCAGGAAGTACGCCAGCAGGAATATGGCAACCAATCCGGTGAGGATTCCCCATTCTCTCTTGTTCATATTGGTCTCAATGGTTCGATCTTTTTGGAACGGTAGTCCTGCCCAGGTCCACAGCCCTGTTCAGGTCGCACACACACGGCTCACGGCGCCGGAGGAGTTGGTCGACCACCAAGCAGGCGAGTCAGATGCATCCAGGGCCTTTGGGCCATTCGCGTCCCGGTGCGGGACTCCTGAACCTTTGTGATTCGCAGCATGGACAGGTCCATCGGTGGCGTATTTGGCTATTATACCAAATACCAAAGTACGGTCAAGACGGATTGCTCGTTCTGTTATCTCGGGACTCTGCTCCCGGGCACATGCCGCAGGCAATAGCACAATAGGTGGCAACATGTGGGCCATAAGTAGGCATCACCCACGCATTAGTCCGGATTGTTCATTAGCCGCTGGGTGCTAGCCCAATGCCCTTTACTTTGTAGCGGCACGGCGCGAGCCGTCCGGTATTACAGTGG
>JAVEUP010000123.1:0-25050 GCA_034005525.1 Thermoguttaceae bacterium | reverse complement strand
ATGGGAATCACGCAACGCATCCTCGACGTAACCTCTGGCCACGCAATACCTTCTGACACATCCGACGTTTTCAGCAAAATTTGGAACTACTGAATGTAGGTTGTCTCTTTCGAGATGTACAGCATTCGCGAGTGGGCCAGATTCACGTAGGCCGCGGCCGCGAGGAGCGCGAAAACGATTCCGCCGCAAATCCACAACGTGCGGCGACTGCCGTGCTCGGGCCGAAGGTGGTCGTCGCCGGCGGCATTCGTAGTCGATCGGTCTTCGTTCATCAGTACGCAGTCCCTTCGCTTGCCCGTCCCGCGGCGCCCCGAGTCGTGAACAAGACGACTCGCAAGGTCCTGCCACAATCCCAATGTATCAGGAACCTCGCCGATTGCCAGGCGGGAAGTTTTGAAGCTGCCGGGCTGCCGGGGACTTCAAGACGTCAATCATTGACTTCGCAGTCCAGCCGCATTAGGCTGGGAAGTTGTCCGGCGGCCAGGATCTGCCGTGTTCAATGCTTCCGTCTCGGACTACTGTAGCCAACTTATGAATCTCACACCGACCACGATCGCACGTGAAGTGCATTGTTGTACCGGCTTTGCAGTCTCCCGCACGATGGGCACCGTGCTTGCGCTGGGGCTCCTCGCCGTTCACGGCCGGGCCGCGGAGGAGCCGGCGCGAGAGCGGCCGAGAATGTATTGCTGGTGATTACGGACGACCAGGGTTACGGCGATTTCGGCCTGCATGGCAACACCGTGGTGGAGACGCCGGTGTTCGACCGTTTCGCCAGCGAAGGCCAGCGGTTCGAACGCTTCTACGTGAGCCCGGTGTGCGCGCCTACCCGGGCCAGCCTGCTCACCGGACGCTGGTGGCTGCGCACCGGATGCTGGGGCGTGACGCATAGCAAGGAGAACATGCGACCGGAAGAGGTGACCGTGGCCGAGGCGCTGCGGGCCGGCGGATACGCGACGGGTTGCTTCGGCAAGTGGCATAACGGCGAGCAGTTTCCGTACACGCCGCCCGGGCAGGGTTTCGATGAGTTCCTCGGCTTCAACAACGGGCATTGGAACAACTACTTCGACGCCAGGCTCATCCGCGGCTCCCAATTCGTCCAGACAGAAGGCTACATCGTCGACGTGCTGACCGACGCCGCCATCGAGTTCATCGAGCAAAACCGGCGGAAGCCGTTCTTCTGCTATGTTTCGTACAACACGCCTCACTCGCCGTTCCAGCTCCCCGACCGGTATTTCGACAAGTACCGCGCCCGCGGGCTCGACGACGTGCTGGCCAGCGTGTACGGCATGTGCGAGAACATCGACGACAACTTCGGCCGGCTGCTCGACGCGCTCGACCGGCTCGGCCTGCGCCGCGATACGATCGTGCTGTTCCTGACCGACAACGGGGCGAATACGGACCGGTTCAATGCCGGCATGCGAGGGCGGAAGGCGAGCGTGCATGAAGGCGGCATCCGCGTGCCGCTGGCCGTGCAGTGGCCGGCCGGGCTGCCGCATGCCCGCGTGGTCGAGGAGTTGGCGGCCCACATCGACCTGTACCCGACCCTCTTGGAACTGTGCGGCGTCGAGGCGCCGCCAGGCCCGCCCATCGACGGCGTGAGCCTCGTGCCCTTGCTGCAAGGCCGGGCCGAGGGCTGGCCGGACCGGCTGCTGTTCACGCATAACCGGCGGGGCAACGACGTCGAGCCGCAACCGGTGCGCGGTTCCGTGCGCAACCGCCGGTATCGGGCCGTGCTCGAACGCCCGGATGCCTGGCAGCTCTACGACATGATCGCCGACCCCGGCCAAGAGCGGAACATTGCGGCCGAACAGCCCGCGGTGGTCGGCCGGCTGGCCGCGGCCTACCGGCAGTGGTTTGAAGACGTCACGCGCGACGGCTTCGCCCGGCCGCCTATTCCCGTCGGCTATGCAGAGCACGACCCCGTGGAGTTCTACGCGCCGCAGGCGGAGTTCACCGGGGAGATTCGCTTTTTCGCCGGGCAGGGTTACTCGAACGATTGGCTGACCGGGTGGACCCGGCCGGAGGATCGCATCGAGTTTCCGCTGGACGTAGTGCGCGGCGGCGTATTCGCCGTCGAGCTGATATACGCCTGCCAGGCTGCGGACGCCGGTTCGACCGTTCGCGTCCGGTGCGGCGAGCGTGCGATCGAGGCCGCGGTGCCGGCGGCGCCTGCCCCGCGCATTCCCCTGCCGCATCGCGACGCCGGGCGCGACACGTACATCGACCGCCAATGGGGCACCCTCGCCGTTGGCGACCTGCCGCTTGCCGCCGGCCGTCAATCGCTGGTGATCGAAGCCGTTCGCACGGCAGGCGGCGAGGTGCTGGAATTGAAGCACGTGCTGCTGCGGCGAGTTGAATGATCACCGCCGGGCGCGGTCCCGGATGGCGATGAGGCGCTTCATCACATGGTGCATCGCGCCGGGCGGCTGGGGCGTGCCGAAGGCGTCGTGCAGAATGCAGTACAGCTCGTACAACTCGGCATAGACGGCCGTTGCGGCCTTCCGCGGGCGGTACACGGTCTTGCCCACGCCGGTCATGGCGCGCTGCGCCTGCTCGACCGTCCGATACGCGCCGCCGACCACCGCACCGAAGACGGCGGCGCCCAGCGCACACGTCTGCCTGGAGCGGGTGAGTTTCATGGGCCGGTTGAGTATGTCGGCGTAGAGCTGCATGAGGAAGGGGTTCTTCTCGGCAATGCCGCCGCAAGCGACTACCTCGCGCACGGCGACGCCGTATTCTTCGAGCCGGTTGATGATGCTGAGCGCCCCGAACGCCGTCGCTTCGATCCATGCGCGGTAGGCTTCCGCGGCGGTCGTGTGCAGCGTTTGGCCCGCCAGCAGGCCCGTCAGCAGCGGATCGATCAGCACGTTGCGGTTGCCGTTGTTCCAGTCGAGCGCGAGCAGCCCGCTTTCGCCGGGCTTGAGCAGTTGGGCTTCGGCGGTGAGGTTGGCGTGCGGATCGCCCTTGGCCGTGTAGCGGCGCGGCGCCATGTGTGAGACGAACCAGTTGAAGATATCGCCCACGGCCGACTGGCCCGCCTCCAGGCCCCACATGCCCGGCACGATGGCGCCCGGCACCATGCCGCACACGCCGGGGATATCGGCCAGGTTGGCGCCGTGCATACCGGAAGGGGACAGTCCCATTTTCGCGGCGGAACCGGTGGCCGATTGGGTAGACCGTTCCCCGTGCCGCGAAAATTGGGACAGTCCCCCCAGCGGCGCGACGATCATGTCGCAGGCGCTCGTGCCGATGATCTTCACCAGCCGGCCGGGCGCGATGCCCGCCCCGACCGCCCCCGCGTGGGCGTCGAGGATGCCCGCGGCCACGGGAATGCCTTCGGGCAGACCGGTTGTCCTGGCCAGGTCCGGCGCGAGCGTGCCGGCCTTGCGGTCGGCGGGGACGGCCTCGGCGGCGTAGCTTTCGCGCACGCGAGCCAGGCCGGGCTCGAGCGCGTCGAGGAACTCGCGGCTCGGCAGCCCGCCCCACCAATGCCCGTACATCGCCTTGTGCCCGGCCGCGCAGATGTTGCGCGGCATGGCGGCCGGGTTGAGGTTGCCGGTGACGTACGCGGGCAGGAAGTCGGACTGCTCCACCCAGGCGAAGGCGGCGTCGAACACCTTCGGCGTGGTGCGTTTGCAGTGGAGGATTTTCGACCAGAACCATTCGCTGCTGTACGTGCCGCCGCACTTGGCCAGGTACGGCTCGCCGCGCCGCCGGGCCAGGTCGGTCATCTCGGCCGCTTCGGCGTGCGAGGTGTGGTCTTTCCACAGCCACGCCTGCGCCGCCGGGTTCGTGGCAAACCGGGCCTTCAGGGCAAGCGGCAGGCCGGACCGGTCGACCGGCAGCGGGGTCGAGCCGGTCGTGTCGATGCCGATGCCGACCACGCGACCCGCGTCGAAGCCGTCCACCCGCTTCGCTGCGCGCACCGCACCGGCCACCGCCCGGCGGAAGCCCTCGATATAGTCGGCCGGGTTCTGCCGAGCCAGGTTCGGGTCCTTCGGGTCCAGCAGAATGCCGTCTTGCCCGCTCGGGTAGTTGAACACCGCCGACGCCACTTCGCCGCCGTCGGCCGCATCGACAACCAGTGCCCGAACGCTATTGGTGCCGAAATCGACGCCAAGTGAGAAACGAGGTTCTTTGAGTTTGGCCATACGTGGTCCCTTGATCATAAATGGGCCGGCAGACGCGACAGCGGCTGGGCGCTGGTCCAGTGTCGATTGGCAGCGTCGAGAAGTCAAGAGGACGTAACGCGAGTGTGCGGCAAGTTTTTCTGGCGTGTTTGGCTTGGAGCTTCCATCACATGGAAGTTGCGGTTTACACACGCTGCTCACCTCCGGGCTTGCCCCGGAGGATTCGTGACTGGTCGGCTACCACCGCCGAGTTGCGGAGGAACCCTCATGCTTCCCGCGCCGCCCCGGCCGCCGCTTTGGCGGCGGCCGGGGCGGCGCGGGAAGCGAAGTGCGTCACGTGTGCGGCCTGTAGCTGGCCAGTCATCAACCCGGCCGGGACGAGCCCGGCGGGGACACGCTCGCCGCAAGCATCCGCACGCGTTCAGAATCGCCTTTCTGCGTCTGCCAGAGAATCTTGCCGAACACTAACGCAATGATACTGAACGCAGCCCAACGGAAGCATGATGCCGGCCGGATTCCGGCGGTTCTATGCCGAATCGCGCGCAGGAATAGGCCGTATTCGGAATTGTCTTGCCTTATTTCTTCCCCCGATTATACACTGACAAGACGGACAATCCCGACAGAGAACGGAAAAGCATCCTGCCATGAAGACGATCACCATCGCCGGTATCTGTTTTGCTTTGCTACTGAGCCAGCCACTGGCGGCGGCGGAGCATCACTGGCCGCTCGACTCGCCGACCGACGCGTCGATTGCCGTGCGCGGCACGGCAACCGTAGCGGACGGCATTCGGGAAAGCAGCCTGCTGCTCGACGGCGAGTCGCTCGTGGAGGTCGCCGATTCGGCGGGCCTTGCCGCCGGCGAGCAGGGCTTCACGCTGGCCATCTGGGTGAATCCCTATGCCTTGGACCGCGGGCAGCAGATGATCGCCGCGAAGAACCGCTACTCGCTCGGTGAGCGCGAGTGGGGCGTCATGATCGATCGCGACGGAGAGATTCGACTGTACGTCCGCCAGGACGATTGGCAAACGGTGGAGGCCGAAGAACCGCCTGAGCTGGGCCATTGGCATCATGTAGGCGTGGTGATGCGGCCGGATCGGGCCGAACTGTGGGTGAACGGGCGGCGGGCCGGGCAAATTGCCCTGACCCGGCCGATCGTTTCGACCGGCGCGCCGTTGACCTTCGGCGGTGTGAACGACAACGGCCGCATTTGGCAAACTCTGTTCGGAGCGCTGGACGAAGCACGGCTCCTGCCAAAGCCGCTTTCGGCGGACGAGATGGCCGCGTTGTATACGCCGGTCGCCGCAACGCACGAGGTGCCCAAGCTGCCAGAGCCGTTCGAACTTTGGGCCGGCGCCGAGTTGCCTGCCAGCGACGATATCCCCGTGGTCGAAGGCGTGACCTTCAGCGTCATCAAACAGCGCGAGCCCGAGGTGGACGGTTACAATTGGCTGCACGGAGCGGCCCTCTGCTGGCACAAGGGTAAGCTGTATGCCTCGTTCGGACACAACAAGGGAAGCGAGAACACCGAAACCGAGGAAGCCCGCGGCCGGGTGAGCCCCGATGGCGGCAACACCTGGGGCGAAGTGTTCACCATGGACCCGGGCGAAGAGAACCTGGCCGTCAGCCACGGGGTATTTCTTTCGCATGATGGAAAGCTCTGGGCATTCATGGGAGCCTTCTACAACCACTTCCAGCGGACCCATACCCGCGCCTACCTGCTGGACGAAGCGACCGGGCAGTGGCAGCCCCAAGGCGCGGTGGTGGGCGAGGGATTCTGGCCCATGCAGGAGCCGTTGAAGATGGACGACGGCAATTGGATCATGTCGGGCTGCCGCGTAGGCCGCGGGTACGACCTCGAACACCTGCCGGCCGTGGCCATCAGCCGCGGCGAAGACCTGACGCAGTGGGACATGGTGGTCATTTGCGCGGCACCCGGCGTGTCGCGCGTGTGGGGCGAGTCGACGGTCATCGTCGACGGCGCCCGGATTCTGAACGTCTCGCGGTGGGGCGGCCGCGCGTACGCGCTGGCCGCCACCAGCGACGATTACGGGCGGACGTGGACGCCCTCCGGACCGAGCAACTTGCCCATGGCCGCCAGCAAACCGTACACCGGCACGCTCAGCACGGGACAGCATTACCTGGTTTGCACCACCACGGCCGACAGCGGCAACCGGCGCTCGCCGCTGACCATCGCCGTCACCCGGCCGGGCGAGCCGGTGTTTTCTGCCGTGTACCGCATCCGCGACGCCGTACACGACGGCCCGGGCGAGTCGCACCCCGCCGCGCGGTTGTCGTATCCCTACGCGGTGGAGCACGAGGGCAAACTGTACGTGGTTTACTCGAACTGCGGCGGGCGCGGCGCGAACCGCAACAGCGCCGAGATGGCCATTATCCCCATTTCGGCCCTGGCAACGCCGTGATGCAGCCGTTGCAGTTTACGCTTTAGCGTGCGAATGTTGGAGTTCACGCTTTAGCGTGCGAATGTTGGAGTTCACGCTCTAGCGTGCGAATGTTGGAGTTCACGCTTTAGCGTGTTTTCGGGAATCCCGGTGCGTTTCCGCAGGCGGAAGTTTGAACTCCGGCAGGTGCCTTGCCGGCTGAAGCCGGGACTCCAACATGGACACGCTAACGCGTGGACTCTAACAAGATACCCAAAGACCACACGGAGGATGATATTAATGGACACGATGACGATCACTTCCGCATCGCGAGCGGCGGCCGGGGCGCTGCTGACACTGGCGGTGCTGGCGGCCGGGTGCGACCGGGGCGGGCCGGGCCGTCACGAGATATCGGGCGAGGTGACGTACCAAGGGCAGCCCGTGCCCGGCGGCCGAATCTTGTTCGCGCCCGACGGTGCGCAGTCGAACACCGGTCCCGGCGCCGTGGCCGAGATTCGCAACGGCCGCTACCGCACGCGCCGCGGCCTGGGCACCGTCGACGGGCCGCACCTGGTTACCATCTACGGAACCGACGGCACCCCAGCCACCGAGCAGCGCGACAACGCCCTCTTTCCCGAATACCAAACCACCGTCGACCTGCCGCCCGGCAACGCCACGTTCAATTTTGATGTGCCGTAGGAGGGAGTTGGGAGATGGGGAAGGGGCTTGGGTACTGAGAACTGAGAACTGAGTACTGGGTACTGGGTACTGGGTACTGGGTACTGGGTACTGAGTACTAAGTTTGCGATCAGGACCGACCGTTTGGAACGACACACCGAACTGCAACCGAGGAGAGCAGACGATGCACACTCACTGGAACCGCTTTCTTGCCGCAGTCCTTTTGAGCAGCCTTGCCGCGGCTGCTACGGCTGCCGAACCGCCCGCGCTGTGGGACTCGCAGAGGAATGCAAATTCAATTGCCGATTTGGCTTTTCGACGCCGCACAACGGGCTGCCAGGCGCAAAGAGATATCGATGGCCGAACTCGTTCGGCAAGGATTGCAGTATATGGTGACGGTAACGCCGGCGGCCGAAGACGAGGGAAGCGAGTGGTCGCTGCCGGAGCCCCATGTTTTGCATTCGATGGACCCATTTCAGGACAACGAGTGGAGGGCGAAACTTTACTTGCGTGTGGCAGGCAATGAGCCACCGCAGACCGCAGAGGATAACGGTTGATTTCCCCTTTTCCGTTTTTCCCCTCTCCCTCTCGCCACCCCGCGATTCCCCTCCCCTACGGCCCCCCAGCCCGCCGCCGTTCCGCAAACCGCTGCCGGTAGGCGCGGGGCGAGATGCCGAACCGGCGCCGGAAATGCTGTGCGAAGCGCGAGGGATCGGCATAGCCGACCAGCGCCGCGATGTGCCCGATCGGCTGGGTGCTGCCGGTGAGCAGCTTCACCGCCTTGTGCATTCGCAGTTCGCGCAGGTACTCGGTGAAGCTGCAATCGAAGTGTTCGCGGAACAGGCGAGCGAGGTGCCCCGGGCTGGTCTTCGCGACGAACCGGGCCAGGAAGTCTACGCCCTCGGTTATGGCTGTGCCCGGCTCGCCGGCCTGGACCGGCGCGATAGCCGCACGGTAGCCCAGGAGGTCGGTATTCAGAATGGCGGCATGGCCACGGGTCTGGCCTTGAACGTACTGAAGAGCCCGGCCGCTGCGCTCGGCTCGGCTGTGTTCGGCCCCTGGAGCGCGGTGACCAGCTCCGTACTGGCCTCCTACTCGCTCCGCAGGACCGGCGGGCCGTCCGAAGGCAAAAATGGACATGAAGAAGAACGGCAGGAATAGCTCGAATGGGTTATCCTGTGTGGCCAGTTGAGGCGGCATTTCCACTTTCTGTATGATTTGCTTGCCGACCGCTTGTCGCACCTGCCGACATAGAGTACAATTGCCTGAAGATGAGATTGATTCTCAATTTAAGGAAGCCCCTCACTGCGTGAATGTCCCGGTATGGTCGACAAAGCGGTACCCCTGGAATCACTGATAGCAGGCGAAACAGCAACGGTCAGCCGGATTACCGGCCGTTGCGACGACGTGCATCGTCTCGAAGAATTCGGTTTGCGCGGAGGCTCCCGCATCCGAATGTTCCGGACCGGCAACCCGTGCATCCTCCGCATCGGAGGTGGAAAGGTCTGCCTCCGATCCGATGCCGACCTCCGCATTCTCGTTGAACGAAGTATCTGATCTCGCCGGGAATGCCTCCACAACCACCGACCACTGCCGAGCGCGTCATCACGGTCGCCTTGGTAGGTAACCCGAACACCGGGAAATCGACACTTTTCAGCGCCTTAGTCGGCGTGCGCCAGCATGTGGGCAATTACCCTGGGGTAACGGTCGAACGCAAGGCCGGGCACATGACATTGGACGGCCGGCAGCTCGAAGTGCTCGATTTGCCCGGCCTGTACAGTCTGGCCCCGCGCAGCCGCGATGAAATGGTCGCCTGCGAAGTGCTGCTGGGCGACTTCAAGGGCTTGGACCATGCGCAGGCCGTGGTGTTCGTTGCCAACGCATGCAACCTCGAACGCAGCCTGTATCTGCTCAGCCAGGTTCTGGAACTCGGCCTACCCGTTGTTCTGGCGGTCAACATGCTCGATGTGGCCGCCGACCACGGCATTGAAGTCGACCTGGCGGCGCTCCGCCGGCGGCTGCCGATACCTGTGGTGGGCATCCAGGCCAACCGGCGGCTCGGATTGGATGAACTCAGGGCGGCCTTGGCTGGCGAGCTTGATCTGCATGCTCCGGAACGCATGACGCCGTTTCCCGAAGCGTTTGAACGCGAGGTGGCCCAGCTGCGCAGCCGGTTCGAGACCGCGCCGGTTTCCGGCGGGGAGCCGCCATCCAGCGGCTTGGTTCGGCGGCTGCTGCTGGACGCGGGGGGATACCTGGAGTCGGACATGATGGCCCGGGGACGCCTGCCGACGGGCACGGGGAACGAATTGGCCCTGGCCCGAGCACGCCTGGCCCAGGACGGCTGCAAAGTCCCCGGCGTCGAAACCCGGGCACGCTATGCATGGGTCCAGGAGATGCTCGACGGCGTGGTCCGCCATCCGGAGCATGATCGCCCCTCGTTCAGCGACCGCGTCGATTCGGTGCTCACGCACCGGGTCTGGGGCGTGCTCGCGTTCGTGATGGTCATGGTTGTCGTGTTCCAGGCCGTTTTCGTGGGCGCCCAGCCGCTGATGGACTGGATCGAACTCGGGGTCGAGCAGGTGGGCCAGTGGGTGGCAGACGCTATGCCCGAGGGGGCACTCCAGAGCTTGCTGCAGAAGGGAGTGATCGGAGGCGTGGGCGCCATTATCGTGTTCCTGCCGCAAATCGCCATCCTGTTCCTGTTCCTCGCCGTGCTGGAGGACTGCGGATATATTGCCCGCGCCGCCTACCTGGCCGACCGCACGATGGCGCGCGTCGGCCTCAGCGGCAAGGCGTTCATCCCCATGCTCTCCTGCTTCGCCTGCGCCGTGCCGGGCATCATGGCCGCGCGGGTGATTGAGAACGAGCGGGACCGGCTCACCACCATCCTTGTGGCGCCGCTGCTGACTTGCTCGGCGCGGTTGCCCGTTTACGCGCTGCTCATCGCGGCGTTCATTCCATCGTGGACCTACCTGGGTGGCGTGCTGAACCTTCAGGGACTCGTTCTGGCAGGATTGTACGCGCTGGGGATCGTCGTGGCGGTCCTTGCGGCACTGGTGATGAAACGCACGCTGTTGCGCGGGTCGACACCGCCGTTCCTGCTGGAGCTGCCAAGCTACAAGTGGCCTTCACCGCGAAATGTGGCGTACCGGGTAACACAGCGGGCGTGGCAATTCTTGCGGTGTGCAGGGACACTGATCTTTGCAGTATCGATTCTCGTTTGGGCTGCGCTCTACTATCCACAGCATCCGCCGTCGGTGGCGCCGTTGCGTCAGGCTCGCCAGTCGCTCCTGGCGGAAATGGAACACTTGCCCCCCGGCACGCCGCGGCACGATGAATTGGCTGAGGAAATCGCCGAACTCGGCCATGAGATTACCGGTGAGCAGCAGCGGCAGAGCATCTTGGGGCATCTGGGCCGGTTCATCGAGCCGGTGGTTCGGCCGCTCGGGTGGGACTGGCGCATCGGGTGCGCCGTGCTCGCCTCCTTGCCGGCCCGCGAGGTGGTGGTTGCTACCATGGGCGTCATTTACAACCTGGGTGACGACCTCGACCACGACTCGGAGGACGATCTGAACCGGCTGCAACAGAAGATGCGGGCCGCCACGTGGGACGACTCCGACCGCCCGGTCTTCACCACGCCCGTCGCCCTTTCCATCCTGGTGTTCTTCGCCCTCTGCGCCCAGTGTGCAGCCACACTGGCCGTCATGAGGCAGGAAACCGGCACCTGGCGATGGCCCGCCTTCGCGTTCACCTACATGACCCTGCTGGCCTATATCGGAGCGTTCATCACGTATCAGATCGGCACGTGGATTTCCGCCGGGGGTTGAACCCCGGCAACCGCGTACCGCGGGCAGACCAGCCTTAAATGGGCAGAGAGGCACAATCGCTATGGATTCGTGGCAGGAATACCTCGTGGCCGTGGCGTTGTTGGCCGCGGGAGGCTATTTGATCCACCGCCTGCGCCGGGCGGGCAAACGCGGCGCGCCGCCAACGTGCGCTTCGTGTGAACGGTGCCCTTCTGCGGCGCGGGAGTCGTGCGACGCGAACATCGTCCAGTTGCAGGACCATCCGAATACCTGTCCGGGGAACAAGCATTCCGCGCCGTAGTGTGGGCCGCAACCTACCGTGCCGTGCTCTGGGTCACGACGGCGTAAGCTGGAAGCTCCGGTACTGTGATCGTGCCCGAATCGGTCTGGATGCGAATCGTCCGGCTGATCTTCCCGCCAGCGGAGCCGGCCAAGAATGTGACGGGCACCAGGTGTACCGGCTTGGGTGTGTCGGCGCCCGACGTATCGAACCGGAAGTTGGGATCCTCGCAGTCGATCGACACGATGCGGAACGGCTGCTTCCCGCGGACGACCAGTTGCTTCGTAACCTCCTGGCCCGGTTCCACCACGCCCATGAACAGCGATGCCGGACTGACGACCACGCCCGATACGACTGAACCCTCGACCAACAGAGGCACCTGCGGACGGGCCCGGTCGTTGGTGGCCAGCAGCAAGTGATCCCGGATGTAACCCGGTGGGACGTTGCCGTCCATGGAGACGACCAAGTCGTAAGCGACTCGCCCACCCTGCCGCTCGGCTTCCACCGACTGCACGGAGAGGTGCGGGTTGGAGTGCTTCACGTCGAGGATTTTCCAATCGCTACGGCCTGTGTATCGCACACGGACCCTGGCCTCGGCCGGGGCACCCTGCTCGACCGTGCCGAACTGCACGCTCCCGGGATCGAACACTACGTCGTTGCATATAAAAGCGCTCACGCGCAACTGGACCTGTGCGTAATACGGCTTGTCGAAGGTGACGATGAGGGTCGCCCCTTTGCGGCCAAGGAACCGGTCGGTATTAACGTGGGCAATGATCGCGCCGGTTTCGTAGGTCTTCAGAAGTTCCTTCTCAATACGAGGCGTCGTGCACCCGCAGGTCGAGTGAACCTGGGCAATATGCACATCCTCGAGATAGAGATTCTCCAGCTCGAAAGCGAACTCCACCGTCGCATCGCGGGCCACGTTACCGAAATCGTGCTCCGTTGTCTTGAACATCTTCCGAGCCCATTCTTGAGCCGACGCGGAAGAGGGAAGCAATGCCAGCGAGAAAAGGACTGCCGTGCAAGCGGTGCGGATCATCGGTAAAGCCTCTTCTTGTTGCCACCTTTCGGGGGGCAGTAAAGGGTTACGAAATTGGTGGCTTTTCCGTTTCTACGTGCGACTCGCCGGGTTGGAGTGCCGCCTTTAGGCGGTTTCTTCGCGCCGGCTGAAGCCGGGACTCCAGCAGGACGCAGCCTGCACCCAGAAACGGAAGAGCCGAAATGGCTCCTTTTTGGGGCGACCGTCGATCGAGTTCGTGGCTCAGTTTTCGTGGCACGAGCCCGAAAAACCCCACCAATCGCCAAACTCCTATGCCACGCAGGGACAGGAATCCCGAGAAAATCTAGGTTTCGGATTGGCAGGTGTCAATTTCGACGTTTTTTTTCTCCAACGCATTGCCAAAGGGGGTGGGGGTTCGGTAAACTAAGGGATTCCGCGCCCCGGCCCGGCTTGGGGTCTAGGGTCGCCCCGTTGCCTGAGAGTCCAGCAACCGCAAAACCTTGCCATGTTCGAATCCCTTCAACAAGGTCTCGATTCCGCGATCCGCACGTTGCGCGGCCGTGGAAAACTGACCGAAGCGAACATGCGCGATGGTCTGCGCCTGGTGCAGCAGGCACTGCTCGAAGCCGACGTCAGCCTGCCCGTCGTGAAGGATTTCGTCGCCCGCGTGGGGGAGCAAGCGGTTGGCGAGCGGGTGCTGAAGTCGCTCGATCCCAGCCAGCAGTTGATCGGCATCGTCTACCAGGAGTTGGTCCGGTTGATGGGCCCGGTGGACCACTCGCTGCACTTGCGGCCCGGCGCTCCCACGGTGCTGATGCTGTGCGGGCTTCAGGGGTCTGGCAAGACGACCACCTGCGGGAAGCTCGGCCGGATGCTCAAGGAGCGCGGGCGCAAACCCATGCTCGTCGCCGCCGACTTGCAGCGTCCGGCGGCCATCCACCAGCTTCAGATTCTCGGCGAGCAGTTGGGCCTGCCGGTATTTGCCGACACCGGCGCGAAGGACCCCGTCGCCCTGTGCCAGGCCGCCGTGCGGGAGGCGAAGAAGGGCGAGGTGGACGTGGTGGTGCTCGATACCGCCGGCCGCCTCCACGTCGACGAGGAGCTGATGCAGCAGTTGGGCCGCATCGACCGGCGGGTCCAGCCGGAGCAGGTATACCTCGTCGTCGACGCCATGACGGGCCAGGACGCGGTCCTCAGCGCGAAGGCCTTCAACGAGGCGCTGGAACTGGACGGCGTCATTATGACCAAGCTCGACGGCGACGCCCGCGGCGGCGCGGCGCTGTCGGTGAAACACATTACCGGCGTCCCCATCAAGTTCGTGGGAACGGGCGAGCATCTCGACTCGATCGAAGAGTTTCACCCGGACCGCATGGCCAGCCGCATTCTCGGCATGGGCGACGTCGTGAGCCTGGTCGAGCAGGCCCAGCGCAAGCTGGACCAGGACGAAATGGCCGAGCAGGAGGCCCGGCTCCGCAAGGGCGAGTTCACCCTCGACGACTTCAAGAAGCTTATCGGCCAGACCTCGAAATTGGGGCCCATGAATAAGGTCATGAGCCTGATCCCCGGCATGGGAAAGCTCACCGAGATGATGGGCGAGGTGGACGCCGACAAAGACATGGGCCGTCTCCGCGGCATTATCGACTCGATGACGCCCGACGAGCGGCGCAATCCATCAAGGGTGATCGACCAGAGCCGGCGGCGGCGCATTGCCGCCGGGGCCGGCGTCCAGCCGCACGAAGTCAACGAACTGGTCAAGCAGTTTGACGGCATCGCCGACATCATGAAGAAAATGTCGACCATGAGCATTCGCGACCGCATGAAGACCATGCAGCAAATGACTCAGGGTGGCATGCTCAGCCCCGGCGGGCGAATCGCCAAACAGAAGAAGGGGACCGGCAAACGGCTGACCTCGCAAGAGCGGGCGAAACTGAAGAAGATTCGAGACCGGGAAGCCCGGCAACGGAAACGAGAGAAGAAACAAAAGAAACGACCGTAATCCACTCCGGCTGCGAGTGCCTTGCCGGGACGCCCCCGCCGGCGCGTGCAGACCGAGGACAAACAACCCGATTGGAGGATACCGCGTGGCAGTAAGAATTCGTATGAAGAAGATGGGCCGGCGTCACCGACCGTTTTTCCGCATTTGTGCGACGGACTCCCGGCGCCCCCGCGACGGGCGCGTGCTCGAAGAACTGGGCACCTACGATCCGCTCGTGCCGGAAACGGACGCTCGGGCGATCCTCAACGGCGAACGCGTCGACTACTGGCTTTCAGTCGGCGCGCAGCCGTCGGAGAAGGTCCAGGTGTTGATCAAGAAGTACGGCACCGGGGGCTCGCACCTCGACGCCCAGCGGCAGGCGCTGGACCGTTTGGCGCAGTCCCGGCGGCGAACGGAGCCGGTCGTGATCGCCCCGAAGGAAACGCCCGCCGAGGAATCGTCGGAACCGCAGATGGCCGACGCTTAACCGCGGCACCTGGCCGCCCGGTCGAATGATGCGCTTCGATGTGCTGACCCTGTTTCCCGGAATGTTCCAGGGCTACCTCGGTCAGAGCCTGTTGCGGCTGGCCATCGAGCGGGGCCTGGTCGAGGTGTGCCTGCACGACATCCGCGACTGGACGCACGACAAGCATCATTCGGTCGACGATCGGCCGTTCGGCGGCGGGCCGGGCATGGTGATGAAGGTGGAGCCGGTGGTCGAGTGCGTCGAAGACGTTCGCGGCAAGCATCCGGACCCCGCTCACCTGGTCATGCTCACGCCCCAGGGGCGGCGACTGGATCAGGCGGCGGTGGAGCGGCTTTGCGGGCATCGGCGGTTAATGCTCCTGTGCGGGCGATACGAGGGTTTCGACGAACGCATCCGGCAAATACTGCAACCCGAGGAGATATCGATAGGCGATTACGTGCTCAATGGGGGCGAAGTGGCGGCCATGGTCATCATCGACGCGACCATCCGCCTGGTGCCCGGCGTGCTGGGCGACGAGGACAGCAGCCAGTTCGACTCGTTTTCGGGCGGCCGGCGCTGGCTGGAGTTCGCCCAGTACACCCGCCCGCGCGAGTACCGTGGCCTGGAGGTACCCGATATTTTGCTCAGCGGCAACCACGAAGCCATTGCCCGCTGGCGCGAGCAGGACGCAAGGCGGCGAACGCAACTTCGCCGGCCCGACTTGCTCGCCGAATGATATCCAATATGGGGCTGTCTCTTTGACCAGCCTCCGATCGAACCAACAAGAACCATCCGAAACAACACACGCCCGGCCGGCGGCCGGCATACACGACATGAAAGGAGCGGCAAGACGATGAGCCAGCAGCTTATGAACCTGGTCGAGAAGACCAGCATGAAAGAAGAGTTGCCCTATTTTGAGATTGGCGATACGGTTGACGTTCATTGCCGCATTCTCGAGGGCGAGAAGGAGCGCATCCAGGTATTCACCGGCGTGGTGATCGCCCGAAGCGGCTCCGGAACGCGCGAGATGTTCTCCGTGCGCCGGATCGTCCAGGGCGAAGGCGTCGAACGCAAGTTCCCGCTGCATTCGCCGCGAATCGCCAAGATTGCCGTGACGCGGGCAGGCGTTGTCCGCCGGGCGAAGCTGTACTTCCTGCGCGACCGCGTCGGAAAGGCCGTATGTCTGAAGGAACGCCGCATCAACGCCAAGCAGCGCCAGAAGTACGCCAAGAACGCCGGCCGCGGCGAAATCGTCTAGCCGGGAGTCCGTTATGGGCAAGTCTTGTGGCGCTGTGGACCGGAATCGAGTATTATAATGACCTCCAGGTGGCAAGACGACTAGAATCGGACGGCGTGCCGGTGAGCTGGAAGCAGTTGCATGTGTCTTCCGTAGAGTTGAGTCAGGTGGAGTCTGGGGAACGCTTCGCACGCGTTTGCAGCCAGCTCAACAGGCTAAGAAGGCTTGATAAGTTGCATCTCAGCGGTGGCACGCTAACCGATGGCGACCTTCAGCTCTTGTCTGGCCTGACGTCACTTCGGCGTCTTGCGGTCTACGATTTGCCGGTAGATGGCTCTGGCCTTAGGTAAGCGCGCACCAGTCCCATGGGGCAACTGGGGGTGTTAGGTGGGCTTCGAGGGGCGGCGGCGGGCGGCACGACGGGATTGGCGGGCGTCGGCGCGGTAGCGACGCTCGTCCTGGCGATAGACGCGGATGTGCTCCGGATGCTGAGCGGCCCAATGGTCGGGCCGCAGCGCGGCGTAGTCCTTCTCGCCGGCCAGGAGCCGGTCGAGCACGTGCTTCACGTACGCACATACGTCGAGGTCGTTCCGCAACGCACTGCTGACGAGTGCAAAGAAATCGGCCGCACGCTCACCCGCCTCCACGCTGCCCACAAAGAGCCAATTCTTCCGTCCGGTTGCGACCTGCTTCATCAACTGGTTCGGGGCTTCCCGGTACCGTTCGCTGCGGTTGCGATACGCCCGCTGCAGGAGTCCGTTGATCTCAAGCTCCTGCTCCTGCACCTTCTCGTGCAGTTCGGTGATCGTGCGGGCCTGTTCGACGATGATCGCCTGGCAGGCGGAAAGGTCGTCGGGAATGCAAGGCGTGTCGCTCATGCACGGATTGCGTCAAGCCGATCATTGGGGTGGCGGGTGGATGTTCGGGTCTTCCTTTAGCGTCTTTGCGGCTTGGCGTTCAGGTATGCCCGGGTCTGCATCACCTGTGCATGTCCGCCAATCACAGGCCGATTGGACGGTGTAAGTCATTCAGCAACGCCAGCTTGGCCTCTATTCCGGCATGCCTCCAGAGCGTCCGCCATCACCTGTCCGGCGCAGTTCCCCCGGGCTGATTAACTCGCTTGAATACGAATACGCCGAGATCGTCACCGGGTTCGGTGGACAGTCTCGTCGGACGATCTTGATCGGCGAACGCTCTGCAGATGGTTAGCGTGTCTCCTTCGAGCAAGTAGATGCCCTTCATCCGAAGATGGAGGTCTTCGTCGACTTCGATAATCCAGTCGACGTGTCGAAGCTCCTCATTGACGTCACAACGATACGCCTCCTCTCGTGCCCGCGCCTTATCTCGCACATCCTTCATAAGCACCATCTTGCCACCCTCGAAGAGCCATTGCATTCCTACTCCCCCGCTTTCATTGTCCGGCTCACCGTTCTCATGGTAAGATACGATCTCCCACAGCCCGCGGAGGGGGCCGACGCCGTCCCGGCTCGTAGATTCAGGGACACCCAAACCGGCGCTGTCACAACCGGAAAGCAGGATGATCAAAATCGGAATCATCCAATCGCGATGCATGGCACGATACCTCATGTGAGAAATACAGAGCTGAATCGGCCTCGGCCTCATTGACCTTGGCTACCGTCTGCAATTGATTCGCGGAACCGAATATAGCCAACACAACACGCTTCCGCCACCATCCGGGCCCGTCCCGGTGGGGCGATGATTGACCACTACAACCTGGGGAAACCCTTCGTTTTCGCCCGCCGCGGCGGGCGAAAACGAAAGCCTGCGCTTCCGCGCGTGTAGTGGCCAATCATCGCTCCGCCGACGCAGGGTCGGCGGGGGCGTGGGGGGAGGTATCTCGCGCCCCTCGCCCGCTACGGTCTTCCCCGGCTACTGGTGAATGAAGTCGCGCACCCAGCGAGCCTGTTTCGGGTGCAGGTCGATCAGGAAGCCGCCAAGTATTGAATAGCCGCTCACGGTGCCGTTGCCGACGAGCTTGCGCACGACTTCCCACTGGTGCTTCAGTAGTTCCATCGGCACGCCGTCGAGCAGCGTGAAGTCGCGCAGGTAGCAGCCGATGAGAAGCTCGGTGTTGGGGAAGATCGCGCGGCACTCGTCCACGTAACGCTCGAGGTGGACCAGGTCTTTCGAAGCCCAGACCCAAAGAGTCACCGCGTCGAGCAGGTCGGTGAAGCCGGCCCATTTTTCGGCGTCGAGTTCGTGCGAGTACACCACGCCGCGGAGCTTCAGTTTCGGGTTGGCACTGGTCAGCGCTTCGCGCACCTTGGCATACTCGTCGGGCGTGATGCCTTCCCGCCGGATCTTGCCGTACAGATCGTCGTCGATGGCGCCGATAAGGTTCGGGAAGTCGGGCGACAGGCGGCTGACGATCTCGGCCTCGCGGCATTTGCGCTCGATGCGGCCGTCGTGGTTGCACCGGACCGGGGCGCCGAGGCCCTTGTAGTCCGGATGCTCGACTCTCTGGTATTCCCATTTCGAGATTTCGCAAACGACCTGTTCCATGTCGCGGAGCTTCTCCATGGCCAGGGCCGTGTTCGGATGGAACATGAAGCAGCACTTGCGCAAGCCGAACCAGCGGGTACCCTCGCCGGCGCCGAAGATGGACAATTGCCACTGTCCGTTGATCGCCTGCCCGTCCCAGCACCAGCCTGCGTCGGCCAGTTTCGAGGACGGTGCCGGCGCAGCTTGTGCCGTTGCCGCGGCGCCGGCACTGAGTACAGCGGCGCGGCCCAGCCATTGCCGCCGAGTCAGTCTTGCAGTCATGGGTTGCTCCTTTCATATCTCGTTTAACAGGGCTTTCAGTTTCAACGCGGGCAGTCCGCGTTCCCATTGGCTGATGGTGGCGGCTGCTGCGGCTTCGGCCAGAATGGCTCCGGAGGAACTGGAACGCACCAGCTCCAGTTGAGCGGCCAACTCCCCAGCCCAGCGCTGGTATTGGGCGGCGGCTTCCT
This sequence comes from Thermoguttaceae bacterium, assembly GCA_034005525.1. Lineage (GTDB taxonomy): Bacteria > Planctomycetota > Planctomycetia > Pirellulales > Thermoguttaceae > PWXP01. The sequence continues at coordinate 6,125 of JAVEUP010000123.1, read as the reverse complement.
TGTCGTCGGGTACGAGCGCGAGCACCTTTTCAACCTCCGCTTGCTTTTCAGCCAGCGGCCAGCGGGCGAGATTGGGGTCGGTGAACGCGAAATCGGCCAGTTCACGCAATAGCGATGGAGCCCGCGCCTGCAAATCGGTCTTCGCCACCTCGTTGGTCTTGCCGGCGTAGTCGAAGAAGACGAACCGGAAGTCGCGTAGATCGGGCTTCAGGTTGAACGCTGTCTCGATGCCGTAACTCGCGACGGTGAAGCCGGCTTTCTCGGTCTGGGCGGGTAGCCATAGTGCGGCGCACGGCCCGGCGCCGGTGTGCTGGGCGGAGATGTATCCGGCGTCGTAGACGTTGTCGTAGTACAGGGTCCACCACTCGTCGACGATCGTCAGTTCCGCACGCTCACCCTGGGCAAGGTTCCGTGCCACGGTCAGTACGTGGCGGCCCGCGTGGCTGACAAACGCCGAAGGGTAACATCGCACCGAAACCCGCACCGACGTGATCTGGACCTTCGGCTCCAGCAGCACCTGGGCGAACAGGCAATCCTCGCCGGCCCGGGCGACGAATCGCACCCGCACCACGGCCTGCGAGGTATCGAAAACGAAATCGGTCGTACCGCGGGCGCCGGAACTCCGCCCGGTGAGCGAGTGGATAAACGTCTTGCCGATGCTCTGTCCGTTCAGCACGACGTCGAGAAACCCGCCGGCATACCAGTTGCAGCCGACCGGCTCAGGCATTCCGATATAGCCTTCGCCCGGAATGGCCGCCTTCGAGTCGTTCGGGTCGAGGGCGACTCCATAACGCAGGCCGTAGATGCGCGACCCGGTATCCATCGTGATCACCTGCCGATGGCCTTGCAGGCCGACGGTGTGCGGCGGCGCTCCTGGACCGATGGTCACAATCTGGACGCCGGAATCGGTCATCAGCACCTGCGATTCTTGTGCGGCGGACAGGGTGCATGAGATCACCGCGATACAGGCCACCCAACCCAGGCAGTATTTGTTCATGATAACGCCCCTTGCATGTTATGTCTTATCATGTGCCGCTACTCGACGACAAACGTCGCCGTCGTCGTGGCGCCCGTATACAACTCCGTCGCATTTACGGTCCAGGTGCCTTTCGGATCGTTGCAGGCTACCGGCACGTCGACCACAACGCCCTGATGGTCCGTTACGGCGACGGCGTCTACCCAGTCGGCCGGGCTTCCGTCTGGCATGGTCACCTGCACCTTGACCGCCTGCCAGCCTTCCGGCAAGGGCGAGGTCACGGTAACATGCTGCACGCTTCCGACCGAGACCTTCGACGCCACGGCCTTCAATTCCACCGGCTTCAGCGGCTGCGGCGAAATCGCGTAGAACATAGCGCGGTAGGGCGTGATGGTCACATTCACCGTCTGTTGGCGGCCGAGGTCCTTGCGGCTCTTGAGGTCGCAAACGTATAGCGGCTGCTCAAGGCTCAGAGTTGCCGATTCGGCCATGCCTGCATGTCGGAACACCGAGACGATTTGCACGGGCCCGTTCGTCCAACGAGTGATCTCGACATTGCGCAGACGTTGGCCATCGGCGGCGGTCAGCCGGATGGCCGGAACGACCCGCGCTCGATCGAGCAGTTGGCGAAAGAGGTGGGCGGATGCCTCCAGCGTGTTCTGCGAGTTCAATGCGGGAAAGCCGTCCATGGCCAGGTTCAGCAGGAAAGCCTGCCCCTGGCCGAAGCCGTTGCTCAAACACAGGGGAACGTCGCCGGCGGAACCTGCCGCGGTTGCCGTGGTGGCTTGGATGCCGGCGTCGACTCGCACCTTCGCCAGCTCGACCGATTCGCGAGTCTCGCCCGTTACAGGCACCGCAATCGTGCCATTGCTCACCCGCGCCGCCTCGACGCCCGTGCGCTGCACTCCGAACACGTCGTCCAACTGCCCCGCGGCCAGCGGTTTGACGTGGCCGTCGTAGATCGCCGGGCGCACGTCGGCAATCAGCACGCCGCCGTCGCGCACATAGCTGCGAAGCATCTCGGCCTCCTGCCCGGACAGCGCCTGCGTCATCGGCAGGACGATGACCTTGAACCCGCGCAGGTCGACCTCGCCGAGCCGCACTTGCCGGTCGGTGAAGTATTGGAAGTTGAGCCCCAGTTCGCGCAGGGCACTGTGGAACGCGGCATGGCTGTTTTCGTAAGTCCCGAACGTTGGCGAAGCCTGGACCTTTGTCGCGTAGGCCGATGGCAGCGAGTACAGGATGCCGACGCCGTCGGTTTGCATTTCGGATCGGAGCAGCAGGTCGCCCAGTCCGTCGCGCACGATCTGCGTATCCTGCAGGATATCGCGAACGGCCGGATACGGATCGAGGTTGGGGGCCAGCCAGCCGCGAAACCGGCCCACCACCTCCCATCGCCACCACCACACGCTGTCGCACCCGCGCGTGATCATTCGCCAGTAGCGGCCCAGCAGCGAGTCGGCGTCCTTGGTGTAGCCCATCCAGTTTGCCCGCGGGAAGTCGCGGGGCGCGATGGAGCGCAGCACCTCGTCGGCCGTGCCCGGATACGGGGACCAGAAGGTGTTGTAACGCACGAACCCGTCCAGGTCGTCGGCATTGCGAAACGTTCCCGCGCCTTCAAAGCCGCAAATGCCGTGCGGGTCGATGCGGCGGAAACCGTCGCCGAACCGCTCGCACAGCTTGCAGAAGTTGTAGGATTGAAACGCCTGGCGGTCGAACCAGCGGGGGAAGTTGCCGGCCCGCAGCGCCTCGGCCTCGTCATTGTCGTCAGGCCTGCTCAGGTGCACCTCGTCGAACCCGCCGTATCGCGTGCCCCACGATGCGTTCAATGCTGCGATTTCGCCGTACTGCTCGCGCAGGTACCGGCGGTAGGCTTCCAGGCAATGGGGACTCAGGCATGAGCCGCGCACCGCGATCTCATCGCCCAGCGAATAGGCGAACACGCCATGTTGACGCGAGGCGAGGCTGGCGTCCACGACCTTGTCTACGTGCGCCTGAATCGCGGCCTCGTCGTTCCAGCAGGCAGGCTTCATGACTCCCTGCTCGTCTCTGTCGGCGGCAACGTGCGTTGTGTAAGGAATCCAGGCGATATCGTGCGCCGCAACATACGGCGGCGGAGGGCCGCTGGTCAGGTGTACCGTCACGCCGGTTGCGGCCAGGCTCGCCTGGGCGGCCGGCGCCAGGGTTCCGTAGGGGATATCCCACATGAGGAAGTTGAACCGGCCGCGATGCCGCTTCACAACCCGCGCGAACTGCCAGGCCGAGGCGACTTCGCTCTCCCCGTCGGCGAGCGTGGCTCGCACTTCCAGCAGCATCGGGAACCAGGGCTCGACCGTGAAGCGGAACGGCTGCTCGGCCGTGTCCGAGGCAAGAATATGCCGTGCGATCTGCCGTCCCCGCCGGTCGATCAGGCTGACAACCACACGCCGGCCATCCCCGGAATCGCCGGCAACGTGAACCCTGCCTGCGATTTGCTCGCCAACTTCGGCCCAGTCCTGATCGAGTGCAAGGCGCACGTCCTGCTGAGGGCAGACGACGGTCAGCGGCGTGCTGGCAAAGCCGGCCGCGCGCTGGCCGTCACGCGCCACGGCGTCCAGCCAGTACCTGCCGGAACGCACGCGAGGGATGGTCAGTTCAAGTTCGCCCTCCGGGCCATCCAACGTATGCCGGCCGGCAAGCACAACCTGGCCATCGTCGCGCCGGAGCTTGATGTCGGCAACGGTGCCTTGGGGTGCTGCTTGCCATTGCAGGGTGGCCGCCGCAGCCGGCAGCGTCGCGCGGTCAAGTTCTTCATCCTTCGGCGCGACCGTCAGACTGAGCGCCGGTTCCTTGCCTGCCGCCCACAGGATGGCCTTGCCCAGCCGCATACTCCACTGGTCGTACTCCACTTCCCAACCGCGCCGGTACTCGATTGTCGGGCATTGGGGCAGGCGCACGCCGCGGCCTTGCAGTACGGTGAAGGCCGCGGCACCGTTGACGTCGTGCAACAGCGCAGGGAACGTCTGGAGCCGGTTCTTGTCCTTCAACACGCGCCGGTCGTCGGTACCGACCAGAACCAGTCCGGCGCCACCGGTCACCGCCTTGATAATCGTGTATTGCTGCTCGACCGGCACGTTGTCCAACGATGCCCCCGAGAAGACGAACGCGTCCCATCGTTCCGTCAGCAGCCGCGCCATCCGCCGGACGCCGTTCTCGCCGCCGTGCCACTCGTCGCGGGTTGTATCGACGACGCGCGTCCAGAAGACCATTTGAGGATCGAGGTCGAAACGCTGCTTCAACTCGATCACTTCGCGGGCGTTGGTACCGCGCCCGTTGACGAAAAACAGCACTCGGGTCTCGCCGTGCACGTAGGGCGTGGCCCAAGCCGTGTGGGGCGTGACAAACTCGGATTGGACGCCATGGTCGGCTTCGAGTTCGGCCATGTCCTGGCCACGACACACGCCGGCGGCGGACAAGATACCGAGCACTACCATGCAAGATCGTGTCATGACAACACCTGGCCCGGGTTAGGGATTGTGCTATTGAAGCAGTTTGCGGATGGCCTCTTTGAAGATGCCTTCGGATTCCGGCGCGACGTGCGACGCACTTGGCTCGTAGCCGCCTTCGGCGAAATCCGCCTCTTCGCATATGTAGCCGGTGGCCAAATCGCCGTAGGCCGCGACGGCCGTGAAGCGGTTGGGGTGCTGCGCCTGCGTGAACAACTGGAACTCGATCACGCTTTCGCCCGGCAGGTGGACCAGGTCGGCCGGCCCGATGCGCAGCAGGCCGAGTTCGATGGGCTGCTCCATCCACTCGGCCAGCGCAACCCGCCGGGCCGCTTGCATCCATTCCTTGTCGGGTGTCTGAACGTCTTCCATCAGGGCCCGGTTCTTGGCCACGTCGTAACCCGGCTCGTCCTTCAGCGGCAATGCAACCGGCACGGTTCGCCAGGTGAAGCCGTTGACCGGCGTCATCTGAGTCGAGGCAACCGACGCCTCCATGCCTGCGTGCAGCCGATCAATCAGTTCCGCGCGGGCTTCCGGCGTGCGGTCGTTGTACTTGCCCATGACCACGTCGCCGGCGCAGCCGGTGAAATAGATCTGGAACACGTCTTCCTTCTCTTCGAGCCGCTCGCGCGCGTAGCCGGGCACGTCGTACGACGTGCGGGGATCGCCGTAGAAACTTTGCGGATGCGTGGCATAGTAGTGAATGCGAACCAGCGGCTTGTCGTCCTGGGCAAGAGTGAGCGTCTTCAGCACGGGATCGATGCGTCCTTCAGGCTCCGCCCGCAAGTCGGGATCCGTGCAAGCGCTCCATCGCGTGCGGATCTTCCCCTCGGCAGTGAGAATCCGGCGGGCCGAGGCCACGCGATCGACCTTGGCCTGGCCCGTGCCGACGGCATTGAACGGCTGGAACCGTGCGAGCGACTCTTTCACGGAATCCGCCAGGCGTTCGGCAATTTGCGAGAGGACGAGCGGGTCCACCTCATTGGGCGGATTGCCTGCTCGATCGCGCACTTCGAGCGAGCCGGTCGGGATGTACGGCGCCGTGTGCTGATGGACGGTGTGAACGGCCACGTTCGACACATCGGTTTCCGCCGCGGCTGCGATCTTGCTTCGAAACAGGTCATGCGCCGACGCGCACAGCCCGCACCAATCGACGGCACACAGCACCACCCGCTGCCGGCCATCGTCCAACACGATCCCCTTGGCCAACAGGGGCGTTTCGACGGTCTCCAGCGGCTTATTGCTCGGGTAGCTTGGGAAGCCGAGCGGCGGGGTAACGTCGCCGCGAAAGGTCGCGACGCGCAGCTTGCCGGTATCGGCGGCATGGCCGTGCGAGGGCGCCAGGCAGGCGATGGACACGACGAACAAGCAGACGCAAACCAGGGCATGTCGCATTCGAGTCTCCTTTGTGTTGGGGCGGGACATTCGCGGGCAACCGTCTTCCGTGCCTGAACTGGAGACAGCCTTACCGCGCCGCCAGTATACCGCCGCCGCCGGCGGTGTGCCAGCAGAGCTTCGTCATGCCTTGATTCTGGGGTTGCCCGAAACGTGGCGTAAGCTTCCAGCTTCAGTAGTTCCAAATTTCGTAACTTGATATAGGTGAACGCAAGGGCTTTCTGGTAAAGGACTTAGGGGATCACACTTACCCAAGTCCAGACCAGGAG
>JAVEUP010000122.1:0-25444 GCA_034005525.1 Thermoguttaceae bacterium | reverse complement strand
CGTTCGTGCAGTTCGAGTACCATCTGGTCAAGCTGAAGCACCTCGATCACCGCCGTTTCGTCGGCTCGACCAACCCGTTGGCCTTTGCCTTGATGGCGAAGATGGACTACAATCGAAGGGAGCGGGTGCGGCTGAAGGCGGACTTTCTTCGGTGGATTTTGGGGGCGCCGGTGGACCCGGCGCGGCGGAGTCTGCTGGTGGACTTCGTGGAGACGTACATGCCGCTCGCCGGTCGCGAGCAGACAGAGTTCCAGCAGATCGTGGCGGGCGATCAGGACTATGTGGAGGTGGAGCAGATGATCACGACTTACGAGCAGGAGGGGATCAAGAAAGGCATCCAGCAGGGCCGACAGGAGGGAATCCAGGAGGGCCGGCAGGAGGCGCTGGTCCTGTTGCTGGAGCGGAGGTTTGGGAAGCTTCCCGCAGCAATGAAGCGGAAGGTTCGCAAGATTCAGTCGGCCGAACGGCTGGACGCGCTGCTGGTGGCGGTGCTCGACGCGAAATCGCTCGACGACCTGTCTCTCTGATAATACGGGCCAAACTCCGGGCCGTGACCACCGTGTTGCATCTGCTAGCCCGCTTCTCCCGAATGCCGTGGGCCGGTAGACTTCCGATATGGCGATGAGAATGGTGGTAGCTATGTCGGGTGGAGTCGACAGCAGCGTGGCAGCGTGGCTGTTGAAGCAGGAAGGCCACGAGGTCATTGGGCTGTTCATGCGGCATGGGCTCGACTCCGGCGAGATCGCGGCCTGCGGGGCGCCCGAGTCGCGCCGTCGGGGTTGCTGTAGCGCCGCCGATGCCGCCGACGCCCGCCGCGTGGCCGAAATGCTCGACATGCCGTTCTACGCGGTGGATTTCCACGGCGAGTTTGAACGGATTGTGGACTATTTCGTCAGCGAATACACGGCTGGCCGCACGCCGAATCCGTGCATCGTGTGCAATACGTGGCTGAAGTTTGGCAGACTTTTCGAGTTTGCCCAAGGTGTGGGCGCCGAATGCGTGGCCACGGGCCACCATGCCCGGCTTGTGAACGCTCCGGACGGAAGCGTGGCTCTTTGTCGCGGCGGCGATCCGGGAAAGGATCAGTCGTACGCTCTTTTCGGCATTCCGAGGGCTCGCCTCCCGAATGTGCGGTTTCCCGTGGGCGACTACCGCAAAGAGGCCATCCGGGCACTGGCCGCCGAGCATGGCTTACCTGTTGCCGAGAAACCCGACAGCCAGGAGTTGTGCTTCCTACCCGATGGCCGGCACGCCGAGTTCGTCAGAATGCGGCGTGGGGGACACGGTTCGGAAGGCGAGATCGTCACAACCGACGGCACCGTGGTGGGGCGGCACGATGGGATAGAACGATTCACCGTCGGACAACGGAAAGGGCTTCGCCTTGCGCTGGGCGAGCCGTATTACGTCGTGCGTATCGAACCGGACACTCATCGGGTCGTACTGGGCCGTCTCGAGGAACTCGAGCAAGGCGAGCTGACGGCTTCTGGAGCGAACTGGCTGCTCGCCCCCCCAAACGGCCCGCTCCGTTGTCAGGTGAAGATCCGCTACCGCAGCGCGGCGCAGCCCGCGACGGTCACCGTACTGGGCGAAGGGCGTTTTCGAGTCTGCTTCGACGCGCCTCGGCGCGGCGTGGCTCCCGGCCAAGCGGCTGTCTGCTACGAAGGCGACCGCGTTCTGGGCGGCGGCTGGATCGAGTCGCCCCAAGATTGTTCTTTGGGGGCCTTGACTTGTGGCGAGTGAAGTGGGAGAATGCCGCGTTTCGCGGGTAAACGGCGTTCGACGGTACCGTACTTTCGGGGTATGTGCACGTTGGTTTCGGATCGCAAGCTCGCGGCAATCCCCTAATTAGGGTTATTTCCGAGGCCGGTTTCTTGCGGAACCGTGTCTGAGGGTGTTGTTTTTCTGGTGTCTCCGTCTTGCACACGCGATGGAGTTAGTTATACTAAGTGATTCGTGCGCGCGGCGGGGGTCGATCGGCTAGCGTAGCTCAATCGGCAGAGCAGCTGATTTGTAATCAGCAGGTTGTGGGTTCAAGTCCCTCCGCTAGCTTACGGGCGGGGGGTTTCCCGAGCGGTCAAAGGGGTCAGACTGTAAATCTGATGGCAATGCCTTCGCAGGTTCGAATCCTGCACCCCCCATTGGGAAATGCTGAGGGCCGTAGCCATAGCGACTGAGGCCGGTGCCGGACATGGTGCAGGGAGGATGGGTGTGCCCTTGACGGGATTTAGCGGTGCGGGTGTAGCTCAACGGTAGAGCAGTAGCCTTCCAAGCTACCTACGAGGGTTCGACTCCCTTCACCCGCTCTGCCGGGCGAACAAGGGATGGTGTGAAAGCAAGTTGACCGTTCACAGGGGACTGTCCCCTTGGGCGTTCAGGGAATATGGAGTTTTGGACTATTAGACAGGACCGGAGGTTCAACGGGGCACCCGATGGATTCCTGGGCTGCTGTAGCTCAGTTGGTAGAGCGCGTCCTTGGTAAGGACGAGGTTCATGGGTTCGAGCCCCATCAGCAGCTCTTTCGTGGGTCGGTCGTCGCAAGGCATCCCGCGGCGCGGGCCGACCAAGGTACTTGAAACGACCCGCTTCGTTAGACGCAGGGAGAATTAGCAAACATGGCCAAGGAAGTATTCGAACGGACGAAACCCCACGTCAACGTGGGGACGATCGGTCACATTGACCACGGCAAGACCACATTGACGGGCGCCATTCTGGCGGTGCAAAAGGAGAAGGGCCTGGCGAAGTTCAAGTCCTATGCCGACATCGCCAAGGGCGGTACGGTCCGTGACTCGACGAAGACGGTGACCATTGCCGTCGCCCACGTCGAGTACGAGTCGGACAACCGGCACTACGCCCACATCGACTGCCCCGGGCACGCCGACTTCATCAAGAACATGATTACCGGGGCGGCCCAGATGGACGGGGCGATCCTGGTGGTCTCGGCAGCCGACGGGCCCATGCCGCAAACCCGCGAGCACGTGCTCTTGGCCCGCCAGGTGAATGTTCCTGCCTTGGTGGTCTTCCTGAACAAGGTGGACCTGGTCGACGACGAGGAGTTGCTCGAACTGGTCGAGTTGGAGCTTCGGGAGCTGCTTACGAGCTACGGTTTCCCGGGCGACGACATTCCGATCATCCGCGGTGATTCGCTCTCGGCCTACAATAACCCGAACGATCCTGAAAAGACCAAGTGCATTCAGGAACTGATGGACGCCATCGACGCGTACATCCCGGAGCCTACCCGCGCTACCGACAAGCCGTTCCTGATGGCCGTGGAAGACGTGTTCTCGATCGAAGGGCGCGGCACCGTGGCCACCGGGCGCATTGAGCAGGGCGTCGTCAAGGTGGGCGAGGAGGTCGAGATCGTGGGATTCGCGCCCGATTCGCGGAAGACGACGTGCACCGGCGTGGAAATGTTCAACAAGGTGCTCCAGGAAGGCCGGGCGGGTGACAACGTCGGCTGCCTGCTGCGAGGCATCAAGCGCGACGAGATCGAGCGCGGCCAGGTGCTTTCCAAGCCCGGGTCGATTACGCCGCACACCCAGTTCGAGGCCGAGGTTTACGTGCTGTCGAAGGACGAGGGCGGGCGGCATACGCCGTTCTTCAGCGGCTACCGGCCCCAGTTCTACTTCCGCACCACCGACGTGACCGGCTCGGCCAACCTGTTGGGCGACGCGGAAATGTGCATGCCCGGCGACAACGTCAAGCTGCAAATCGAGTTGATTGCTCCGATTGCCATGGACGAGAACGTGCGTTTCGCCATCCGGGAAGGCGGGCGAACGGTCGGGTCGGGCGTCGTGACGAAGATCCTTAAGTAAACGGAAAACGGAACGGCCAGTGGTATTGAGCTTCCGTCGCGGGATGCCGTTTTTCGCGATTCGGCCCTTGCCGTTGGCGACTAGGGGTGTAGCTCAATTGGTAGAGCACCGGTCTCCAAAACCGGCGGTTGGGAGTTCGAGTCCCCCCGCCCCTGTTTGTGACGACCGAAGGTTTTTTTGAGGGGGCCCACCGGGTGATCGCATTTTTGCGGGAGCTGGTTCAGACCGGCATATACAAACGAAGCCAGGGTCGCATCACGCGCCAAATCACCTTTGCGGCCATCGCCCTGACGGTCGCCATCGGGTGCTGGCGTTTGAGCGAGAACCTCGACCAGTTGAGGCCGGAGTTGCGTTTCGGCATTCCGGCTGTCTTGTTGGCGCTGAGCGCGTGGATCGCGTATCGGATTGTCAACTTCCCCAATTTCGCCGATTTCCTGATCGCCGTTGAGGCGGAAATGAACAAGGTCTCCTGGCCGACGCGGAGCGAGTTGATACGGGCGTCGCTGGTCGTGCTGATTACGATCTTCGTCCTCGCGACGGTCCTGACCATCTTCGACCTGTTTTGGAGCGGTGTCTTCCAGAAGACGGGAATCCTTTAACTGGGCCGGACCGGGCCGTTGGCGGTGCGGGGGGGCGGAAGAAAGCTGCCAATGAATCGAGCGTCCGTCAGTCATAGCAGGGTATTTGGCGTCGCTGCCAATTGTCCTCGCAGGAGGCCTCCGGCGTGAGTGATCAACCAAACGACATGACAGAATTGAACGAAGCTCAGGTTGCCAACCAGTCTGGCACGACGGCTGGTGAGCCGGAGGCCGCCGCTGCGCCCGTGCAGCCGGCCGACGCGGAACCGACGCCGGAGGCGCCCGAGCCTAAGTCGGAAAACATGGATTGGTACATCCTTAAGGTTCAGAGTAACCGTGAGGATTCCATCCGCGAAGGGCTCGTGCGCCGTGTGAAGATCGCCGGGCTGGAGTATTACTTCGGCGAAATCATCGTGCCCACCGAGAAGGTGACCGACCTGAAGGGCGGGAAGAAGCGGGTGGTGAAGCGGAAGCTCTACCCCGGGTACCTTGTCGTCCAGATGGAGATCAACGACGACACCTGGTTCCTCGTGCGCGAAACGCCCGGCATTGGCGATTTCACCGGCGCCACGGGCCGCCCGACCCCCATGCTGCCCCACGAGGTCGATGCCATCCTGGCCAAAAAAGAGGAGAAGGAGCAGAAGCAGCCGAAGCTGGAAATCGGTTTCCAGGCAGGCGACCGGGTCAAGATCAAGGAGGGCACGTTCGAGAGTTTCGAGGGCGAAGTGGACAGTATCGACCAGGCGAACGGTCAGGTAACGATTATGATCAACATTTTCGGGCGCAGCACGCCGGTGACCCTCGAATACTGGCAAATTGAAAAACTGTAACATTGGGGCCCTGCCTGCGGGAGGGCAGCGGCCCGGAAATCGGTAGCAAGACGATCATGGCTAAACAACTAACAGGTCAAGTGAAGTTCCAGATCCCCGGGGGGCAGGCAACGCCGGCGCCGCCGGTGGGCACGTCGCTGGGTCGGTTCGGAATCAACCTCGGGCAGTTCGTGCAGCAGTTCAACGAACGCACCAAGGACGCGGGTGGAATGCCCATTCCCGTCGTCGTGCGCGTTTACAACGACCGCAGCTTCGAGTTCGTTACCAAGAGCCCTCCGGCCGCGGCGCTGTTGAAGCAGGCAGCCGGAATTGCCAAGGGTTCCGGCGTGCCGAACAAGGAGAAGGTCGGCACGGTGACGGTCGCCCAGATCGACGAGATCGTCAAGACGAAAATGGCGGATATCAACACCCGCAGTCCCGAAAACGCCCGCCGGTTGGTTGAAGGGACCGCGCGGAGCATGGGCCTCGAAGTGATCGAAAGCTGAAGGAAACCAGTATGTCGAAGCAATCCAAGCGAATGCAGGCGATGGCAAAGAAGGCGCCGGGCAGCCAGGCCCTGCCGCTCGATGAGGCCGTTTCCGTCCTGAAGACGTTCAACACGACGAAGTTCGACCAATCGGTCGAAATTGCCATGCGGCTGGGGGTGGACTCCAAGCAAGCGGATCAGATTGTGCGTGGTTCGATCGTCTTGCCGCACGGCATCGGCCGAACGTTGCGCGTGGTCGTTTTCGCCAAGGGCGACAAGGTGGCCGAGGCCATGGAGGCGGGCGCCGACGAGGTGGGCGGCGAGGAATTAGCTGCTCGCATCAAGGAGGGATGGCTGGACTTCGACGTATGCATTGCCGCGCCCGACATGATGGGCCTGGTCGGGCCCTTGGGCCGGGTCCTCGGCCCACGCGGCCTCATGCCCTCCCCGCGTGCCGGAACGGTCACGCCCGAGGTGGGCAAGGTCATCAAGGAGTACAAGGCGGGCAAGGTCGAGTTCCGCAACGATGCCGGCGGGATCGTCCATGCCGTCGTGGGAAAGCTCAGCTTCGACGAGCCGAAGCTGGTCGAGAACATCCGGGCCTTCATGAGCTATGTCACGGGCATGCGCCCGAGCGCCGTGAAGGGGCAATATGTCAAGAGTATATCCATTAGCGCGACCATGAGTCCCAGCGTGCGCGTTTTGGCTGCCTGAAGGGGATTGCCATGAGCAAATACGTCAAGAACCTGATTACCGAGGACCTCCGGAAGAGACTGGCCGACGTGCACGATGCCGTTCTGGTCAGCGTGGTGGGCCTCGACGCCAATGCCGACAACAGCCTCCGGGCCGAGTTGTCCAGCAAGGACATCAACCTGCTGGTGGTCAAGAAGAGTCTGGCCGCCCGGGCTACCGAAGGAACCCCCCTGGCGCCGATGTTCGACGGCGTAGCCGGATCGGCGGCTATCTGCTGGGGCGGGCAGGATATCGTCGCCTTGGCCAAGGAGGTCGTCCGGCTTGCCAAGAAGGACGAGTACAAGGCTTTCGAAGCTCGCGGTGGAGTGCTCGACGGCGATCCTCTCACGGCCGGGCAGGTCGAACAGGTCAGCAAGTGGCCTACACGCGAGGAACAATTGAGCATCCTCATGGGCCAGGTTCTGGCCCCAGGAGCCAGATTGGCCAGCCAGCTCATTTCGATCGGCGGCGCCCTGGCCAGCCAGATCGAGCAGAAAGGCAAGGAAGAGGAGAATTAACCGGCTTGCCGGACGCGGTCCGGCACAGCGGGAGAAGACGGCTGGGAAGGCTGAAAAAATCCGGGCAATCCGGATCGTCACGAATCATAACAATGTGGACCCATTCATGTCGGCGGTTGCCCTTTTTGCCAGAACGGGTGACCGCCCATCGACGCCAAGTTGAGAAAGGACCCAGAGTACGATGGCAACAGACACCGTAGTGGAATACTCCGAACAGACGAAAGAACTGGGGGAGAAGATCGTTGAGTTGACGCTCAAACAGGCCAAGGAACTCAGCGATTATCTGAAAGACGTTCACGGAATCGAGCCGGCGGCCGGCGGCGGAGTGGTCATGGCCGGCCCAATGCCGGGCGCCGAGGGCGGCGCGGCGGCTCCCGCTGAACCGACCGAATTCGACGTGGTGCTCGAAGGTTTCGGCGAGAAGAAGATCGGCGTGATCAAAGAAGTGCGCGCAGCGACTGGTCTCGGCTTGAAGGAAGCGAAGGATCTCGTCGAGGCGGTGCCCTCGAAGGTCAAGGAAGGGATCTCGAAAGAGGACGCCGAAGCGCTGAAGACCAAGTTGGAAGAAGCCGGCGCCACGGTTTCGATCAAGCCGGCGGGCTAAGCGTTCCCGGCCAGGGTTGGGGCGGCGTCCGATCCGCCCCGACGCGCGGCGTTTATTTTGCCGGGCGGGGCGGCAGCCCTTCACGGCATCGGGTTCCAGCCAGCAGGAAAACGGGTTTGGCGTTCCAATCTGTCCGCAATCCATGGTTCGATTCGTCGGCCGCATGCAACCCTCGGCGAGGGGCGCTCGGGGTGCGCGCGGCAAGCTGGCGCGCTCCCGCAACCATTTCCCAATCGTTCAAGTTTCTCAGTCTCGACTGCTCGGGGGCGCCCCTGTTGCCCTGGCGGCCGGTCGGGATCCCTTCCCTTTCGCATCGGAGGAGCTAGACCCTCGATGGCAATCTCGGCCCAACGACGACAGCAACCGAAGCAGACCCGGCATTTCGGCAGTCTTCGACCGTTGTATGCGGTTCCCGATCTGACGGAAATCCAAACCCGCAGCTATGAGGCGTTCCTGCAATATGAAACGCCTTCGGCGAAGCGGAAGGACCAGGGGATCGAAGGCGTCTTGCGGGAGATCTTCCCCGTTGAGAGTTACGACAAGACGCTGCGGTTGGAATACGTCAAGTACGAGCTGGGGAAGCCCCGGTACGAGCCCGACGAGTGCCGGCAACTCCGCCTGACCTATGGCCGCCCCTTGCGCGTATGGCTCCGCCTGACGAAGGAAGAGCCGGTCGAGGAAGAGGTGTACCTCGGCGACATGCCGATCATGCTCGGGGGCGGCGAGTTCATCATCAACGGCGCCGAGCGCGTGGTCGTTTCGCAGTTGCACCGCTCGCCGGGCGTCGATTTCGTTTTGGAGGCCGAGGGGACCAGCGAGCGGAGGCTGCACAGTTGCCGCGTGATTCCCGAGCGAGGCAGTTGGATCGAACTGAACGTTACCCGCAAGGAAACCCTCGTCGTTCGCATCGACCAGAGCGGCAAGTTCTCGGTCATGACGCTGCTGAGGGCCATGGACCCGAAATTCAGCGAAAGCGCCGACCTGCTGCGCACCTTCTTTGAAACGCGAAAAGAGAAGATCGTCGACGGCCGCAGCGCCGTGAAAGTCGAAGGAAAGCTGGCCGTCGGCGACGTCGTGTACCCGACCGAAAGTGAGCGGGCCGGCGAGATTATCGTCGAGTGCGGCCATAAGATCACCAAGAACCTGGCCGAGTTGATTTGCACTTCGGGCGTTGGCGAAGTCGAAGTGATGGATGCCCCGAAGAATCCCCTCTTGCTGAATGCCCTATTCGAGGACGCCACGGGCAGTCACGAGGAAGCGCTGCTGCGCATCTACCAGCGTTTGCGCCCCGGCAACCCGCCCCAGTTGGAAAAGGCCAAGGCCCTCTTCCAGGAGAAGTTTTACGACACGAACCGCTACCGGCTCGGCCGCGTGGGCAGGTTCCGGATCAACCGCAAACTGGGAACGGACGTGCCGGAGGACGAGATGACTCTCCGGGCGGAAGACCTGATTGCGTCGATCAAGTACCTGGTCCGTTTGCGCGACGTCGACCCCGAAGCGTTCGTCGACGACATCGACCACTTGGGCAACCGGCGCTTGCGGACCATCGATGAATTGGCGTGCGACGAACTGCGCAAGGGATTCCTGAAGCTCCGCCGGACCGTGCAAGAGCGAATGAGCCTCAAAGACGTCGAAGATATGACGCCGCGGAGCCTGGTGAATCCCAAGAGCATTTCGGCGGCCATCGAGTACTTTTTCGGCCGCGGAGAGCTTTCGCAGGTGGTGGATCAGACGAATCCTTTGTCCATGCTGACCCACGAGCGGCGCCTCAGCGCGTTGGGCCCGGGCGGTTTGAACCGGAAGCGCGCGGGATTCGAGGTGCGCGACGTGCATATTTCGCATTACGGCCGCATTTGTCCCATCGAAACGCCGGAAGGGACCAACATCGGACTGATATCGAGCCTTGCCATTTACTCCGGGGTGGACGGTTACGGCTTTCTGGTGGCTCCTTACCAGAAGATCCAGAACGGGAAGCTGACCGATGAAGTCGAATGGCTCCGCGCCGACCAGGAGCACGAGGCCGTCCTGGCGCCCGCCGACGCGCCCATCGAAAACGGCTCGCTTGTCGGCGAGCGGCTCATCGCCCGATACCGCGGCGACGTGTCCATGGTGCCGGCCGACCGGGTCCAGTACATCGACATTGCCGCCTGCCAGATGGTGGGCGTTTCCGCCGGGCTGATCCCGTTCCTCGAACACGATGACGCCAACCGTGCGTTGATGGGCGCCAACATGCAGCGGCAGGCCGTGCCGCTGCTGATTACCGAGCCGCCCCTGGTATCGACCGGTCTGGAAAAGGACGCCGCTCGCAACTCGAGCATGATCGTGCGCGCCCGCCGCAAGGGCACCGTCACGTACGTAGACGCCAACCGGATCGAGATCGGCGCCGACATCTACCCGCTGCGCAAGTTCGTCGGGCTCAACGAACGGACCTGCCAGAACCAGAAACCGATTGTCCGCCCGGGCGACAAGATTGAGAAGGGCCAGGTCATTGCCGACGGGGCCGCGACCTGCGCGGGCGAACTGGCGCTGGGACGCAACGTGCTGGCGGCCTTCATGGCATGGGACGGCTTCAACTTCGAGGACGCCATCATCATCAGCGAGGAACTGGTCGAGAGCGATACCTACACCTCGATCCACATCGAAGAGTTCGACATCGAAATCCGCGAAACCAAGCTCGGCCGCGAGGAGTTCACCCGCGATATCCCCAACGTGGGCGAACGCATGCTGCGGAATCTGGACGAATCGGGCATCGTGCAGGTGGGCACCTACGTGCGGCCGGGCGACGTCCTGGTCGGCAAGGTTTCGCCGAAGTCGAAGACGGAACTGACTCCGGAAGAGAAACTGCTGCACGCCATTTTCGGCCGGGCGGGCGAGGACGTGAAGAACGATTCGCTCGAAGTTCCTTCCGGTGTCGAGGGGATTGTCATCCACACCCAGAAGTTCTCCCGGCGCATGAGCCTCTCCGAGGAAGAGCGGAAGGCGTTCGAGGAGAGCTTGAAGGAGGCCGAAAACGAAGGAAACGCGCACGTCGCAATGGCGTTCGGCGAACTCGTCGCACAAATCGAGGGCGTGCTCGATCGGAAGCTGAAGGACGAGGACGGCAATCCGCTGGTGGAAGGCCAGGAGCACCGCTACGTGGCGGAACAAGCCCAGCAGTTCAAACTCGACAACCTCGACATTCGCAGTCCGCAACGCCGCGAAGAGTGCGAGAACATCTACAACACCGTGTGGCCGAGCGTTGAAATGGCGATCGATGCCAAGGAGCGCCGGCTCAATTCCATGAAGCGGGGCGACGAACTGCGAAGCGGCGTCCTGCAAATGGTGAAGGTGTACATTGCCGCGAAGCGGGTCATTTCAGTGGGCGATAAGATGGCCGGCCGCCACGGCAACAAGGGCGTGATCGCCAAGATCCTGCCGAAGGAAGAGATGCCCTACCTCGCCGACGGAACGCCGGTACAAATACTGCTTAACCCACTCGGCGTGCCCAGCCGTATGAACGTGGGGCAGATTCTGGAAACGCACCTGGGTTGGGCCGCCGCCAGCCTGGGGTTCCAGGCCGTCACGCCGGTGTTCGACGGCGCCAGCGAGGAAGACATCCACAAGGCGCTCGAGGAGGCCGGCCTCCCGGTAACGGGCAAGGCCCAGCTTTACGATGGGCGGACCGGCGAGCCGTTCGAGCAGTTGTCGACCGTCGGCCAGATCTACATGCTGAAGCTGCACCACCTGGTTGATGACAAAGTCCACGCCCGCAGCACCGGGCCCTATTCGCTCATTACCCAGCAGCCGCTGGGCGGAAAAGCCCGGTTCGGCGGCCAGCGCTTCGGCGAAATGGAAGTGTGGGCCTTGGAGGCCTACGGCGCCGCGTACATTTTGCAGGAACTGCTGACGGTCAAGAGCGACGACGTGGAAGGGCGGACGAAGATTTACGAGGCGATGGTCAAGGGCGAAAACACGCTCGAGGCCGGAACACCCGCCAGCTTCGACGTGCTGACCAACGAAATCCGGGGCCTGGCCCTGAACATGCAATTGGAGAAGGCGAGGCTGTAAGACGGGCGCCGGGCCGCCGACCGACGCGGCGCACCCGGCCCGCGGCAGTCCCATGCCGAGCGACCAAAACGATTTCCAATACCTAGTACCTCACTCCCGAAGGAGTTGCCGCCGTGAGTATCGGTGAAGCCACTTACGATCGGATCAACGATTACGCATCGGTCAAGATATCACTCGCCCGGCCGCACGATATTCGGAGTTGGTCGTTCGGCGAAGTGAAGAAGCCGGAGACGATCAACTACCGGACGTACAGGCCGGAGAAGGACGGCCTCTTCTGCGAGCGCATCTTCGGGCCTGAGAAGGACTGGGAATGCTCCTGCGGCAAGTACCGCGGCATGAAGTACAAAGGGATGATCTGCGACCGTTGCGGCGTGAAGATCACCCACAGCCGGGTGCGCCGGAAGCGGATGGGCCATATCGAGCTGGCCGCGCCGGTCGTTCACATCTGGTTCTTCAAGGCGATGCCCAGCCGTCTGGGGGCGCTGCTGGCCATGAAGACGACCAGCCTGGAGAAAGTCATCTACTTCCAGGACTATGTTGTTACCAGCCCGGGCGACACGCCGCTGAAACCGCATCAGTTGTTGACCGAGGAGGAGTACCGGCAGGCTCGTAAGGACTACCCCGGCGCCACATTCGAGGCCGACATGGGCGCCGATGCCATCCGCCGGCTGTTGACGGAACTCGATCTGGTGACGCTCTCGCAGGAACTGCGAAAGGAGTTGATCGAAACCGGCTCGAAGCAGAAGAAGAAAGACCTGATCAACCGCCTGAAGATCGTCGAGTCGATCCGCGACAGCGACAACCGTCCCGAATGGATGGTGCTCGACGTCATTCCCGTGATCCCGCCCGACCTGCGACCCCTGGTGCTGCTGGATTCCGGCAATTTCGCCACGAGCGATCTGAACGACCTGTACCGCCGGATCATCAACCGCAACAATCGGCTGAAGAAGCTGGTCGATTTGAACGCGCCGGAGGTCATCATCCGGAACGAGAAGCGGATGCTCCAGCAGTCGGTCGACGCGCTGTTCGACAACAACCGCTGCAAGCGCCCCGTGCTCGGCTCCAGCAACCGGCCGCTAAAATCGCTGACCGATATGATCAAGGGCAAGCAGGGCCGATTCCGCGAGAACCTGCTCGGCAAGCGCGTCGACTACTCGGCCCGGAGCGTGATCGTGGTCGGCCCCGCGCTGCGACTGCACCAGTGTGGTTTGCCCAAGAAGATCGCCCTGGAGTTGTACCAGCCGTTCATCATTCGCAGGCTGAAAGAGTTGGGGCACGCCGATACGATCAAGTCGGCCAAGAAGATGCTCGAGCGCAAGGACGAGGAGGTTTGGGACATCCTTGAAGAGGTGATTCAGAACCATCCGGTGCTGCTGAACCGTGCTCCCACGCTGCACCGCATGGGCATCCAGGCCTTCGAACCCTTGCTGGTCGAAGGAAACGCCATCAAGCTGCACCCGCTGGTGTGCAAGGGCTTCAACGCCGACTTCGACGGCGACCAGATGGCCGTCCACCTGCCGCTTTCGATCGAGGCGCAGGTGGAAGCCCATACCTTGCTTATGTCGACGAACAACATTTTCAGCCCGGCCAACGGGAAGCCCATTATCAGCCCTTCCCAGGACGTGATTATGGGCTGCTACTACATCACCTCCAGCCTGCCTGACCGCAAGGGCGACGGTATGACGTTCGCCTCGACGGACGAGGTGCAGTTGGCCTATTCGCTGCGGGCGGTCGATACGCACGCGGCAATCCGGGTGAAGCTGCCCGTGACGCGCAGAGTGAAGGGGCAGGATGAGGGCCGGACCGGCAACCTCGTGAACACGACCGTCGGCCGCGTGCTGTTCAATTCCATTCTGCCCGAAGGCATGCCCTTTTACAACCTGCCACTGCGCGGATCGGACCTGGCCGGCGTCATTTCCGACTGCTACGAACTGCTGGGCCGCCGGCCCACCATTGAGTTGCTCGACGACATGAACCAGTTCGGCTTCCGCGAGAGCACCTTAAGCGGCCTGAGCTTCGCCACCGACGACCTGATTACCCCGTCGAGCAAGACGAGAATTATCGGCAACGCCGAGAAAGCCGTGCTGCGTATCATGAAGCTCTACCAGCGGGGCATCATTACCGAAGGCGAGCGGTACAATCAGGTGCTCGACGCCTGGACGCACGCCCGCACCCAAATCACCTCGGAAATGATGGACGAGCTTCAGAACGACCGTCGCTTCCCGGGCTACGTCAACCCGATCTTCCTCATGGCACAATCCGGAGCCCGCGGCGGCGTGGAGCAAATTCGCCAGCTTGCCGGCATGCGCGGTCTTATGGCGAAACCGTCGGGCAAAATCATCGAGACGCCCATTACGGCGAACTTCCGCGAGGGGCTCAGCGTGCTGGAGTACTTCAGCTCCACCCACGGGGCCCGAAAGGGGCTGGCCGATACCGCGCTGAAAACGGCCGACTCCGGCTACCTAACCCGGAAACTCGCCGACGTAGCCCAGAACGTCGTCGTGACCATGCACGACTGCGGCACGACGCAGGGGATTACCAAGGGCGTCATTTACCGGGGCGAAAAAGTCGAGGTGAGCCTGGCCGATTCGATCCGCGGGCGCGTCAGCCGGGCGAATATCGTCAATCCGATCACCGACGAAGTGATTGTCCGCGAGAACGAACTGATTACCAGCGACGTGGCGCGACGGATTGAGGAGATGGGCCTCGAGAGAATCCAGGTGCGCAGCCCGCTGACCTGCGACGCACCATTGGGTATTTGCGCGCTCTGCTACGGAATGGACCTTTCCAGCGGCAATCTGGTCGAGGAGGGGCTGGCCGTGGGGATCATCGGGGCGCAGTCCATCGGCGAGCCCGGCACCCAGTTGACCATGCGGACCTTCCACATCGGCGGAACAGCCGCCCGCGCCGTCGAAGAAAGCGAAATCCGCGCGAAGCGGGCCGGCCAGGTGAAGTTCACCCGGCTGAAGGTGGTCCGGAACGACGCCGGCCAGAACGTCGTGCTTACCCGGAACGGCGAAATCCTCTTGCTGGACCCCAAGGGCCGCGAATTGGAGGAGTACGAAATCCCCGCCGGAGCCCAACTGCTTGTCGAAGAGAACCAGCAGGTGGAGGCGGGAGCGATCCTCTGCCAGTGGGACCCGCACGCCGTGCCCGTCCTGGCCGAGGTGGCGGGCAAGGTCCGCTTTGAAGATATTGTCGAGGGTGAGACGATGCGAGTCGAAAAGGACCCGAGCGGCCTGGTCCGAATGTCCATCAGCGAGCACAAGGGCGACCTGCATCCGCAAATCATCCTGGAAGACGAAGAAGGCAAGATCCTCGACTTCTACTACCTGCCCGAAAAAGCGAACCTCGAAGTTCAGGAAGGCAAAGTCGTGTCTGCCGGAACCCTGCTGGCCAAAACGCCCCGCGAGGCGTCGGGAACGCAGGACATCACCGGCGGCTTGCCGCGAGTCACGGAGATCTTCGAGGCCCGGAAGCCCAAAGACCCCGCCGTCATTGCCGAAATCGACGGCACGGTCGAACTCCTGGGCGAGAAACGGCGAGGGAAACGGACCATCGTGGTCCGTAGCGAGACGGGCATCGAACGCGAGCACCTGGTCTCGCACGGGAAGTACCTCCGCGTTCACGCGGGCGACTTCGTTCGGGCAGGCGAAGCCCTGGTCGACGGCCCGCTGGTGCCGCACGATATCCTCCGCATCTCCGGCGAGGAAGCCGTGCAGCAGTACCTGGTGCGCGAAATCCAGAACGTGTACCGCTCGCAGCGCGTCGAAATCAACGACAAGCACATCGAGATCATCGTTAGCCAAATGCTCCGCAAGGTGCGCGTCGAGAGCATTGGCGACACCGGACTGCTCCCCGGCGCCGTCATGGACAAGTTCGAGTTCCGGCAAGCCAACGAGCAGTTGGCCAAGTGCGTGAAGATTTCCGAACCGGGCGACAGCGAATTCACCGAAGGCGCGATCGTTCCCAAGGAGACCCTCGAGGCGGCCAACTCGCAAATCGAGGCGCTCGGCGGCACGTCGGCCAAGGGCGTCCGCCCCAAGCCGGCAACCGCGAGCACTCAACTGTTGGGAATCACCAAGGCCTCGGTCCAGAGCAACAGCTTCATTTCGGCGGCCAGCTTCCAGGAGACCACGAAGGTCCTGACCGAGGCGGCCCTTGCCGGTAAAGTCGATAACCTGGTCGGATTGAAGGAAAACGTGATCCTCGGGCACCTCGTGCCCGCCGGTACCGGCTTCCACACTTACCAGGATTCCGAGGTCCGCATCCGGCCCGAGGCTCTGGACGCACTGGCCGCAGAAAAGGAAAGCGTCCTGTCACGCCACTTCCCGCTGCTGGACGGCCCCGCAACTGCCCCGCAAGAGGTCGGCAACGTTGACGGAACCGGAGGCAATGGACCTGGCGACGATGGTGCTGCCGGTTCCAAGGGGCTGGACGCCCTGTTCGGTGGCAGCGAATTACCCGACGTGGGGGATATCGACATCCAGGAAGAAGAGCCCCCTGAAGAGTGAAGCGGCCACGGTACGGATAAAGGTTGGACCCCCAGGTCGGGCGGTGAACACGGTTTTTTCGTAGCGGCGTCTCGCCCAGACGCCGAAAAGTGAGTCTCGGAGAGACTCAGCTACAAGGTCGTCGGTTGGATTGTTTCCGCCGCTCGGCCAGATGCACATCGGGCTGATCCGGCGCATCGGATCGATTGCGAAACCGAAACGCCCCCCGTTGACAACAGGCTCGAAACCGCGATAATTACAAGTTTCCGATAAACACCTTGACACGGGCGCCCCCGGGCGCAACGGTTCCCTATGCCAACGATCAACCAACTCATTCGCCGCCGGCGGAAGAAGCCGCGCAAGTTCAGCAAGTCGCCGGTCCTCGATCGGTGCCCGCAAAAGCGGGGAGTGTGTCTTCAGGTAAAGACCATGACCCCGAAGAAGCCGAACTCGGCGCTGCGAAAGATTACGCGGGTGCGCCTCTCGAACGGCAAAGAAGTGACCGTGTACATTCCCGGCGAAGGCCACAGCCTTCAGGAGCACTCGATTGTGCTGGTGCGCGGCGGCCGGGTGCGCGATCTGCCCGGCGTGCGGTACCAGGTCATTCGCGGCTCGCTCGATACCCTCGGCGTCGACGGCCGCAAGCAGTCGCGCAGCCGATACGGCGCCAAACGCAGCTCCTGACGTGCAGGGCGGGCCGTGCCCCCCGATACTCAACCTTCAAAATAGATATTACCAAACTCGACTTCCCGAATCCTCGACGGCGAATCTTTCCATGGGTCGTATTACTGCCAGCAAGAAGCAACTCGCGCCGGATCCGAAGTATGGGTCCGTCCTGGCCAGCAAGTTTGTCAACTGTCTCATGTGGGACGGCAAGAAGAGCACCGCGCTGAAGGTGTTCTACGACGCGCTCGACGTGATCGGCAAGCGCATCAAGGACGTCGAACCGATCGAGGTGTTCACGCAGGGCCTGGAGAACGTCAAGCCGAACATCGAGGTCCGCTCAAAGCGCGTCGGCGGGGCCTCGTACCAGGTGCCCATGCAGGTGAAGAAGACCCGGCAGCAGTCGCTGGCTATTCGCTGGCTTCTCATGGCCGTGCGAGAAAAGAAGGGGAAGCCGACCCACG
This sequence comes from Thermoguttaceae bacterium, assembly GCA_034005525.1. Taxonomy (GTDB): domain Bacteria; phylum Planctomycetota; class Planctomycetia; order Pirellulales; family Thermoguttaceae; genus PWXP01. Next base: position 8,237 of record JAVEUP010000122.1, on the reverse strand, counting down.
AGAAATTGGCTAACGAACTCATCGCGGCGTATAACCGGGAAGGGACCGCCATGACCCGGCGGGAGAACGTCCACCGCATGGCCGAAGCGAACAAGGCGTTCGCTCACTTCGCCTGGTAAGGCCGCGCTCACCAATACGTTGGCCAATTGCGGTGTCGTAGGCACACGCCGTGTGCCGGGATTCGCGGGCGGCACATGGCGTGTGCCTGCTACAATCTGTCCACGTTATGTCCGAGCGCGCCCTGAGCTTCATGTCTGCCGATCTGACCAAGCTTCGCAACATCGGCGTTGTCGCGCACATCGATGCGGGCAAGACGACCGTCACTGAGCGAATGCTCTTCTACTGCGGCTACAAGCACAGGATGGGCGAGGTCGACAAAGGCACCACGGAAACCGACTTCGACCCCGAGGAACAGCAGCGCGGCATCACCATCTATTCAGCCGCCGTCACCTTCCCCTGGAAAGACGTGACGATCAACCTCATCGACACGCCCGGCCACGTCGACTTCACCGCCGAGGTGGAACGAAGCCTTCGGGTACTCGACGGCGCCGTGGTGGTCTTCAGCGCCCGGGAAGGTGTCGAGGCCCAAAGCGAAACCGTCTGGCGCCAGGCCGACCGCTACCACGTGCCGCGCGTGGCGTTCATCAACAAGATGGACCGCGAAGGGGCTGATTTTTACGCCACGGTCGACGAGATCGAAAAGCGGCTCGGCGCCAAGCCTCTGCCGATCAGCATCCCGTTCGGTAGCGGCCCGCCGCATTTTCAGGACCCCTTCCGCGGCATCGTCGATCTGATCGACATGAAGCTCCGCTGCTTCCCGCCTGAAGTCGCAGGAAAGGACATCGTTGTCCAGGAGGTTCCGCCCGAAGTCGCCGACGACGCCCAGATGTGGCGAGCGCATCTGCTCGATCAGCTTTCGCTGTTCAGCGACGAACTGACCGAGCGGCTCCTGGCCGAGGAGCCGGTCGCGCCGGAATTGGTCCATCGCGTGCTGCGCGACGCCACGCTGCACAACATGCTGGTACCGGTCCTGTGCGGCTCGGCGCTCGATAAGATCGGCATCCAGCCGTTGCTCGACGCCGTGCGCAACTACCTGCCCAGCCCGCTCGACATGCCGCCGGTCGAGGGCCTCGAAGTCGGGCACAAGCAGCCCCGCGACGCCAAGAAGACCGCTCGCAAGCCCGACCCGCGCGAGCCCTTCTGCGGCCTGCTGTTTAAGATTGTCGCCGATAAACACGGCGACATGCACTACGTGCGCGTCTATTCCGGCTGTCTGAAGGCGAACAGCCGGGTGCTCAACCCGGGCAAGGACAAGAAGGAGAACGTCCCGCAACTCTGGCGGCTGATGGCCGACCGCCGCGAGCAGATTTCCGAGGCACAACCGGGCGACATCGTAGGCGTGATCGGCCTGCGGCACTCGATTACCGGCGATACGCTCTGCGATCCGAAGCATCCCATCCTGCTTGAGACCATCTGCTTTCCGGAAACGGTCATCTCCATGGCCATCGAACCGGAGTCGGCTACCGAGCGCAAGAAACTGGCCGGGGTGCTCGAGATGCTCAAACGGCAGGACCCCACCTTCCGCGCGAGCGAAAGCTCGGAAACCGGGCAAACGCTCATCAGCGGCATGGGCGAGTTGCACCTGGAGGTGATCAAGCACCGGTTGCTGCGCGACTTCAACCTGAACGTCAAGGTCCACAACCCGCGCGTCAGCTACCGCGAGACCATCGCAAAGTGCGTCGAGACCACCGGCGCATGCCATCACCGCATGATCGCCGGACACCCGCACACGGCCGAACTGTCCATCCGCATGGAACCGGCGGCCGACTGTACCCAGCCGGTTGTGGTGACGGTTGCCGGCGGCGTGACCCTGCCGCCCGAAATGCTCCAGGCCGCCATTGAAGTGCTGCAAGAGCGAGGCGAAGGCGGCGGTTCGTTCGGTTTCCCGCTGATGAAGGTGCGCATCACGATTACCGGCGGGCACGTGCACGAAACCGAATCGAATGAGCTGGCCTTCCGTTTCGCTGCGGCCGACGCCTTCGAAAGAGCCCTGCGCGAGGCCGGCATCGTTTTGCTGGAGCCGGTCATGCGCCTTGAGGTGACGACGCCCGAGGACAGCGTGGGCGAGATCGTCAGCGACTTGCAGCAGCGCCGCGCGCAGATCCAGCGGACGCACGTTCGCGGCGCCACGACGATCATCGAGGCCCACGCCCCGCTGGCCAGTCTTTTCGGCTACTCCAGCGCCATGCGAGGCCTCACCCAAGGCCGCGCCACCTGCACCATGGAGCCCCACACCTACGGCCCCGCCCCGCCCGAGGTGCTCGAAGGATTCATGTAGGCTGGAACAGTCCCCTGGGAACGGCCAACCATCCTGCTGCCTGCCATGCCTCAACGTAAAACGCCAACGACTTCCTCAACTGAATCGTCGCCGCCCGGTTGGCGCGGGCTGCTTCAGCGGCAGCCGTGGCTGCCGTTCGTCTTGCCGCTGGCAGTGTATATGCTGGCCGGGTCGCTGGAGCCGACGCCGCGCGAGCCGGGCGGAGCAGGCATCGGACTGAACATCCCGTACAGCTATTATCCGGCCATGTACACGGTGAAGGTCGCACTGACGCTCGCCGCCGTAGTAGCCGTCCTGCCTGCGTATGCTGAGTTCAAAGGGCGCGTAAGCTGGCTTGCCGTGCTCGTGGGGATGGTGGGCGCCGTGCTGTGGGTCGGACTGTGCAAGTTGGACCTGGAAGAAAGGCTGCTGGTTCCGCTCGGGTTGGGCAATATCCTGGGACTCGGCGAGCGGAGCGCGTTCAACCCGTTCGAGCAGTATCCCGGCCGGATCGCGGCTGCGTGGGGCTACCTGGCAGTCCGTCTTTTCGGCTTAGCGGCGCTGGTGCCGGTGGTGGAAGAGTTCTTCCTCCGCGGGTTCGTCATGCGATACGTGATGGCCCGCAACTGGTGGCGCGTGCCGTTCGGCGAGGTCGACGCGACGGCGGTTGTCGTGGGCACGGTCGTTCCCATGCTCATGCATCCGTCCGAACTCTTCGCGGCGGCCGTCTGGTTCACGATGATCACCTGGCTCATGGTACGCACCCGCAGTATTTGGGACTGCGTGATCGCCCATGCCGTTACGAACTTCCTGCTGGGGGTATACGTGGTCGTCAGTGGCGATTGGTGGCTGCTCTAGTGGAGGCACAATCGCCGCCTTTGCACCGAACCAGGGCGCATCCAGTGCCGTCCCTGAGACCACCCTGCCTGCGCACAGAAACAGGAGCACTGCAACTCCCTTTGACTCCATCACGAGACCATGAAGCACCATCTGCATCTTTCGCGAGTCATCTGCTGTATCATTTCAGCGGGGGCGCTGACGCAAGCAGCGGAGGAACCCGCCACCTTCTTCGTTTCGACGGTCGGCAATGATGCCTGGTCGGGGAGAATTGCCGGTCCGAACCATGCCGGAACCGATGGTCCCTTTGCGAGTCTCGAACGCGCCCGCGATGAAATCCGGCGGCTGAAGGCCGAAACGGGATTGCCGCCCGGCGGCGTGGTCGTGGAATTGACGGGAGGACGCCACGAGCGCAGCACGGTATTCGCACTGACTGCCGAGGACTCGGGCACCGCCGAGCGGCCCATTATCTACCGGGGGCAGCAGGGAGCGGAAGTCCGCATCAGCAGCGGCAAGGTCGTTGCCGATTGGCAGCCGGTGACCGATGGGGCGATTCTGCAGCGGCTGCCGCCCGAGGCTCGCGGGCAGGTCATCCAGACCGACCTCAAGGCTCTGGGCGTCACCGAGTACGGCGACCTCGCCGTGGACCCGGCCTTCCATCTGCAGCAAATGGTGGCGCGGGCAGACGCCCAGGGCGAGTACACGATCGGCAGTACGCCGCCTGCGCCGGACGATTCCTCTCCCGAGCGCATCGAGCTGTTCTGCAACAACGAGCCGATGGCTCTCGCTCGCGGTCCCAACGAGGACGAGGGCTATATTCGAATTGGGGAGACTCTCGGCGAAAACATCCGCGAGGTCCGCGGACGCAAATCCAGCATCGAAGGCATCTTCCACTACGAGGGCAATCACCCGAAACGCTGGGCGCAGGAAGACGCCCCTTACGTCTGCGGCACCTGGACCAACGACTGGTCCGAGCAACGCCACCGGATCGAGTCCCACGACCTGGACAAGCATATTCTCTCCGTCGCCCCGCCCTACCACTACTACGGATACCGTACGGGTCAGTGGTTCTATGGCTTCAACCTCCTCGCCGAACTCGACCGACCCGGCGAATGGTACCTAAACCGGAGGACGGGCATCCTCTACTTCTGGCCTCCCGTTCCAGTGGCCGAGGCAAGAATCGAGGTTTCGGTGGCACCCGGCTTGGTGACCCTGACCGAAACCGCCTACGTCACCTTCCAGAACCTGCTGTTCGAGGCAACCCGGGGCACAGCCATTGCGATGGAGAACACGGAACACTGCCGGGTGCTCGGCTGCACCCTGCGCAACCTGGGTATCCATGCGGTCACCATAGTCGGCGGCAGGGAGAACGGAATCGTCGGCTGCGACATGTACGGCATGGGCGGCGGCGGAATCTACCTGCTCGGCGGCGACCGCCCGACCCTGACGCCGGGCGGCCATTACGCCGAGAACAACCACATCCACCACTATGCACGCTGGACCCGCATGTACCGCCCGGCCATCGTGCTCAGCGGGGTAGGTCTGCGCGCCTCGCACAACCTGATCCACGACGCCCCGCACGCGGCCATCATCTTCGGCGGGAACGAACACCTGATCGAGTACAACGAAATCCACAGCGTCTGCCACGGCTCGAACGACGCCGGCGCCCTCTACATCGGACGCGACTGGACCACCCGCGGCCATGTGATCCAGTACAACTACTTCCACAACATCGCCGGGCGCGACGGGCGCGAGTGCCGCACGATCTACCTCGACGATTCCTTCGCCGCTGCCACGATCCGCGGCAATATCTTCCACCGGACGCCTTACTCGATCTTCATCGGCGGCGGCCGGGACAATCTCGTCGAGAACAACGTCTTTGTCGACTGCTGGCGGGCCATGCACATCGACGCGCGCGGCCTGACCTGGCAGATTCCACATTTGGACGGCAGGATTAAGGAAGCCACGGAGAAGGGAACCCTTCGCGGCATCCGCTTCCGTGAACCACCCTACAGCACGCGCTACCCCGAATTGCTCACGCTTCTTGACGACGAGCCTTACAAGCCAAAAGGGAATGTCGTTCGCCGAAACATTTTCTGGGCCGGCAGTGGAGAAACCCTTCGACGCATGCAGACTTTGAATCCCGGCGCCGCAGACGCCGGGGAAAAATGGTGGGACCACATCCATCCCCTAATTCGGGACCTGGCACGAATTGAGGACAACCTGATCAACGTGGATCCGGGCTTCGTGGACGAGAAGGCCGCCAACTTCCAACTCTGCGACGAATCCCCGGCCTGGGCACTCGGCTTCCAGCGGATTCCCGTCGAGAAAATCGGCCTCTACCAGGACGAATTCAGGGCCTCCTGGCCCCCGGTCCATTCCCCTCGCTCCCTCCCCACTCCTCGGAGCGTCAGACAAGTCCAATAGTCCCTTGACCCACCCTATCTGGCCCGGATTATTCACGTAGGGGTGACAAGGTCGCGCAAGTCCTTGGTGGGCCTGCGCAAGCCACGCCCGGAGTGGTTTGCACGCCGTGCGTTGGAAGCAGGCCAGCCAAGCGACCGAAGGCCCGCCAGGGTCGTGGCTTGCTTGTCACCACCCTACATCGTCATGAATAATCCGGGCTAGCTCTGCCCGGCCTACTACTTTGCAAGTACCGTGTCGAGCCATTGGGTCAGAGTATGTGCGTCCATCGGCTCCTTCGGGAGCCGCTGGACGGCGGCGGCAAGCTGTCCGGGGGCAAGCCGAGACTTGGCCAGCGCGTCGATCTTCGCCAGCAGGGCAGGCAGGGCTGGGGCGGGAAAGTTGCGCGCCCGCACGTCGGCGGGGCCGCGGATGCCCTCACTCCCCGGCCGAACGAAGACCATGTTGCGTTCGGCGCGCACGTTGCGCAGCCGGCCCGTGAAGCTCATGTCGTATTGCCCGTTGCCGGCCGCGGTGTTCTCCATGACGTCGATGTTCCGCAGCATGTCCCATCCGCCGTAGTCGTACACGCGGATGCCGCCCCGGGGATTGCCCAGGACCAGGTTCCCTTGGACCCGCGCCGGCCCGGCGCCCACCAGAATACCCGCGTTGTTGCGGCTGCCGACCACGACGTTTCCCTCAACCAGGTTACCCAGCGCCGGATCGTCATCGGTCGCGCCGTACACCATGATGCCCGGCCCCCGCGCCTGTTCGATCCAATTGCCGCGGATCACGCTGCCGGTTACGTTTAGTTTCAACTGGATGCCGTAGCCTTCGCCGGTTTCGATTTGCCGGCCGTCGATCACGTTTCCCTCGAAGCGGAAGTCGGTCACTTTCAGTCCACCGTCGTGCCTGCCGATGTAGACCGGCGAACGTCGGCTGCCGGTGAAGTAGCAGCGAAAGACGTGCAGCGCGTGAACGTCGGCCGTATTGGCGCTGAGGCACCCACCACCCGTATCGCGAAAAACGCAATTCTCGATGCGCACGTGGTCGGACCGGTCGACTCGGAGGGCGTATGCGTGGGCGGCGTGCAGTTCCAGATCGCGGATGATCACGTGGCTGCCCGTCAGCCGCCACAGGTTGTGAGCCTTGCCGGTGAACTGCACAACCGGCCGGCGGCCTGTCGAGTCGGCCTGTCCCCGAAGCGTGATCGGGCGATCGGCCGTACCCTTGAGTTCGAGCATTGCCGCGCGCTCGTGGACGCCCGGCAGGAAGACCAACTCGTCGCCGGGTTGTAGCCGCCGCAACACGGCAACGTAGTCATCGCCGGGGCGGACGGCGTGCTGCCGCCCCTGCCCGCGGGCCGTCGCCGAGCATGCCAACACGGCTACCACAACCACAAGCCAGGATACAATCGTTTTCGCAAGCATGGTCGTTCTCCTTGTGTCCACGCCGAGCGGTCAGACGGGCCAGCGGCATTTGCATCCACGCTCGACGAGATACTGTTTCATCTCGGCAATGGTGTACTTGCCGAAGTGGGCGATGGAGGCTACGAGGACAGCGTCGGCATGGCCGTCGGCAATCGCTTCGTAAAGGTGCTCCAGAGTGCCGGCCCCGCCGGAGGCGATGACGGGAATCTGCACGGCATCGGCCAAAGCGCGGGTCATGGGAATGTCATACCCGGCTTGTGTTCCGTCGGTGTCCATGCTCGTGGGCAGCAGGGCTCCGGCACCGAGCGATTCGACCTGCTTCGCCCAGGCCACGGCATCGAGCCCCGCGCCTTCGGTTCCGCCGCGCACGACGACCTCGAAGCCGGAGGGACACGTGTCGGACTTCCGCGTGTCGATGGCGACGGTAATCTGTCCGGAGCCGAAGCGATCGGCGCCTTCTTTGACCAACTCAGGGTTGCGGACCGCCGCCGTATTGATCGAGACCTTCGCCGCGCCCATGCTCAGCAATGCGTCGATATCGGCCACCGAACGGATCCCGCCGCCCACGGTCAGAGGAATCGAAATCTGCTCGGCAGTGCGCCGCACGGCGTCCAGCAGGGTTTGCCGCTTGTCGAGCGTGGCGGTGATGTCGAGGAACACCAGTTCGTCGGCGCCGGCCTCGCTATAGGCCGCGGCGTTTTCCGCCGGATCGCCCAATTCTTTCAGGTTGACAAAGTGGACGCCCTTGACCAGGCGGCCGTCCTTCACGTCGAGACAGGGGATAATGCGTCGGTAGTCCATGCGAATGTGAACTCGGGATTCTACGGTTGGTTCCCCTCCGAGAGATGGAACCAGTTACGGGAATGGCGAAAGTGACGGCCTATTGTACTCGGCAGAAGCCCCTTGCGGGACTGCCTCCCTTGCCGAGGGTGAATGCGAAGAGAATGACCCCGTCTCGCGGCTGCGCTCGTTGGTCGATCTTGTTACCCCCCTAATAGTGCAGTCGCCTCGCGACGGAACACAAGAATTCCGGAAATCGAACCGAATGCGCTTGACAAGTCGGGGGCTGCTCGCAATAAAGAAGGGTGCCAGGGCGAGAGGACCGGTTATCGAGGTCATGTCGATCTGTCTCGCCGAACACCGCCGAAATTGCGAGCCGGTTGCGTTGTGGGATTTGTGGGCGGGGGGTGGGGGCTGGGGTAGTAGTTGCGTAGCGATCCGCAACGCCCCAGAGGGTCCGTAAGGGAAGC
>JAVEUP010000312.1:0-5965 GCA_034005525.1 Thermoguttaceae bacterium | reverse complement strand
GCCGACGCGGCGGCCCGGGCGCGGCGGCGGTCGGCGCCGGCCCGACACACGACAGCCCCGGGCAAGGTGCCCGCGGCGACACACACCCGGCCCCCTACCCCCCCCGGTACATAGGTTCTTTCTGGCGGGGGCGTATGGGGGGCTCCGCCCTGTTATTGGGGCGTTTTCATGCACAATCGAAAAATCGAGGGGCGAATTTCCCCCGCCCCTCCCTACTTGAAAGGTTGGTCAAATGTTTGACAAACCCCCCGTTTCGGTCCCCTCCCTACTTGAAAGGAAACCACGGTGGCGAAGAGCAACACGAAACCGAAGGAACTGACCGCGGCCGAGCAGTTGGCCGAGTTGAGCCGGCTACGGCCCGCGGCGGCGGCGGCCCTGTTGGGCATTGCCCCCAGGACGTTACGCGACCGGCTTGACCTTCCGCGGGCCGACGGCGGGCGATACGACGCCCGCGAACTTTTCGCGGCGGCGCGTGGCCGAGTTGACCGGCCCCGGCTGTCCGATGACGAGCGCGAGCTAATCTATCAGATTGCCGACGCATTGACCGACCCCGGACTGTACAACGGCCCCGGCCTGCCGGCGTATCGCGCGGCGCAACGGCTGGTTGCCCAGCACGGGGAGGGCGTTCTTCTTGTGCTTGTTGACCGGCTGGGCTGGCTTTTCCAGGACGCGGCCCGGTACGCGGGCGACTGCGAGCCCCAGCCCTTGCGGCCGGTGGTTTGCGATTACTGCGGCAAGGTTCGACGCGGCGAGAAATGGCACAAAGCACCCAAGCCGACGGATTGCGTCTATGGCTGTTGCCCTGATTGCGAAACGAGCAAGGCCCCGGTTCCCGACGTTTTTGCGAGCGGCCGGCGATGGGATGAGGAGGACGCCTAATGCACGACTGGCAGCCCCAGCCGGCGGGCGATTGACCACGGCGCGGCCGGCCTGGTCGGCTGGCTGCGCAGCCCGCGGCGACATGGGGCCCGCGGGCAAGCCCGGGTGGGGCGGCTTCTGGCTTCTGCCTGCCCTGCCCGGGCGGATTTTCCCCGGCGACGGTTTCGACCGGCCGGCGGGCGAAAACCGGCCCCGGAAACGGCCCGTCCTTGTGAGCTTTCGACCCCGGCCGACTCGCAACACCTCGACAACCGGCGGCCCTGGAAACGGCCCCCAGGGGGCTTCCCGGCGGCGTGAAATTAGGTAAGGGATTCTGGCAGATTGCGGCCCCTATTGACCGATACTCAATTACGGGATAGAATGGCATCATGGAACCATCCGAAGCACTACGGCAAGCAATCGAAACATGCGGCCGAAGCCGATACCGGCTTTCCAAGGAAACGGGCATTGACCCCGCGGTGTTGTGCCGATTCGTGCATCGGCAGGCGGGGCTTTCCCTCGACAGCATCGACGCCCTGGCGGCGGCGCTGGGCTTGGAACTGCGGCCGGTGAAACCGGCCCGGGCGACGAAACCGAAACGAACCACGAAACCAAAGCAGAAACGCGGGTGAAGCCGGCGCGGCGGACCCGACAACCGAAAGGCAGGAAAATGGCGAGCCTATCAAAGCTACCCGGCGGCGCGTGGCTGATTCAAGTAATGGTGGCCCAAGACGGCGGCGGCAAGGCGCGGCGTTCAATCCGAGCCCCCAAGATGCCCAAGCACGCGGCGAAGGGCTGGCAGCTTCGGGTAGGGCTTCTCGAATCCGCCCACAACAGCCGGCAATCCCTGGACCCCGCAACGGCCGACTGGCTGCGCGACCTCAACAATGACCTACACGCCCGGATTGCACGGGCCGGACTTTGCGAGCCCCGGCAGCCCCGGGAACGGGCGACGTTGGGCGAGTTCATCGAAAGCTACATCGACAGCCGAATCGACATCAAAGCGGCTTCGCGGGTGATATTCGGGCACGTGAAGCGGAACCTTATCGAGTGCCTTGGCGCCGGCCGGCCCTTGCGGGAAATCGGCCCGACCGATGCCGACGCGGTACGGCTTGCGATGATACGTGAGGGGCTGGCCGATTCGACGATTGCGAAGCGGCTTCAGCGGGCCCGGCAAATGTTCGCGGCTGCGAAGCGGCGCGGGCTGGTCGACGAAAACCCTTTCGGCGACGTGAAGCACAACGAAGGGAACCCGGCCGACCGGCAGCGGTTCATTACCCGAGAGACAACGGCCCAAGTTCTGACGGCCTGCAATCCCACTTGGCGACTGATTACCGTTCTGTGCCGATACGGCGGGCTGCGGTCCCCTTCCGAGGTTCTGAGCCTGAAGCTGGCTGGCATCGACTGGGCGGCGAACCGGATTCGCGTGGACAGCCCCAAGACCGAACACCACCCCGGGCGGGGTAGCCGGATTATTCCCCTCTTCCCCGAGTTGCGCGACGAGTTGCAAGCGGCGTGGGACCGGGCCGAAGAGGGGGAAGTGTACGTGGTGTGCGGCCCCGATGCCGACGCCTACCGGGCGGCAGCCCAAGGGCCGGACGGCTGGCGTAACGCGAACCTGCGGACCCAGTTTGACCGAATCCTGACGCGGGCCGGCGTGAAGCCTTGGCCCAAGCCCTTCCAGAATCTGCGACTGAGCCGGGAAACGGAGCTTGCGGCTGACTATCCCCTTCACGTGGTAACCGGCTGGCTGGGCAACACCCCCAAGGTTGCGATGCGGCACTACCTGACGGTGACCGATTCCGACTTCGACCGGGCGACGGGGGGCGCTGCAAAAAGCGCTGCAGATGCGCTGCAAAATGCGCAGCAGCCGGCACAAGCCGCTATTGGCCCCAATGCGAATCGGCCGACGCAAACCCAAGGGCAGCAAGCACTTGGGCATACATCGGCCGATTGTGACGTATTCCGGCTGGAATCATCAGTGGCGGGGACAGGATTCGAACCTGCGACCTCGAGGTTATGAGCCTCGCGAGCTACCGGACTGCTCCACCCCGCGTCATGGTGGGACAACGGGCCACTCGTGCGAATCCCGCTGCCATCTAAGCAATTTTACACGACCTCCGGAGATTGTCCAGGGGTCAGTTGAGCCTTTTTTCGGCTCCTGCGTTTCTAGGTACAGGCTGCCTTTCTGGGGGACGGCACAGCGGCGCGTGCCTACTACATTGTTGCGGCCTGCACCTGGAAACGGAAGAGCCCTTTCTAACCCTGATGCTTCGGCCGTCCCGGATTCACTCGGTGAACCAGGTTGTTGAAATACGTAAGCTGAAAAGGCCGTGTGTGCCGAAAAGACGTCCAGAGGAACATTCTTTCGGGTGGAATAAGTATACCTTAATAGGGAGGCTTTGGAATAATCTGCCTGTTGGTGGTAGAATGGAATGCGGAGGCAATTGCGCGGAGGTCCAATTGCGCGGAGTCTAAATGTACGGAATCTGTTGAGGCTTGTCCGATGTCGAATCGCCCCGTCCACCCGCAACCAACCCCGCCACCCGGCGTACCGTCCGCCGTGCCTGGCGCCCAACCTGTTGCGCCGGCGGCGCCGGGGCAGGCGGCGAGACCGGTTCCGGTGAACCAGCCGGCGCAGCAACCGAACGCGCAACCGAACGCGCAGCCGGTGGTGCAACCGGTGCGGGTGGGGGCTGCGCAGCCCGTTCCGCAAGGCGTTCCGCAACCGGTTGGGCCGGGGCGCGGCACGGGCCGGGGGCAGGGAGTTGCTGCCGCACAGCCAGTCGCAGCCACGGCAGGCCAGGCCAGGCCGGTGCTGGTGAAGACCGAGCGGCGGGCCGATGAGGTCGATACCCACGACCCGGCCGACCTGCCGCCGGAAGACATCACCGAACTGGCCATCAAGAACGCGCCCCCGTGGCTGGTCAGCGCCGCGTTCCACATGGTGCTGCTGATCATCCTTGGGCTGATCATGGTGGTGCGCAACGTGGGCGGGCAGATCGAACTGGTTTCCGAGCCCGACATTTGGGCGGAGGAGTTGGGCGAGCAGTTGGAGATCGATTCCCCGCTGGGCCTCGAGGACGTCGACCTGATCGAAGATCCCATGATGACGCCCGACGATCTACCCGAGGTGCCCGACCCGTTCGCCGCGCCGGCCCCGTGGGAGGTCCAGCCCGAAGGCACCACGGCTACGAGCGATATCGAGGCGCAAATCGGTTATGCGTTGGATGGGCGGCAGGAGGGTTCCAGGAATACCATGCTGGGCAAGTACGGCGGTACGAAACGGACGGAGGACGCGGTGCAGGGCGGACTGGCTTGGCTGGCGCGCAACCAGGTGCCCGATGGATCATGGAGCCTCACCGGCCCTTACTCCAACGGCGTGAACGCGATGGACGAGAATCGGGCGGCTGCCACCGCCATGGCACTGCTGGCCTTCCAGGGCGCCGGCAATACGCACAAGACCGGAAAGTGGAAGGCAAACGTCGCCCGCGGCTGGGCCTGGCTTATCGAACAGCAGTTGGGCACGGGTAGCTTCTTCCGCGAAGGGCAGTTCAACCATGCCTTCTACACGGACGGCCAATGCACCATCGCGCTGTGCGAACTGCTGGGGATGAGCAAGGACGAGAAGTATCGTGAACCCGCCGAGCGGGCGGTTCAGTATCTGCTCAAATCGCAAAGCCCTCAGGGCGGTTGGCGATACAGCCCCAACAGCGACAGCGACGTTTCGGTGACCGGCTGGATTGTCATGGCGCTGCAAAGTGCGCGGATGGCCGGCCTTGAGGTTCCGCAATCGGCGTTCGACGAGGTAATGCGCTACCTCGACAGCATCGCCAGTCACGGCGGCGCGCGGTATCCGTACCAGGCAGGCCGGGAATCGACCCTGACCATGACGGCCGAGGCCATTCTCTGCCGGCAGTACATCGGCTGGCCGCGCGACGATCCGCGCATGATTTCCGCGCTCGACTGGGTCACCGAGGCGCCGAACCTGGTCAGCTACGGGGCGAACCAGAACGTGTACTATTGGTACTACGCCACCCAGGCGTGCCACCACATGGAAGGCAAGCATTGGAAGCGGTGGAACGAGGTGATGCGGGAAGCAGTGCCGCGGGCGCAAGTGCAGCGCGGGCGCGAGGTGGGCAGTTGGGATCCCTCGACCACCGACCCGTTCGAGGTGCGCGCCGGCCGGCTCTACACCACCTGCCTGTCCATCTACATGCTGCAAGTGTACTACCGGCACTTGCCCATCTACTCGAAGGTTTACACCCAGTTGCGCAAGGACGGGCGGAATCCGGGCTTTTCGCCGGATTAGCCCACCATGCGGTTCGCCGCGTCGACGTGGACGACCTTGGGGCGCAGGGAGCGGGCGTCGAGTTCGTCGAACAGCCCATAGGCCAGGACGATCACCTTGTCGCCGGGCAGGCCGAGCCGGGCGGCCGGGCCGTTCAGAAGCATCGTGCCGGAGCCGGCGGGCGCTTCGATAATGTAGGTGACCAGCCGCGCGCCGTTATTGACGTTCAGCACGTGGACCTGCTCGCCGGGCAGCATGTCGGCCGCTTCGAGCAGAAGGCGGTCAATGGCAATGCTCCCCTCGTAGTCCAAGTCGGCGCCGGTCAGCGTGGCCCGATGAATCTTGGACCTGAGCATAAACCGTTGCACAGAAGCCCTCCGAAAAGGTTAGAAGCGACCGTCGTCGACTTGGCCCCTCTCCTCGGGCACAGCAGTTGCACTCTGCCTTCGTTCGCGGCCGTTGGGCGTCATGAGGGCTTGGTACACCTTGTAGTCGATCGTGTCGCGCAGGAACTGGTAATGACCGTCGGCAAAGAAGGCAACAGCGCCGCCACCATGGTTCGACGACATGTATTTCCTGACGCCAGCCCTCTTGGGCAGAGGCTCAGGAGCGGGCGGCTGGTTGGCAACCGGCGGCCAGGTGACGTTCCAACGCTCTCCCTCCCAGACGAATCCGATTCTCCTGAACCCATCGTGCGGGACTTTCGTGTAGTCCAATTCCATACTCGTTAAAGCGATGCCGTAATTCCAGTTGTAAGCATCGAGATCTTCCGAAAGCACAAGTGTCGTTGCCGAACCGTCATGCTGGCTAATATAG
>JAVEUP010000011.1:58487-82338 GCA_034005525.1 Thermoguttaceae bacterium | reverse complement strand
ATCCGCGCATTGGAGCGGTTCAGGATATGGTAAACCAGACCACCTTCGATAGAACGTGCACGGCGAGGCATGAGCCCATCTTACACCAAGCCACCACCAGCCGTCAACCAGAAAAAGATTCCCGTCCCCTTTTCTCGCCCCACGGAAATGGAGGCCACGGATGGCACAGCCCATGAACGTTACGGTAACGCTCGACCTGCCCGACGGCGTCGAGTTTCTCGGCTACGAACGCGTCGGCGACGGGCATGGTATCGACAATCGAGAACCAGTTGCAGGACGATAAGCGAATTGACCCGGAGCGGATCATCGAGCACGTCGGCTTTGACGAGATCAGCCTGAAGAAGCGGCACAAGTTGTACGTGACGGTGATGACCGATCTGACCGACGCCAACGCCCCGAAAGTGCTTGCCGTGGCGCGGGGGAAGGATACGGCTGCCGCCCAGCAGTGCCTGGACAAACTGACCCCCGAGCAGCGCGAGCGCGTGCAGACGCACCGGGTGGACATGGGCAGGGTGTACGGCCCGGTATGCAACCGCCAGTTCCCCAACAGCCGCTTGATCGTGGACCGGTTCCACGTGGCCAAGCATTTCGGCGACGTGGTGGACAAGCTACGGAAGAAGTCTACAGGGAAGCACAAGGCGAAGCTGTCGAAAGCCGAACGCTCCCGCTTCCGCGCGCTGATGTGGGAGTTCCGGCGCGATCCGGCCGACCTGAAACCGGGGGAACGCACGGCGTTGGAAGCGCTGTTTGCGGAAGTGCCCATCCTCAAACACCTGCACGACGCACGGGTGCGTTTCAAGGAGATATTCGATACGGCGCCCGATCCCGCGACGGCCGAACGCCAACTGGCCGAACTCCGCCAGTGGACAGGGGCCATGGGGCTGGACTTCGAGAAGTTCTGGACCACCTACGACAACTGGAAGACGGGCATCCTGAACTACTTCGACGGGCGTTATACCAGCGCCGCGGTGGAGGGCATCAACAACCAGGGGCGCGTGATTACCAAACGCTGCTACGGCGTAAAGTCGGCCGGCACGTTCTTCAAACGCATCGTCCTGGATATCAATCGCGCGTCGCAAGCCGTCGGGCGAAGCATCGTCGAAGTGCGCGAGATCACTGCCGGCCTAAAGGCCGTATTCCTGCAGTATTGCACCTAGAAACGGAAGAGCCCGGCCGGCGCACTGGTGCTCACCGCCTACGGCTACCCGCTGGACCAGGCGCTCTTCGAGTACGCATCGGCGCAGGGCACCGTGGGGCTTTCCGTCGGTCTGACCACGCCGGACGCCCCGCTGGGCGTGCTCTGGACGCAAATTGCGGGAATGTTCCTGGGCCGGCTGGAGTTTTTCGTCGTATTCATCGGGTTGGTGAAAATCGCTCGCGATTTGCCTTCACTCCTGCGGCGAGTCAATGCCCGGTAGCCGGGCAGGGCAGGGTACCCCTGCCATTTCCGGCCGTTTGTGCTATCATAGATAAGGTGTAACCGTTCACGGGTCGGCGGCGCAGGCAGTTTACTCCGCTGCATGCAAAGGGGACAGTCCCATTTTCGCGGCGGATCGGTTGGTCGATTGGGCGAATTGCCCTCTGTGCCGCGAAAATTGCGACAGTCCCCGGTGAACGGTTACGATAGGACTGTCTTTCGGGCGCAAGCGCCCGGTTCCCCTACTCCCTCGAACAGGTATTGCAGCGTGCTGGTTGGGCCGGTATTCACTCGGGAAGTGGCGATTGCACCGCGGCGAACGCGGATGTATTTCGCCCGCGCCGCCTACGCGGCGGCGCTGCTGCTGATCTGCTGGACGGCCTGGCTGCTGTTGACCGGGACGCAGCGGGTTCGCGACGTGGGCGATCTGGCGCGTTTCGGCACCACGCTGTTCCAGATTCTCGCCACGCTCCAGTTGGTGCTGGCGCTGTTCCTTTCGGCCCTGCTCGCGGCCAGCGCGGTGGCGCAGGAGAAGGACCGGAAGACCCTGGTGCTGCTGCTGCTGACGCGACTGAACAATAGTGAACTGGTGCTCGGCCGCCTGCTGGCCAGTCTGCTGAACGTGCTCGTCATGCTGGCGGCCGCGCTGCCGGTGTTCATGCTCGCGGCACTGCTGGGCGGAATCGCCCACGCGCAAATCGCGAGGGTGTTCGCGGTGACCGTGGCCACCGTGTTAGCCTGCGGCAGCCTGGGGTCGACCCTTGCCCTATGGCGGGAGAAGACGTTCCAGGCGCTGGCCCTGACCATCCTCATCCTGGTGCTGTGGCTGGCGGCGTGGTCCGTCGTCGATCTGGGCGTGCTTGGCGACGAGTGGCTGGGGATGTCGTGCAGTCATTGGGCGGCCGGCTTCAGCCCGTGGCACGCCATCCTGGCGGCCAGCCGGCCCGTTGTGCCGGTCGTTCCCGGACTGGGCCCGCTGGGCACGCCGGTGCATCTGTTCCTCGTGGTTGCGGTAGTTATTGCGGCGCTGCTCAGCGCGGTGGCCGTTGCCCGGGTGCGCGTTTGGAATGCTTCGGCCGAGTCGTGGGAGGGCACGCGCGAGCCGGAGCCCCGCCGCCAGGGCGCCGCACCGGGCCAGCCCGCCGGGGCAGAAGCAAACGCCTCCGCACCGGAAGTTGCCGCGGCCGGCGGCATTCCCGCACACGTCGACCGGCACAAGACGCGCAACGTGTGGGACAACCCGGTCGTCTGGCGGGAGATATGCACGTGGGCCTACGGGCGCCGGACGTTGGTGATCAAGCTGATCTACCTCGTGCTGTTCGGCGCGGCGGCGGCAAGCCTGTACGGCATGGTGGCCCTCCAAGACGCCGTCAGCACTGCCGAGGCGATTGCGGCGCTCGTTGCCCTGCTGTTTTTGAGCCTGGTGTTGGTCAACGCGCAGGCGGTAACGTCGCTTACATCGGAACGCGACGGGCGGGCGCTCGATTTGCTGCTGGTCACGGAGCTGACTCCGAAAGAGATCGTCTTCGGCAAGCTGGGCGGCGTGTTCTATAACGCCAAGGAAATGGTCGTGCTGCCCGTCCTGCTGTGCGGCTACCTGCGCTGGCAGGGAATTCTGGGAACGGAGAACCTGCTGCTGTTGCTCGGCGGGCTTGCCGTGCTGTACGCGTTCGTCGCCATGCTGGGCGTTCATGCAGGCATGCATTACACCAACTCGCGGTATGCCATCGGCGCCAGCCTCGGCACGGTCTTCTTCCTGTTTGTCGGGGTCGCGACGTGCATTTGGATGATGATCGTCTTCAGCGGCTCCTTTCATGCGCAGTTCATGCCGTTTTTCGTGCTGATGGTGGCCGGCGGCATTGGGTTGTACATTGTGCTGGGCGCCCGCAATCCGTCGACTGCCATCGGGGTCGCCTCATTCGCCTGCCCGTTCGCCACGTTCTACGCCATCACCAGCTACATGCTGGGGTCGAACATCGCGGCGTTCCTGGCGATGAGCTTTGCCTATGGGTTCGCGACCGTCGCGCTGCTGATCCCTGCCATCGACGAGTTCGACGTGGCCACCGGCCGCACGACCGCGGAGATGTAACCGAAGGAGACCGCCAACGTGTCCCTGGAGCAGCTTCCCTGGTTGCTGACCATGGGCGTGCTCGTCCTCGCCTCGGCCTTCTTCTCGTCGAGCGAGGCGGCCTTCTTTTACCTCGGCCGCGCCGACCGCCGGCGCCTGGCGGCGGGCAACGCCGCGCAGCGCGCCGCCGCCGCGCTGCTGGTCGCGCCCGATCGGCTGCTCACCGCCGTCTTGTTCTGGAACCTGCTGTCGAACGTGGGTTATTTCACGATCGCTTCGATCCTCAGTTTGCAGTTGGAGCGGGCGGGGCACAAAGCTGAGGCTGGCATGCTGGCGGTCGCCTCACTCGTGGGCATTATTGTCCTGGGCGAAATGCTCCCGAAGAGCCTGGCCGTGCTGCGGCCCGCCAGCCTCGCCGCCTGGGCCGCCGTGCCCATGGCCGTCATGGTGCGGCTGTTGGACCCGATCATGCCCGTGCTGCGCGTGGTGAACCTGTTGTCGCAACGGTTGCTCTGGCCCGGCTTCCGTCCGGAGCCATACCTGCGGCTGGGCGACCTGGAGCGCGCCGTCGAGCTTTCCACGGCCGACGCCGCGCTGCTTGCGCAAGAGCAGCAGGTGCTGCAAAGCCTCGTCTTGCTGTCGGATATTCGGGTGGACGAGATGATGCGTCCGCGCACGCAATTCCTGACCTTCCGCCCGCCTGTTTCGCTCAAGCAACTCCAAGGCCGCATGACGCCCAGCGGATACCTGCTGGTCACAGAGTCGGCTGGCGACGAAGTGGCCGGCGCCGTCCCGCTGCGCCGCATGTCAAGCATTCCCGCCAAGCACCTGGAAAACTTTGCTCGCACGGTCGCCTATGTGCCCTGGTGCGCGACCGTCGCCGATACGCTTGAAACGATGCGCCGCCAGGAGCGGGAAGTGGCCGCGGTAGTGAACGAGCACGGTGAGACCATTGGCATTCTCACGTTGGAGGACGTGTTCGACACGGTGTTCAGCCACACGGCCAGCCGGACGGAACGACTGCTCAGGCGTCCTTGGATTCGGAAGACGGGCGACGGCGTGTGGCAGATAAGCGGCATCACCAGTTTGCGCCGGCTCGTTCGGCATTTCGATCTGCCTCGCCCGCCAAGCAAGAGTATGACCGTGGCCGGTGCCATCCAAGAAACGCTGGGACGCATTGCGGAGCCGGGGGATATCTGCCACTGGGGACCGTTCCTGCTCCGGGTGATCGAAGTATCGCCGCATGGCCCGTCCCTGGTCGAACTGCGGCTGGCCGGAGCCGAGGAGTGCGAGTCATGATTGCCGGAATCATCCTGCTGGTTGCCGTTGGGCTGTTCTTAAGCGCGTTCTTCAGCGGTTCGGAAACCGGATTCTACCGCGCCACTCGGCTGCGGCTGATCCTCGACGCCCGCTCCGGCGACACGGTTGCCCGTCTGCTGTTGTGGCTGATGAACAACCCTTCGCTCTTCGTTGCGACGACGCTGGTGGGCAACAATGCAGCGAACTACCTGGTGTCGTTCGCAATTGTCATGGGCGCGCAGGCCCTCTTCCACGGGCCGGGCCAGGCCGCCGAACTAGTCGCGCCGATCGTCTTGTCGCCGGTGTTGTTTGTTTACGGCGAGCTAATGCCGAAACAGCTCTTCCTGAACGCGCCGAACCGGCTGCTGCGTTTGGGCGGCCCGTTGTTTCTGGCTTTCAGCGTGCTGTTCTTTCCCGTCGCCGCCCTGCTTTGGATCTTCAACCTGGTGCTCGCCCGATTCCTGGGTGAAGCGCCGCAAGAGGTGCGCCTGAAGCTGGCACGGCGCGAGTTGCGCCGCATTCTGGAAGAGGGGCACGCCGCCGGACTCCTCCACCCGTGCCAGCGCAGCCTGGCACAGGGCATCTTTTCCGTCGCCAACGTGCCGGTCCGGCACTACGCAGTCCCGGTTGCCAGCTTGCCCCGGGCAAAGGCCGGCATGTCGAAAGAAGAGATCTTCCGACTCGCCCGCCGCTATCGCCTTGCCGTGGTGCCCGTCGAATCGGCCGGGAGCCCCACCGAACTTGCCGGCTATTACCGCGTGATCGACTTGGCGCTCGACGATTCGCCGGAGCCCGGACCCCTGCATCCGCTCGTGGACATTCCCGACACGGTTTCCCACCTCGGCGCCTTGATGCGCATGCGGAGCGGCGGGCACTCCCTGGCCAGGGTCGTTGCCGGCGAAGGCGAGACCCTCGGAGTTGTAACCGACGAACGGCTGACCGAACCGCTTTGGAAACGCGGGCAATAGACTTCACAATTGCACAAGCTTCGGCGAGCGGGGGCCGTGAGGCCCCTGTTTCTGCGAAGCGTGGCACAGAACATCGCTCAGTATATCACACCCCCTCTCTGGCCCAATTCGAGCCTTCACCGCGTGCAAGCCGCGTCGAACGCATTCGTTCGAAATCGACGCCAATCGTCGGGCCTCCAAGCGACGAGAGATTGCAGGTCAACCCAAAGCTCGCCAGCCACCCATTCTGTTCTATTGGCTCCCGATCCCTTTTCCGGTCCGGCTCGGCTCATTTTGCAGCCCGCTCGCCAGAAGCACATCAGCCTGAGCGACCAAGTCCCACCAGAACACCGGCTTGCTTGTCGCCGCCCCACTTCCTGATGAATAATCCGCGCTAGGATGGTCCTCCGTGTCCTGTACGCTCCTGGCCCGTGCCGATAATTGGGGGCACCGCGCCATTTCGCTCCCGCTCCCACTTGACTTGCCACTTTCTCCCGTCTATTTTTCAGATTGTACGGCGTGCTGCGCACGCATACGGTGCGAATCCCAAGGTGTATCAAGCGGCTTGGGGCAAGGTAGGAGTCTGTTATGGTGGATCAATCGTGGTTTTTCGCCCATGGCAGCAGGTGGGTGCGGGCTGATTTCCATCTGCACACTCGAAAGGACAAGGAGTTTTCAGACGATGGTGACGAGGCCTCGTTCGTCTTCCAATTCATCGAGGCCCTCAAAGCAGCCGACATCCGTGTCGGCGTCATCGCGAATCACAACAAGTTCGACCGCGACGAATTCAGAACTCTCCGCAATGCTGCCAGAAAGGAAGAGGTCTATCTGCTTCCTGGCGTCGAACTCTCCGTGAAGGACGGCGCTAACGGCATCCACACTCTCGTTGTCTTCAGTGACGGTTGGATAGACAACCCAGAAGGGACCGATCATATCAATGGCTTCCTGAACGTCGCATTCGCCAGCCAATCGAACTACGAGAACAGCAACGCCCGGTCGAATCACGATCTATTGGAGACCATTCGTGAGCTTGACAAGTTCGAACGCGATTATCTGCTGATCTTCGCTCACGTCGAAGCGGACAACGGGCTATTTGGCGGCCTCAAAGGCGGTCGCATTCAGGAAATCGGCCGTAATAGCCTCTTCAAGCTGCGAACCGCTGCCTTTCAGAAGGTTCGCACACGCGACTTAAGGCAGAAGGTTCAAGGTTGGCTCGGCAACTGGTACCCTTCAGAGGTTGAGGGTTCCGACCCAAAGAACATATCTGAGATCGGGCGGGGCAAGACAAGCTATATCAAGATTGGCGCTTTGACCTTTGAAGCCGTCCAATTCGCCTTGAAGCCAGGAACGGGCCGACTCAGCGCCGAGGGACTTCAGAAGCATCCCCACTCCTGGGTTCGCAGTATTCGTTTCGAAGGCGGGCTCCTCGACGGCAAGGAACTGGCCTTGTCCCCCGAAATGAACTGCTTGATCGGTATACGCGGGAGCGGTAAATCTGCCGTTCTCGAATGCCTGCGCTACGGCCTCGATCTACCCATGCCTGGTTCCTCGGACAAGGTTGACGTTGAGTACAAGCAGGAGTTGGTCAGGCACTACCTCAAGAGCGGCGGCAAGGTTGTCATCGAGACCGAGGATTCCGCTGGCCGCCGTTTCGAGGTGCGCCGGATTCTCAACGAGAGCCGGGACGTTTACCACAGTGGTGAACTGCAACCTGGCATCAATGTCCCCCTGAAAAATCCGTTGTTCTTCGGACAGAAGGAACTCGTCAGACGTGGCGAGGGGTCCGAAGACGAGTTGATTGAGCGTCTCATCGGGTCGAAGCTTGATGCTGTGCGACGGAAAATCGCGGCACAAGAACGGCGAGTGCTGGATGTGCTGGGCAGCCTGGACAAGGTCAAGGATCTCGATGCACTCGAAGCGGAATACCAGAACGAGAAGCGCGACACGGAATTCCGACTCAAGCTCTTTCGTGAGCATGGAGTGGAAGAACAGCTCAAGCGCCAGGTACAGTTCAACGCCGACGTAACCCACGCGCATCGCACGGCAGATGCGGTTGATAAGTTCGTGAGAGATGTAAGTGCATTCCTCAGCGAGCAGGAAAGCGAACTGGCTGCGCTGCCACGGCTTGAATCGAAGGAAAACCATGACACCGCAGACGAGGTGAACTCCATCCTGGCGAGAATCCGCGCGGTGCCTGAAAAGCTGAAAGCAGTCATGGCCGAGGCCGCCAAGGACTCTCGTGCGCTGCAAGCGGCGTTGGCTAAGCTCCGGGAGCGCAAAGAGGCTTTGAAGGAGGAGTTCGCCGCGACTGAGCGTAAGCTGAGCGAACAGCTTCAACAGCACGGTACTGTCAGCGTCAGGCCTGATGACTTTGTAAGGCTCAACGCCAGATTGCAGAAGGTAACGCTAGCGCTCTCAGAGACCGCGAAGAGCCGCAGCCGTAAGAGCGCGTTGCAGGCCGATCTTCTCAAGGAGTTGAAACGCCTGAACGACCTTTGGCATCAGGAGTTCAAGGAAATCGACGCCGAAATCAAGAAGCTAAACGCGAGCCAAGCCGCCTTGCAGATCGTCCCGCAATACAAAGGCAGCAGGGAGAAGATGCTGGACGAACTGAAGGGACATTTCAGGGGAAGTCGACTGCGCGAATCGACGCTCCAAACGGCCTTGGACGGCCATGCAGACTTCATCTCGCTCTACCAGGGCTTGGATACCGTCTGCGCCGGCATGGGCGACTCCGGCGACACATTTCGCCGCTATTTCAATGAAGCCAAAGCATCGCTGCTGACTTGGCAGGTACCCAACACTTACGACATCATGTACCATGGAAAGAACCTGCGCGACCACTCGCTCGGGCAACGCGCGTCGGCGTTGATACTCTTCATCCTTAGCCAGCGCGACAACGACCTGATCGTGATCGACCAGCCGGAAGACGACCTCGACAACCAGACCATCTTCGAGGACGTCATCACACTTGTTCGGTCGCTGAAGTCCAACATTCAGTTCCTCTTCGCTACGCACAACGCGAACTTTCCGGTGCTGGGCGACGCCGAGCAGGTCGGGGCCTGTTCCTTCACGTCCGGCACAACTGATATCGAAGTTGGCAGCATTGACGCCCCGGGCATTCAGAAGGCTATCGTTTCGATCATGGAGGGGGGCCGCGAGGCGTTTGATCGCCGGAAGGAGATATACCAGCTATGGAAGCAATAGAAGTCATCGAATTGATCGCCATGGGCGAGGATAGCCGCACCCAGTTCAAGGAGAATATTCACAACGCGGAATCGCTGGCCGGCGATCTGGCCGCCTTCGCCAACAGCAGAGGCGGTCGCATTCTCGTGGGCGTAGACGACCAAGGAAACATTACCGGGCTCACACAGGATGATGTCCGCCGCCTGAATCAGCTCATCGCCAACACGGCCACCAATAATGTCCGACCCGCTATTAATCCCGAGACGGAGAACCTCACCGTCGGTGATGAACTCGTCATGGTCGTGTCTGTGCGTGAAGGTGTGTCCAAGCCCTATTCGGACAACGCCGGCGTGTTCTGGGTCAAGTGCGGTTCCGACAAGCGCCGCGTGACCTCACGTGAGGAGATTCAGCGGCTTCTGCAGAGTGTGGGACTAGTACATGCCGACGAGATTCCGGTCGAAGGCACGACGCTCAATGATCTTGACGATGACCATTTGGGAAAGTTCTTCGAAGTGCAATACGGCACGACGGTCGAGGAGTCGCTTAAGCAATCCGGCCTGTCCATGGCTCAACTGTTGAATAATCTTGGGTTGGCCAGAAATGAGACATTGAATCTCGCAGGCCTGTTGGTGTTCGGCAAGAGCCCGCAACGGCATCGCCCCGCGTTTGTTGTAAAGGCCGTGTCGTTCGTGGGCGACGATCCAGCAGGTCAAAGGTACCGTGATAGTGAAGACATCGACGGCTGTCTGCGCGACTTGCACGCGAGGACCATGTCGTTTCTCACGCGGAACCTGCGTTGCGTGCAGGGAGAGAAGGGCTTCAACACCGAAGGAGATTTGGAGATTCCCGCTGTGGCCCTTGAGGAACTCGTTGTCAATATGCTCCTCCATTGTGATTACTTCATCTCCGCACCTTGGCGCGTCATGATTTTTGACAATCGAGTCGAGTTGATTAGTCCCGGTGCGCTTCCAAACAACCTCACCGTGGAGAATATCCGCAACGGCGTCTCCAACATCCGGAATCCCTTCCTTGCGTCTTTTGCCACCAAGGAGCTGCCCTATCGGGGGATCGGTACCGGTATCCGCCGCGCTCTCGCCGCCGTGCCGGAGTTGGAACTCGAGTCTGACCACAACATGAATCAATTCACGGCACGCATACCGAGGGCAGTCGGGGCAGAAACAGGGGCCTGACGGCGCTCGCTCGCCTGACGGTTTGCAGTGTTTGGGCGAATAACCCTGGCGATGCGTGGAACGCACCTCACCGCTGCTGCGCCTCGCCGGTCATGGGCACGAAACGGACGGGCAGCACGTTCTGCCGCTGCAGGGTCCCATCGGGCAGCTTACGGAGCTGGATGAGTTGCTGATAGTAACTGCCCACCGGGATGACCAGCCGGCCGCCGGGGGCAAGCTGCTCGATGAGCGGTTCGGGGATCTCGGCCGGCGCAGCGGCAACAATAATGATGTCGAACGGCGCCTTCTCGGGCCAGCCGCGGAAACCATCGCCGTGCCGCACGGTCACGTTCTTGTAGCCCAACTCCGCCAGCCGCTTTGCTCCGAGTTCGGCAAGCGGTTCGACAATCTCGATGCCGTACACCTCGGCACAGAGTTCGGCCAATACCGCGGCCTGATAGCCGGAGCCGGTACCGATGTCGAGCGCTCGATCCGTTGCCTTCGGATCGGCCAGTTGGGTCATCAACGCCACGATATACGGTTGCGAGATCGTCTGCTCGTGGCCGATCGGCAGCGGATGGTCGGCGTAGGCCGTATGCCGCAACTCCTCGGGAACGAAACGGTGGCGGGCAATGCGGCCCATCGCCTGAAGCACGCGGCGATTGTCGATGTCGCGATCGGCCAGATCGGCCTCGATCATGCGGCGCCGCTGCTCGATGAATTGTCGATCCTCGTCCGGATACGCGGGGCGGACAAGACTGCCAGCATTGTGGTCCTCGGCGCTGCCCGCGGGCTTCTCCGCCCCCACGACGGGCTCAGCGGGCTTCGCCGGAGTTTCGACGGCGGCCGGCTCCATGGGTTCCTCGGCCTCGCGCTCCGCCCACCAGAAGAACCCGATCATGGCCGCCACAACGATCACCAGTGCGCCAATCGCGACAATCAGGCTTTGCGAGAAGAAACGCCGCGGTGGAGAACCTGTTCGGAAACGAAGCATGATCGGACCTCGCCAAAGCCAGTGCAAGACCATTACTATTCTAGGCGCCCATAGCGGTCGGGCAACCCGTGTACGGCAAGATTCTTTTGTCGGCGGTCGTGCGGGACGGGCCTGAGGTACGCAGGGCGGGGCAGACATGGCCGGGTTCTTCGGTCGCCACGTGCAGACGGTCGGGTTGGAGTCCCGCCTTTAGGCGGTTTCGCCGCGCCGGCTGAAGCCGGGAATCCAGCAGGACGCGGCATGCAACTGGAACGGAAGAGCCGACGAATTGTTCAGAACGCCACTTCCAGCCCATCCTCCCCAAGCACGGTGGCGGGGAAGATGGCCCGGGCGGTGTCGAGGCCAATGGGATCGTCGGCGTTCGAAAGGGGATTGAGGTGGATCAGCACGAGCTGCTTGGCGCCGACGCGCCGGGCAATCTGGGCGACGGGGGTCGTGTGGGTGTGCCCGGTGGTGTGGGCCCAATCGGCTCGATCATCGCCGAAGAAGCACTCATGGACCAGCAGGTCCACGCCCTCGATGCTTTGCAGGTACTCGGCCCCGGTATCGCCCCACGTGTCGGTCACGTAGGCCATCGAATGCCCTGGCCAATCGAGCCGGAACCCAAGCGCGCCGCCGGGATGCTTTAGTGGAAAGCACGTGAGCCTCCCGCCACCGGACAGCGCAACTTCGCCCGTGGGCTGAAGCGGTACGGCTTCATACGGCGGGCGTTTCGGGAACAGGTGTTCGGAAAACAGATGCTCCTCGATCGCGTGCAGCTTCGGCTCCTCGGCATGGACACGCACCGTCGTAAGCTTCGTCTGTGCCAACGTGTTGAAGAGGTACGTCAGTCCGGCCACGTGGTCCAGATGGGTATGGGTCAGGAAGATGTCCAGCGACTCGGTCGTGATGTACCGCGGCGCGCGGAACATGGCCGTGCCGGCGTCGAGCATCACGCCTGCCTCTGGAATGAGCGCGCAGGAGGTGTGCCGCCGCTCGTTCGGATGATAGCCTGCCGTGCCAAGCAGAATGAACTTCATGGAAACTCCCGGCGTTGTTGTCTTGCACTGCCTCGCCAGTATATCGCATCATCGGGGACGGAGCAAACGGTTCAGCCCCTGTTCGACCTGATCGCGAATCACGTTCTGGGCGGCGTTCTCCAGCAGCCGGCGGTTCCATTTGTCCAACTCGACCCGGTCCAGCCGCGGGGCGGAAAGTGTGCCGCCCACCGGAATGCGAACCTCCTGCCCCTGAAAGGCCGAACGCAGGATGTCGTTGGTCAGCCACTTCGGCGGCACCGGCAGCGACGCGACCAGCGATACCGTCTGATCGATCCCCACCGAACCCTGCGTGCGGATCGTGACGTCGGGGAAGATCAGTTCGAGATCTTCGTGATGGACGCGGCCGGCCACCATGCGGAACGGCACGACCGATTCGCGCCGCAGGCGGGCCGGCGCTTCGCGCTGAAGCAGAACAGCCAGCTCGCGAATGAGCGGTCCCGGCCCCACCTCCACTGAATGGACAATCAGGCGCCCGGCCATGTCGGCATCGTTCGGGTTGTCCAGCGGCACGCGGCAGCGGTCCAACTCGATCGAGAACGCACCCTGCGCGGTGGTCACCCCGGCCAGCACGGGTGCTACGTACTGCAGCCCCGAAGCACACATGGCCGGGGTGATTTGCACTCGGGTCGCCAGCGGGCCGGGCTCAAGAGTCAGTGCCATCGGTCCGGGTGCCAGGTGCAGCTTCGGCTCGAATTGCAGCCGCCCCTGGCTCACCGGAATCGCAAGCGGCTCGGCCGCTAAAATGCCGCCAGCCAAATTCATCTTCAACTCGCCCGGTCCCAAGGGGAAACCGTATACGCCGCCCTGCTGCCAGGCGAGGGCGCCGCTGCCGCGGGCGTGCTGCAAGTCGAGCGGGCCGGCGAAGCTCAACGGGCTCGTGTGCCGGCCGGCCAGTTCCACCCCGCTGCCCACGTAGGGCCTCAGCAGGGCCGAAAGCTGCTGCATATCGTACTGCATTTGGCCGTTGAACTGCATGACCGCAACCTCGCCGGACATGTTCATGCCGCCTTGGCCGTCCAGGGTTACGGTTTCCGAGCTTACTTTCAGACCGTCCAGCACAACGGCGTGGCTCGCGGAATCGTACGAGCCGCGGCCGGCAAGCGTCACGCGGGGGTCGTGGAACGGCTGGCTGTCCGTGCCGGCCACTTGCAGATTCTCGACCTCGGCCTCGATGGCGCCGTGCGTCTTGCCGCCGGAATACTCGAAGCGGCTTGTACCGGTCAGCCGGCCGTCGATGTTCCACGAGGGCCGGGCCGCCGGGTCGGTGAACCACCGCTGGACGCCGCCCAGGTGGCCCTGGTAGGCCAGCGTCCCGCTGAGTTTCAGCGCGCCGCCGTCGCCCGGGGTCATTGCCAAGTCGTTCGTTGCGGCCGCGAGGCTCGTGGTGCGCAACGTGGTTTGAGTCAGCGCGATGCCGCCCGAGTCGAGGTCCCAGGTGCCCGTCAAGTCGAGCTGCGCCTGCGGTTCGACAATCCGCACTCCCGGCAGAGTGCAATCCAGTGCGTCGACGCGCAGGACCGTCTCGGCGGCGTGAATGGTACGGCGCGAAGCGGTCACCTGCCCGGTCAATTCGTAGCGTCCGGCCACGGGATATTCGCGCAAGTCGTAGACGATCGCCAGCCTGGACGGCCATTGGGCCAATTCGCCGTGCATCTGGACCGCGACCGGCCACGTGCCCCCGTCGGCCACGTCCAACACCGGGCGAAGCAGCCTCGCCTCAATCCGTTCGGCTCCGGCTGCAAGCTGCAGCGTCGCGGCCTCCACTCGCGTGTCCGTACCAAACTTGGTGTGTCCCGACGCCGTACCGAACACGATCAACTCGCGTTCCTGCCAAGGCTGCCGGTCCGGCAGTGCCACGTGAAGCCCAGTCACGTGAAGTTCGACCTCGGCCTCGAACGCGCCCTCCGGCGAGCGCTTCCACGTCAGGTGCGACCAGCCCTCGCCGTTGAGGCCGAGTGGCCCGAGGTCGACGAACTGGCCAAGCTGTTCGGCCAGGCGGTCGAGGTTGAAGCTTGCGTCGGCGGTGAACTGCCGCGTCGTACCCACCGCGTGCACTTTGAGGAAATCGGACAGGCACCGCAACTCGCCGGCCAAGGGACCTTCGGCCGTTTCCTGTGCGGCGAACTCGATCCGGACCGGTTGCTCCCATGCAACTTCCCGCCCGCCGTCCAGCGCTTTCAGTTCGCTCGATGCCAGTTGCCCCTGCCAGATCATGCCTGCCTCGCCCCGCTCGCTCTTCAGCGCCATTTGCACGTGGCCCGAGGTGACCTTCATTTCCGGCCGCAGTTGCAGCGTGGCGGGCAGCATGGCCGCGAGCCGGGCCAGATCGACTGAGCCTTCGATCTCCAGCGTCTGCCCGGCGAGCGCACCCGGCATTGCCTGCCGCGACTTCTCGCTTAAGTCGACAGAGCCTGCCAGCACGACCTGTCCCAGATCGCATTGGATTGTCGATGGGCTTATGACCAGTTCCTTGCCCCGGCTGAGCGCCTCAGCGTCGAGCGAGAGTTGCGCCAATTCGATCCGATCGTGGCCCAGTGCGGCGGCGGCAAGCTGGAAATCGCGGGCCGAGGCCTTGGCCTTCACCCGGCGCTGCGGCGCGTCCCCGCCGCCCAGTTCCGCGTCAACGTCGGCCGTGAGCAGCCCACCGATGCGCGTGCCAGGTGAGAACCGGGCCAAGAACGGTTCCAGCAGCGCCAGCGGCAACGACTCGGCGTGGAATCGCAAGGCGACGTCGGGCGTTGCAGACCCCTCTCCGTCTGGGGCCGCGTCGGACGACGCCAATGCCGCAAGCGGCTTCTGTGGGGCATCGGGCGAGGACGGCGCGTCCAGCGGCATTTGCAGACTGAGGCCGAATTGCCCCGCCTGCTGAGGATCGGCTACCGCACCCGACACCGTCAGCTCCAGCGGCCCGGCGCCGGGCGGAATCCGAAGATCGAGCTTCAGCTTCTCGATGTTCCAGGAGCGGGCGCGGTCCACGTCGGTCACCGTGATGCTGCCATCGACAATCTCCAGGGCAAGATCAACGCGGGCAACAGGTTCGTCGCTCGGTTTGAGGTACTCCACCAGCACCTGCTCGACGTTGGTGGCCCCGTCCTGCAGGGCAACCGTCAGTTTCGGCTCGACCAGCCGGAAAGTGCCCAACCTGCTGCGGTTGATCAGTAGTCCGGCAAGCGTGCGGGAGCTTTCCGCCCAAGGTACTGCCAGCACCTGCTGCTGGTTTTCATCGTTGAGGCTTATCCCGCCTACCCTGATGGGCGAGAGCCAACCGAGCGAAACCGAATCGACGGCGACCCGGCCGTTCAAATCGGCGGCGGCCGTGTCAATGGCCCATTGCACTACCGGCGTGCGAGCCACAATGCCAGGCAGGAACCAGAAGACTACCAGAACGATCAGCCCCAGAATCCAGAAGCGCCGACGCCGCTTCTTAACCGGCGATGGCAAGCTGAAGGGCGTTTCCTCAGTCAGGTTCTTGCGACGAAACGATGTCATGCTCGACATGGCGCACTGCTCCACACATAAGAAGAGGGTGGGAGATTCTAGTGCCTAGCCGCCAACAGTGCCAGAGCGAATTGAAAGGACGCAGCAGGGGGGCGGGTGCAATATTGTCAATATAGGGCAAGGAAGCAACCGGCCGTATGTAAGAGGGGGAAAATGGGAATGCCAGATAGGGAGGGAGGCGAGGTGTTTCCGTAGCAAACCGTCCGTTTCTCCTTTCCTGCTCCCCTTCCCCTTCCTTCCCTACTTTCCTTCGTTGCGCAGCACTAGATTCGGCTGAACTTTTACGAATGTGCCTATCTTCACAGTATCGGACCCACCCTACCTACTCAGCCAACGCGGCGGCGCAATGCGACCAGCAACATACCGAGCAGGATCAACCCACCGCCGAGCCAGCGCGCTGTCGTTGCAGCCTCCTGCCTGTCCGGCGGCTGTCCGAACGACAGGTAAAGCAGCAATCCGCCAACGACGAACAACCCAACCAGCAGCAGGACGAACAGCACGCCCAACTCTCCTGGCGTGGGCGGTTTGAAGCGTCCGATAGGCGGCATGGGAACAGTCCGGTCAGGCCAGCTTCTTCACCTGCGAAACGATCTCGGCGTGGGTCAGTTCGCGGTCGGTGGGCAGCATGAGATACATGGGCACGGCGTTGCAGCAGTCGATAATCACTTGAATCCCGTTGGGGGCGTTGTAACCTTGGGGGCACGGCTCATGCCCGTTGATGAGAACGCGGGCACCGACGAGGTCGGCGAAAGCGCGGGCGTTTTCCTCGCGGTAATCGCGCCCCCAAACCAACTCGAAGATGCCGGTGCGTTCGACGTAGTCGATGTCGTCCAGCTCGCGGGTGAAGATCGAAACGTCGAATCGCCGCTCGTCGCATTTTTCCGGGATACTGTGCGAAATGAACACGCCGTGTGGCAACCGCACTGCCAGCGGCGAACTCCGCAAGAAAGGTGTAAAGGCCTCTCGCACCCGGTCGGTTGCCGGCCCGTACATCTGCTGAAGCCCAAGCCGGAAGAGCAGGTTCAGCATCTGCTTGTTCTTCTGGATGGGGTAGTCGGCCAGCTCGGCCAACTCGTGGTTTCCCAGGATGAAGTGAACCCGGTCGGGAAACTCCGTTTTCAGCCGGGCGACGTCCTCGAGCACGGTATGGGACATGCACCCTCCCGTTTCGGGGTATGTGGATCCTCCGTGGCAAACCTCCTGAAGCACAAGATGGCGGCGGGGATTCTCAGCGAGCGCGGCGGTCCGTTTGATCAGGTTGAAGTTGCGCCGATGCCCGTGCAAATCGCCGGTAATCATCACCTCGTCGGCCAGTTCCGGCGTCAGTTCCACGAGGTTCCCCGCGCGGCCCGGCGTAGCGAGGTTGGCTTCGGTGGCCTGACCGAAGAAACCGATGATCCGCTCAATATAGTCGATCGATGCAACCATGATCCTGGTAAGGTAGCAGCCGCACTGGGCAAGGTAAAGGCTTAGCAAGGATGATTCATATAAGTACGGTGGGTCAAGGTCGCGCGGATCGTTGGTGGGGCCGCACAAGCCGCAACCAAGTTGATTCACAAGCCGCCACCTGGATGCACACCGGCAGCAGCAACCGATGACCCACCAAAGAAGCGCCTTGTTTGACCACCCTACTTATCATGAATAATCCGGTTTAGCCACCCGCTCGCAGTTCAGCTCTCCTAGCTTTCCTGCTATCCCTATTTTAATACGTGCTTTGCGACGCGGAGTTGACACGGTGTGCCGGAGACGCCGGATGTGCTGATTTTCTGGATACTGCGGATTGTCGGGCCGATGCTTTTCTTAGAGGACCATCGCGAGCGGTGGAGAGGCTATCGTAGCGTCCCGTCCGGCAGAGAACCACCCATGTGGTCGCGCGATGGCCTTTGGAGGAGACCGATGGGCGATGTGCGCACTGGACCCACTTGGCGCCGCCCAATTCATCATTAAGGAAACCAGACCATGAGACGAGCGCTCTTTGTATGCGCGGCCCTCGCCGCGATGATTGGAATGAGCGGATGTGCGTGCACCGGCGGACTTCGCGGAAGCTGCGCCCGCGCACCGGAAAACTGCGCAAGATCCTGCGGCCTCCTTGGCAGACTCGGCTGCCGCGGAATCGGCCGCGGGGGGACCGGGTCCGAAATGATCCAGGCCGGTCCACCCACCGGCGCGATTGCCTACCCGTACTACACCACGCGCGGCCCCCGCGACTTCCTGGCCAACAACCCGCCCAGCATCGGACCGTAACGGTTTCCGGCGGAACAACGCGAAGGCCGCAAATGACGGCACCGTAGGAGCGTCTCTCCGAGACGCTCGGGTGCGAGTCTCGGAGAGACTCGCCTACGCACCTGCCCGAACTGTCTGGACTATTCCGGCAGTGGACCTGACGGACGCGGTACGTGACCGAGCGTCGCGCGCCGCGTTTCGGTCCATACGCGATAGTGCTCGCACCAGTTTTCGGGCGTTGTGCGGGCTGCGCGGTCCACGTCGCCGGAGAGGGTCAGTACCGCCTGCAAATCCAGCAGCTCGCGCCAGGTGAGCTGCTGGCCGGCAACTGGCGCATCGCCCAATGCCAGCGCGTCGAGATACTCGAGGATCGACGCAATGTGCCGATCCGGTTCGAGCGGTGCCTGCCAGCACCAGTAGTGCGCCCAACGCGGCAGCAGTTCGGGCCGGCGGGCCAGTCCCTCCGAGAACGCGCGCCGCAGGGCCATGCTGCTGTCGCCACTGGTGACGTACTCGGCCATGTGCCGGTCGAACTGGGCGTTGCCGGTAGCCCATTTCGCCGCCAGCACGCGCAGTTTCTCCGGCGAGTCCGGCCCCTGCTCAAACCAGGCGAACTGCCGCCGGGCCTGTTGGGATGTTGTCGCCAAGCCCGCCTTGTAACAGGCCCACTGCCAGGCAATCCTCTGCCGATGGACGTAGACCCAAGACCCTACGAACACACCGGCGAGCGACACGAACAGAACGAAGGCTCGGAACATTCGGGACATCGATTCGCCGAAACTGGTCAGGACTCCGCCAGGCACTTCTGCATGTATTCGATGCTTTCACGGGCAAGGCGTTCGACGCCGGGCTCGTAATTGAACACCTCGACCGATACCCAGCCGCGGTAGTCCATCTCGCCTAATGCCTCGAAAATGGGGCCAAACTCCAACTCGCCGAAACCCGGTCCCTGCAAGTTCGGGTCGTTTGCGTGGAAGTGCGCCAAGAGGCGATGATGCCGGCGGATCAACTCGGGAATGGCAACCGATTCGCTCGACATGGCCTTGCAGTCCAAGTGCAGCCGGAACTGCGGCGAGCCGACCGCCTCGATCAGCTCCACGCCTGCGGCGGCCGTCTGGACGAAATCGGTCTCGCTCGGCGCCAGCGGCTCGAAGGCCATGATCACGTCGTGCTCTTCCAGCGCCGGTACCACTTCGGCGAACACTTCCCTCGCGTATTCCATCGCCTGCGCGTGCGAGACGCCGGGCAGCAGGTTCCGTTGCTGGGGCGAGCCGCACACCATAATCCGGCCGCCGAGGTCGGCGCAGAAGCGGGCCAACTCGCGGAAGTAGGCCGCCGTCTTTGCTCGCACTTCTTTCTCCGGCGACGTCATGTAGAAGCCTTCGGTCTTGGCCAGCAGCCAGTGGATTCCGATCACTTCCAGCCCGGCCGTCTCGGCCTGCGCCCGCACCTCGTCGCGGCGGGCGGCGGAAACGTCGGTCACGTCGTTCGCAATGGTAAACGGCGCGATTTCGATGCCCGTATACCCGCATTCGGCCGCGAATGCGAACGCCTTCTCAAAAGGCCAATCCTGGAATGTTTCGTTGCAAATGGCAAACTTCATGACGCTCTGGCTCCTTCAGCGAGAGGTGAGAATAACTCTATTGTAGCTCGATTGTAGCAGCGTCTCTCCGAGACGCTGACTGCGAGTCTCGGAGAGACTCGCCTACGCTTGTGGCGGGATGCCTGTTTCTGCCGTTCGCATTACCCGGTCGGAAATAGCCGTTCCGCCGGCGTTTCGGGCTTCCGCACGATTCGTCGGCGGGTGCGTTTCTGCCGGTCCTCCACGCGCACGCCCTCGGCGGTGGTCGGCGCGCTGCGGGCGGGGTCGGCGGGCCCGTCCAGCGGGTCGCCCGGCTCGATGGCGGCCAAACGCTGCTCGATCTGGCGAGCGTATTCTTCGGAAAGCTCGAAACCCAAGTATCGCCGCCCGAGCTTCTTCGCGACGGCCAGCGTCGTACCGCTGCCGCCGAAGGGGTCGAGCACCACCTCGCCCGGCTGGCTCGTGGCGCGAATGATCCGGCCCAGCAACTGCTCTGGCATCTGGCACCCATGCCACCCGGCGCGCTCCTTGAACGTGCCGCACACGCGGGAGAAGTACCAAGTGTCTTCGTCCGGTTGGAAACCGTCAGCCAGATCCTGCGGGCGGAGGATCCACGTGTCGTCGGGCAGCCGGCCCTTCGGATTCGCCCGCCGATCGCCGTAGACCAACTGCCGCGCCGAAGGAACGCGAATGGCCGGATCGTCGGCGTTGAAGGTGAAGCGGCGCCGGTGCTTTACGAAGTAGAACAGGTGCGCGTGCGAGCGGGTGAACTTCTGCTTGCAGTTCACGCCGAACGTGTAATACCAAACCACCCAGTTCCGGCAATGCAGCCGTTGCTCGTGCGTGGCCGCTACCTTCAACTCGGCAGCAAACTCATCGCCGATGGCAAGCCAGAACGTGCCGTCCGGCTTCAGCAGGCGAACCACCTCGGCCATCCACTGCTTGCACCATTCGAGGTATTCGCGGGCTTCGCGCGAATCGTCGTAGCTGTCGTATTCGTAGCCGATGTTAAACGGCGGGTCTGCGAACGCCAGATCGACGCACCCGTCCGGCAGCCGCTTCATGCCCGCAATGCAGTCCTCGTTGTAAATCCGGTTGACGTCGATATCCACGGGGTAGGTTCCTCCCTGATTGAGTACACTGCCAGGATAGTGAACATGCCCGGCCGCGACCAGGAGCCCCCCTTGCCGAAGGGTGCGGGCCGATGGCTGTCGGCAGCCGGCCCTCTCGGCGGAGATGCCTTGGCTTGCTTGTCACCACCCTACATCTACCATGTCCTTCGCACCTTAGGGCGTGCCTCCTGCTCGCTTCGCGATGTTCGACCGTTGGTTCTTGGTGAATCCATGGCTGGGGGGTGAGTCCCGCCGAAGCAAGTAATCCGGTCAGTCTGACACTCGGCTCATGCCGCCAGATCGGCAATGTAGAAACTGCCGTAGGTATGCACGCGGCATTTCCGGTGGAGCCGTTCGGCCAGCTCGCGGTGATAATGGAGCATTTCGCCCACCGAACGGACTTCCCCGTCGACCGTCACGCGAACCCGATCGACGAATTCGGTTCGCATGCCGCCGCTGCGCCAAATAATCCGGGCGTCGGGCGTTGCCCGCTGAACGATCGCCTGCCACTCGGCTTCCAGCAGTGGGAAGAATTGGTCGGAAAGCCAGTCCATGTGGTCCAGAAGGACGAACCGGGAGATGCGAACGTCGTGGTCTTCCAGGAACCCCTGAACGGAATCGGTGTGCGTGCTCACTCGGTCGACCAGCCCGCCCTTGAGCCTCTCGAAGTTCTCGCGTTTGAGGTATTCCGGGCAGCAGTCGGGTGAGTATTCGCCGGTCATATAGACCCGCCAGAAGTAGTTGTCCGACAGCGGGATCTTCGTCAGGACGGTTTCGAGGCAGTCGCGGACGAAGTTGGCGATCTTGCCGTTGTACTGCTGTTCGACTTGTCGCCGCTGTGCCTTGGGAACGCCCACCAGCGACAGGGTGGTATCGCGGTTGATGGCAAACCGCATGGAGCGGGTCCAGAGCCGATCACGGATGCGCTCCTCGTAAATCTGCCGCTGCTCTTCAACGCTGCTTGCGCTGAGGATCGCATCCACCCATGGCCGCAAACGCAACACCTTGTTGACGTACAGGTTGATCAGTCGGGCGAACGTGCCGGACGTGCCCCGGAAGAAGAAGCTGCGCCGCGGGTTGCTGAAGAACCGGATGCGGCGGTCCCAATAGCGCTGAGCGAACTCGGAAAGCTGCGGACGAAGCTGCCGGCCGTAGACCTGCTCGGCCGCCGGCAGGTAGCCGCGGCCGAATAGGTCGAAGAACGTGCCGTGGTCGAGCTGCCGGATCCCGGCGAGCTTCAACTCCAGCAGCGCGTTCTGCCGCGGATTCATGTCGACCGCGTACACGCGTTTGGGCCCCACCAAGGCGTAGTCCAACGCGTTGCAGCCCGCTGAAGTGATAACCAGGACCGAATCATCCGGCCCTAAATCGAGTGCCTCACGGTCCAGCCGGGGATCCTCCCAACAGGTGTTGTAGACAAGGTTGTGTTGATGCACTAGGTTGAAAACCCGGGAACTAAGCCAATTGAAGACCGCCATTCGATACCCCTCTGCTGAGTTGTTCACAGCTCGGCCACTGCCAGCCGAACCCGTTATCTTATGTTCCAGGCTGCAAACGGCAACCCCCGAGCCCCCTTTCTACCAAAGGCGTGTTTGCTGAGTGTTAGATAACGAACGCGCTTGACATCTTGCTCGGGCGATATGACACTATGTAGAGTTTGACAACCCCACCCACAATCCCCGGCAGCCCTGCCCGGGAAATTGCACTCCATCCTGAAGGAGACTCTCCATGAAGCGAAACGGCTCCGGCTTGACTCGTCGCGGATTCCTCGGCGGCGCTGCGGCATCGCTGGCGGCACCGCTAATCATTCCCCGGCACGTATTGGGCGATGCAAGCAACGCCCCGGCCAACGAGAAAGTGGTGCTGGGCGTGATCGGCGTTGGGCACATGATGTACGGCTCGCACATCCCGCACTTCCTGCGAATGCAAGAAGTGAAACTGGCGGCCGTGTGCGACGTGGACGGAACGCGCCGCGAGGCGGGCAAGAAGCGGGTCGATGAAGGGTACGGCAACGCCGACTGTGCCATGTACAAGGACCACCGCGAACTGCTCGCCCGCGACGATATCGACGCGGTCGCCTGCGCCACGCCCGACCACTGGCACGGCTTGGTCATTCTCGATGTCTGCAAGGCGGGCAAGGACATGTACTGCGAGAAACCGCTGACGAACACCCTCGTGGAAGCCAAGGCGGTCATGGACGCGGTGAAGGCGTCCGACATCATTTTCCAAACGGGCAGCCAGCAGCGTTCCGACGGCAATTTTCGCTACGCCTGCGAATTGGTGCGCAACGGCCGCATCGGCAAGATTCAGCGGGTTGAAGTGGGAGTAGGCGGCCCGCCGCGGCCCTGCAACGTACCCGGCGAAGACATGGAGCCCGGCCTCGACTGGGACCGCTGGCTCGGCCCGGCGCCCCTGCGCGATTACAGCTCGGTGCTCAGCCCGCGCGGCATGCATAGCCACTTTCCCGCCTGGCGCGCCTTCAGCGAGTACGGCGGCGGCGGCATGACCGACTGGGGCGCGCACCATTTCGACATTGCCCAGTGGGGGCTCGGCATGGACGAGTCCGGCCCCGTCGAAATCGTTCCACCCGAGAACGCCGGCCAGGGCCGCGGCGTGAAGTACGTCTACGCCAACGGGGTCGAGATGATCCACGGCGGGCAGGGCGGCATTACGTTCTACGGCACCGACGGTGAGATCTTCGTTACCCGCGGCAAGCTCGAAAGTAAGCCGGAAAACGTCATCAAGAAGCCCATCGCCGACGACGAGATTCATCTGTATCAATCGGCGGGCGGCGGCCACGGGGGCCATCGGCAAGATTGGATCGATTGTGTGCGCAGCCGGAAGCAGCCGAACTGCCCCATCGAAATCGGCGCCCGCACGGTCGCCGTGTGCCATCTGGGCAACATCGCCTACCTGCACGGCGAGGAGCTTCAAGGCAAGTCGCTCAAATGGGACCCGCAGAAATGGGAATTCGTTGATAACGACGCCGCCAACCAGTGGCGCGATTACCCCTACCCGCGGCGTGAAGGCTACCAGTTGCCCAAAGCGTAGCAGCAGCGGGGTTCACCCACGCGGTTGATCCCCTTGCGCTCAGGAACGGAATGGGAACAGGGGTGCGCAGAATTCGATGTTCGAAGGAGCGGGCGGTATGCTGCCTCTGTTTCCCCAGTTCCAGCACCCAACGGGCCAATGCCCCCGGCTTGCCCGGGGGATGGTTACGCTTTTCGCTACATTGCTGCCTCTGTTTCCCCAGTTCCAGCACCCAACGGGCCAATGCCCCCGGCTTGCCCGGGGGATGGTTACGCTTTTCGCTACA
>JAVEUP010000011.1:0-58387 GCA_034005525.1 Thermoguttaceae bacterium | reverse complement strand
ACGCTTTTCGCTACATTGCTGCCTCTGTTTCCCCAGTTCCAGCACCCAACGGGCCAATGCCCCCGGCTTGCCCGGGGGATGGTTACGCTTTTCGCTACATTGCTGCCTCTGTTTCCCCAGTTCCAGCACCCAACGGGCCAATGCCCCCGGCTTGCCCGGGGGATGGTTACGCTTTTCGCTACAGCACGACTGCCCGCAGCACGTCCCGTTGCCCTGCGGTGGCGGCAACGCCGCCACCGCAGGGCAACGGGAAGAAGGGTACGGGAGCGGCTGATGTAGCAGTGAACGTGACACTCCCCCGGGCAAGCCGGGGGCATCGAGCCCCAGAAGCCTGCTGGAATAGGCCCATTTCGCGCTCAGAATTGGAGATATCAAATCATGGAACGGATTGCTCTGCCCCTCGGTGTTATTGTCGGGCTCGTGCTCGTTGGTTGCCAACCCGCGGAAAGGCCGGCGGAGGTCGTCTCTCCACCGGCCGGGGCCGAGCGTCCCGAGATCGAGCCGCCCGAACCTGTGGTTCCCGAAACAGAACCGCCCGGCGTGCCTGTCGAACCGGAGCCCGAACCCGAACCGGCGCCGCCGAAGTACTCGGCCGAGCAGATCACCGCGGCGCGAGAATTGGCGGCCCAGTTGGGCGCCCGGATAACCGAGGACGCCGAGGGCAATGTTACGGGATTGGACATGGCGGCCGGGCGGAGCTGGGTGGACGACGCCCAGATGCAAGAGATTCTCGTTTTCGAGAAGCTCCAGTCGCTCACCCTCGAAGGGCCCAGCATTACCGACGACCTGGTGCCCCGAATTGCCGAACTCGAAAAACTCACGTCGCTTGCGCTGCGCAATACGCTCATCGGTGACGACGGCATTGCCCAGCTTACCGGCTTGCAGTCGCTGCGGGTCATCGATCTGCGAGTAGCGCCCCTCGTAACCGACGCCGCCATGGACTCGCTGGTGCAAATACCCGAGTTGCGGGCGGTCCGGCTGGTGGGCGGCAACGTAACCGACGCCGGCGTCGCCACGCTCTTGGCCCTGCCGCGGCTGACGGAACTCGACGTGCGCAATTGCCGCGGGGTGACCAAAGACGGTATCGAACAGTTGACCGGCAAGAGATCGCTGCGCATGCTCAAAATCGGCGGACCGGCAATTGACGACGAAGTCCTGGAATTGGTCGGCCGCATGGAGCAGCTTACCGGCCTGGCGCTGGACAACTGCGCCATCACCGACGCAGGCGTGCTTCGGCTTGCCGACCTGCCGCTGAACGACTTGTCGATTTACCAGTGTGCGAGCGTCACCGACGGCGGCCTGGCGATCCTGGCCGGCTACACCGACCTGCGGGCGCTCGAATTAAGCGACGTGGCCGTTACGGGCTCCGGGCTGGCGCACCTGCCGAATCCGGAGAAGCTCGCATCGCTGAACCTTTCGCAGTCGCGTCTGACCGACGCGGAGGTGCCCCACCTGGCGCGCCTGACCGGCCTGGCCACGCTGAACCTCAGCCAAACGGCCGTGACCGACGCCGCTGTCGAAACGCTTTCCGGCATGACGTCGCTGAAACGCCTGATTCTGACCCAGACCGCACTGACCGAAGACGGCATTACCCGGCTGCGCGCGGCCCTGCCGCACTGTGCCATTCAGGACAACTAGCCTGAAACATCAGCTTCGCGTCAGCGCGTGGAACTGCTGCATGAGCTGGCGGGTGATGGGGCCGGGCGTGCCGTCGCCGATGGTGCGGCTATCGACCTTCACGACCGGGACGACTTCGGCCGCGGTGCCGGTCAGGAAGCACTCGTCGGCAATGTAGACGTCGTGCTTCGTAAGGGGCGATTGAAGCATTTCGTAGCCCGCCTCGCGGGCAAGTCCCATGACCGCGTCGCGCGTGATGCCTTCAAGGATGCCTGCCTCGTTCGGCGGCGTGAGAATGCGGCCTTTGCGCACCAGGAAGAGGTTGTCGCCGGTGCACTCGGCCACTTCGCCCTTGTGGTTGAGCATCAGCGCCTCGATGCATCCGGCCTGAAGACCCTCGATCTTCGCCAGGATGTTGTTCAGATAGTTCAGCGACTTGATTCGCGGGCTCAACGCGGCCGGATGGTTCCGCACCGTGCTGACGGTGATGATCTCCAGGCCCTTCTCGTACAACTCTTTCGGGTACAGCGAGATGGTGTCGGCAATGATGATTACTTGCGGCTCGCTGCACCGGTTCGGGTCCAGGCCGAGCGTCCCACATCCCCGCGTGACCACGACGCGGATGTACCCGTCTTTGATGCCATTGGTTTCCAGCATGCGCTCGATGTCGCGGCCCAACTGCTTCTTGCTCATGGGTATTTCGAGCCAGAGGGCCTTGGCGGAATCCCAGAGCCGGTCGAGATGCTCTTGCAGCCGGAACACCTTGCCGCCATAGCTGCGGATGCCCTCGAACACCCCGTCGCCATAGAGCAGCCCGTGATCGTAGACGCTGATCTTCGCGTCGTCTTTGTCGTACAAGGTTCCGTTGATGTAGACCTTCAGTGCCATGGCGGAATTGCGGGAGATTGGGGTGTGCGAGGGTAGTTCACTGCTGAATTCGGCCGTCGACCAGCCGGATCGTCCGATGGGCCAGCCGGGCAATCGCCGGGTCGTGCGTGACCATTACTATAGTGAGCCCCTGCTGATCGTTCAAGGTCCGCAGCAGGTCGAGAATCTCCATGCCGGTGGCGTGGTCCAGGTTGCCGGTGGGTTCGTCGGCCAGCAGGAGGTCGGGCTGCGAAATGAGCGCCCGCGCGATGGCCGCCCGCTGCATCTCGCCGCCGGACAGTTCGCGGGGCTTGTGCTTCAACCGATGCCCCAGGCCCACCATATCCAGCAGTTCGCCCGCCCGTTCTCGCATGGCACGCCGGTAGCGGAAGTAGTTCCACACACCATGGCGAATCATTAGCGGCGAGAGGACGTTTTCCAGCGTACTCATTTCGGGTAGCAGGTGGTAGAACTGGAAGATCATGCCGAAGCGGCGGTTGCGCAGCCGGTCGCGCTCGGCGGCGGGCAGCCGATCGATTCGCCGGCCCTCGAAGTGGATTTCGCCGCCGTCGGGGGCGTCGAGCGTGCAGAGCAAGTGCAACAGGGTGCTCTTGCCGGAACCGCTCTGGCCAATCACGGCCAGGAACTCGCCGGCCTCGGCTTCGACGTCCACCCCGCGCAACACGGGGATTTCAATGGAAGCTTTCCGGTAACTCTTCGTCAGGCCGATGGTCCGCAGTTGTGGTCCGTTTGGCGCATGGACTTCAGCGGCGACCGGGCTGCCGGCCGGCTCCTTCTCCGGCGGGCCGGCCGTTGGCTGGGCCAGGGCAATGTGGGGACCGCTTGCCCCCCCCGGCCTCGCCTGCGACGTTGCGGCGGGCCGGTGCGCGAGTACGTCCAATTCGAGCCGCGGGCCGCCGTCCAGCGACAGGCCGCCCTGGACGCGCGGCACGGTACGCAACCGAGGGTTGACCGTGCGGCGTTTCGGCTCCCTTTCGCCTTGGAGCATCTGCCGAAGATCGTCATTCATAACGCAGCGCCTCCACGGGATGCAGCATGGCGGCTCGCATTGCCGGCAAAACGCTGGCCAGAACGGCAATGGCAAGTGCCCCACCCACAATCCACGTAACCGTCCACGGGTCGACGGTCGCGGGAATACGGTAGAAGTAGTAGACCGACGGATCGAATACGGGCCGCCCGGTGATCCGTCCGAGCAGGTCCGCAATTTCGTTGATGTGCTTCACGAACAGCAGCCCGAGCACGGTACCCACGCCCGAGCCCACGACTCCCAGCGAAAGCCCGTAGGTCAGGAAGATGCCCATGACGCCCGCCCCGGACGCCCCCAGCGACTTCAGAATGCCAATGTCGCGCGTTTTCTCAATGACGATCATCAGAAAAATGGCCAGAATGCCGAATCCCGCAACGGCAATAATCAGGAACAGCAGTATGTTCAATATGGCCGTTTCCATGGCCACGGCGGCCAGCAGCGGCCCCTGCCGGTCGCGCCATGTTTCCACGCTGTACAAATGCGGGTCGAACGCCGCGCGCAGGCGGTCGCGCACTTCCTCGCCGTCGAAGCCGGGCTTCAGCTTGATCTGGATCGCGCTGATGTAGCCCACACCGGAGGATGGATCGATCATGCCGCGCAACTCTTGCAGCTTCCGGATGGGGATGAATACGAACCCGGAATCGTACTCGCTCATCTTGCTCTCGTAGAAGTCGACCAACGTAAACGTGTCGCTAATGGCCTGCGGCGGCGTGCCGGCCGTGGGAAACGT
This sequence comes from Thermoguttaceae bacterium, assembly GCA_034005525.1. Classification (GTDB taxonomy): domain Bacteria; phylum Planctomycetota; class Planctomycetia; order Pirellulales; family Thermoguttaceae; genus PWXP01. The sequence goes on along the minus strand of JAVEUP010000011.1, from coordinate 54,125 downwards.
GAGCTTCACGTCGTCGCCGGGCAGCAGGAGCAACCCGTCCCCGCCGGTGGGCAGCCGAACGGCCGCAAGCGCAATACCCAGCACCGCGCCGGTGTGCTGCCGCACCGCCGGATCGAACCGCTCCTGCTCCGGCTCCAAGCCGCGTTGCTCGGCAAACGGGTCGGCCGGCGCCGGCCGCGGCGTAGGGTTCAGGTCGCCGTCCTGTTCCGGTTCGGCCGGGCGGAAAAAACGCGACTCCGGGTCGTGGGATATTTGGTCCATCCCGGGTTGTGCGAGCGGCGCCGGCAACGGGCCGGGAGCATCGAGCGGTTCTTCGTAATCCGGCAAGTCACCCGGCTGGCCCGACATCCGACGCTCAAACCGCCGCATATTGGCCATGCGCCGCCGATGCTGCCAGCCGGCGTCCTCCATCTGAGGTCGCTGGGGTGTGCCCAGGCTGTCGGTCAGCCCGCCCGTGTCGTAACCGTCCTCGCGCAAGTCGAAGCTCACTTGCCCGCGGTTCTCCGGGTGCTGGAGATACATGCAGAAATCGCTCACCTTCCCCTGCGTCGCTTCGTCGATGCCGATCAACTGCACCTGCCGCGTAATCCAGTTGTTGTCGTACTGGAAACTGAGCATGGCGGGGACAATCACCGTGGGCGTCATGTCGTCAATGGCCTCGCCGGCCACCGTGCGCAGTTGCTCCATGTGCCACTCGGCGTCGGGAACGCCCTCCAGACTGCGGGCGGTCAACACAAGGTCCGAGAGAATGCCATGGATACGGTTCTGCATTTCGCGGGTGAAGCCGGCCATCACGCTGTTGACGACGATCATCGTCGCCACGCCCAGCATCACGCTGATGATTGACGCCAAGGCAATGTATCGCGTGCGGAGATAACGCCAGGAGAGGAGCAGTTTGTACATGAGTTTTATTCGGCCTCCGGCCGAAGCAGCGGGAAGAGAATCACCTCGCGAATCGTCTGCGAATCGGTCAGCAGCATCACCAACCGGTCGATGCCGATGCCCAGCCCGCCCGCCGGCGGCATCCCGTGCCGCAACGCGCGGACGAAGTCGTGGTCCATGCGGGCCATCGAGTCCTCCTCGCTGAGGCCCGCAAGCTGCTGGTTGAACAGCTTCTCCTGCAAGTCGGGGTCGTTCAACTCGGTATACGCGTTGGCCACTTCCATGCCGCGAATGAACAACTCGAACCGCTCGGCAATGTCCGGCTGGCCGGGCTTGCGTTTGGTCAACGGGCAGATGCTGGCAGGGTAGTCGATGACGAACACCGGGCCGATAAGCTGGTCCTCGACCTTCTCCTCGAAAATCTCGTTCTTGATCACGTCCGGGTGCTTACCCTGCGTTTCAATCCCCAATTCCCCCGCGAGGGCGCGGAGGGCGTCGGCGTCGGCCGGGTCGGTGCCGGTGTGCCGGGCGAACAGCCCGTCGTAGGTGGCGCGCTCGAACGGGGGCGTGAAGTCGATCGGCTCGCCGCACCACGAAAGCTTCAGGTCCTGGCCCGTCGCGCGGATCGCCTCGACGATAATCCGCTCGGTAAGCTCCATCATCGTTTCGTAGTTGCCGTACGCCTGGTACACCTCGAGCATCGTAAACTCGGGGTTGTGCCGCGGGCTGATGCCCTCGTTGCGGTACACGCGGCCCAGCTCGTACACCCGCTCCACCCCGCCCACAAGCAGTCGCTTCAGGTGCAGTTCCAGGGCGATGCGCAGGTATAGGTCGATGTCCAGCGCGTTGTGGTGCGTGGTGAATGGGCGGGCGGCAGCCCCGCCGGCGATGGCGTGCAGCGTGGGCCCTTCCACTTCAACAAACCCCTCGCTGCCGAGGGTCCGGCGGATCGACTGCACCATGTGCGTGCGCCGCAGGAACCGCTGAAGCACCCCCTCGCCGTGGATCAGGTCGAGGTAACGCAGCCGCTGACGCAACTCGGGATCTTGCAGGCCCTTGTGCTTCGCCGGTGGCGGGGCCAAGGACTTCGTAAGGAAGTGCAGCCGCTCGGCGAAGATGGTCAGTTCACCGGTCCGAGTGCGGTTCAGTTCCCCGTCAACGCCCACCAGGTCGCCCAAGTCGACGCACTGAGCAACCGCCCAGCCTTCCTCGCCCACTTGGTTCTTGCCAACGAACAGTTGGATGCGCCCGGTCCAGTCTTGGATATCGAGAAAGATGAGCTTCCCTGCCTTCCGCTGTAAGACCACGCGGCCGGCAGCGCGGACCTTCGGCCCGCGGGCCTGTGGCGGCTTGCCTGTCTGGCAGTCGCCAACCGGCTCGACAACGATTTCCTCCTCGCGCTCGCGGATATCGCCAATGGCGGCGTGGTCGTCGAATCGCCCGCCCCAGGGATCGACGCCCATTTCCTCCAGTTTACGCAGTTTCTCTCTCCGAGCAGCTTCCAGCGCTGCTCCGCCCGTCAATTCGTCCTGGCTGGGATTCGTCATGTTGCCAAAATGGTAGGGGGATAGCCCGGATTATTCATGACGATGTAGGGTGGTGACCAGCAAGCCAAGACCCTGGTGGGCCTTCGGTCGCTTGGCCGGGCCTGCTTCCAGCGCATGGCGTGCAGACCACGTTGGGCATGGCTTGCGCAGGCCCACCAAGGACTTACACGACCTTGTCCCACCCTACGTGAATAATCCGGGATAGATCGGGCGGCATTGTAGTGGAAGCGGCTTCTGGGTCAATGGCAACCTGGCTGGCAGCCTACCTGGAGATCAGGTGAGCACCCCTCTGCTCGCGTGTTCCTGCTTGAGCTTTGGATGCATTTTGAATAGAATAGAGGTTTCGGCCGGTCCCCGCTGGGGCTGGTAACCCCGCGCTCTCTCTGCCCAGGCGGGCACTGTCCATGCAACCCCCCCGTGCTGTCGGTATCGACTTGGGAACGACCAACTCGGCGGTGGCCTTTATTGGCGACAACGGCCAGTCGCAGATGGTCCCCAACGACGAGGGGGAAGCCCTGACCCCGAGCGTTGTGCTTTTTGGCAAGCAGGAGGTCATCGTGGGCAGGCAGGCCCGCAACGCGAGCCAGGCCGATCCCAGCCTCGTTGCCCAGTGGGTCAAGCGCGATATGGGTGCGGTGGTCTATTCCCACCCCATCATGGGAAGATACCTCCCCCCCGAGGTCATCCAGGCGTGCATCTTGCGGAAGCTCCGGGCCGAGGTGGCCGCACGTTTCGGCCCGGAAGCGCGGGTGGTGATCACCGTACCGGCCTATTTCGACGAAGCACGGCGGAAGGCCACGGCCGACGCCGGCGAAATGGCCGGCCTGAACGTGCTCGATATCGTCAATGAACCGACTGCCGCGGCGCTGGCGTTTGGTGAGCAGTTGGGCTATCTGACACCAGTCGGCGGCGCGAAAGACCCCATGACCGTACTGGTGTACGACTTGGGCGGCGGCACGTTCGACACCACACTGCTCCGCCTCGCTCCGGGCGATATTCGCACCCTGGCCACCGATGGCGACGTGCAACTTGGCGGTTACGACTGGGACATGAGACTCGTCGATTACGCCACCGAGACCTTTCTGCGCTCTTTCGGCGTTGATCCTCGCGACGACCGTGGATCTCTGAACCGCCTCCTCCAGGCAGCCGCCGAGGCCAAGCACACGCTAAGCGTCCGAAGCCGGGCTGCTCTGCGCATCGAATCTCAGGGAAACGCCAGCGAAATCCAGGTAACTCGCGAACAGTTCGAGGGAATGACGGCCGATCTGCTCGAACGGACGCGCTACACGACGCGGCAACTGTTTGTCGATGCACACGTCGATCCGGCATCGCTGGACCGGGTGCTGCTGGTAGGCGGGGCGACTCGCATGCCTATGGTCGTCGCCATGGTCAAGGAGTTGACCGGCCTGGAACCCGATCGGACCGTCAACCCCGATGAAGCGGTCGCCCGCGGCGCCGCCATCTACGCCGCCTACCGGTTGTCGAAGGGCAGGTCCGATCTACCCGGGCCGGGTTTCGAGGTGACCCAAGTCAATGCGCACAGCCTGGGGGTAGAGGGGATCGATCCGCAGACGATGCGCAAGGCGAACGTCATCCTGATTCCGCGCAACAGTCCGCTGCCGGCGAGTGTGAGGGAACGGTTCGCCACGAAGGCCGACAATCAGCAGTCGATCGTGCTCCAGGTGCTCGAAGGGGAAAGCTCGCTTCCGGGCGAATGCATGGCGATTGGACGCACGGTCATCCGCGACCTTCCCGCGGGCCTTACCAAGGGCTGGCCGGTCGAAGTCCTTTTCGAGTACGAGAGCAACGGCCGGCTGCACGTCGAGGGATCCGTCCCCGGCACGCACCAGAAGGCACGCCTCGAGTTGGAGCGCGCGACGGGCCTCAGCGGCATGGGCATTGCCCGCTGGAAGCAACCCATTCAGGCGGCCGGCGGCTTCGATCTGTTCGAATCGGTGGTCGAGCAGGAGTTGGCCCTGGCCGGCGGCGCGGGGGCCGCACCGCCGGCCTTCGCATCGGCGCCGGCCGGAGTGCCGCTGCCGCCACCGGCCCCGACGGGCGCCGTGCCGCCCGCACTGCCCGAAAACCCGCCGGCACGGCCTGAAGTCGCAACGTGCCGACGGAATGGACGAAATGGAATGCCCGCCGCCGGCAGGACGGCACAACGGCCCATGCCCGGCTGGCTGTTCAACCTTACCGGCCACGTCGTGGCTGCAATCACCGGGTTGGCGCTGGGCTATCTCGTATTGAAGTGGATAGGTATTTCGCTGTTTTAGCAACGAACGGAACCAATATGACCAACACAGCGCAGGAACCGATTGTCGGAATCGACTTGGGCACAACGTTCTCGGTCGTGGCCCGACTCGACGAGCACGGCCACCCCGCCACGCTCGTTAACGCCGAGGGCGACCGCCTGACGCCAAGCGTCGTGCTCTTCGACGGCAGCGACGTGATTGTGGGCAAAGAAGCCATGAAGGCGATGAGCACCGAGGCCGAACGCGTGGCCGAGTGCTCCAAGCGCGACGTGGGCCACCGCGTGTTCCACAAGGTGTTCGACGGCAAGCAGTATCCGCCGGAGGTGATTGAAGCCTGGATTCTCAACAAGCTGCGGCGCGACGCGGAGACCCAGGTCGGCCCGTTCGAGAAGGTGGTCATCACGGTGCCGGCCTATTTCGACGAGGTGCGGCGCAAAGCGACCCAGGACGCCGGCTACATGGCCGGCTTCCAAGTGCTCGACATCATCAACGAGCCGACCGCGGCCGCCGTGGCCTTCGGCTTCCAGCAGGGCTTCCTCAACACGGAAGGCAGCACGGACCAGCCGCGGCGCATTCTTGTGTACGACCTCGGCGGCGGCACGTTCGACGTGACCATCATGGAAATCCGCGGCAGCGAGTTCATCGCGCTGGCCACCGACGGCGACGTGCAGCTTGGCGGCTACGACTGGGACCAGCGGCTTGTGGACCTGGTGGCGGAAACGTTCATCCGAGAGCACTACGTGGACCCCCGCGAGGATCCCAGTACCGCGGCCCGCCTCTGGCGCGAATGCGAAGACGCCAAACGTACACTCTCCGCGCGCAGCAAGGCGTCGGTCGCCTGCGATTACAAGGGCTTTTCCACCCGCGTTGAAATCTCGCGAAAGCAGTTCGAGGAAGCCACCCAAGACCTGCTCGACCGCACCCGCTTCACCGCCGTGCAAACCATGAAGGCGGCGGGCCTTCAGTGGGACGAGGTCGAGCGCGTCCTGCTGGTGGGCGGCTCCACCCGCATGCCCATGGTCCGCCAGATGCTCTTGCAGCTTTCCGGCAAGGAGCCCGATGCGTCGGTGGCCGCCGACGAAGCCGTCGCGCACGGTGCGGCGCTGAGAACGGGGCTCGTGCTCGCCAAGCAGCGCGGCGATCGTGCCGGATTCCGCATCCGGAACGTCAATTCGCACAGCCTCGGCGTTGTCGGAACCGACCCGCAAACCGGCCGCAAGCGCAACGGCATACTCATCCGCCGCAACACGCCGCTGCCGGTGACCGCCCGCCGCGTGTTCAAGACCTCCAAGCCGAACCAGCGTTCGATTCTCGTGCAAATTGTCGAAGGCGAGAGCCCGGCCGCCGAGGAGTGCTCGCAAATCGGCCGCTGCACGGTGCGCGACCTGCCGCGCGAACTGTCCCCGCAGTCGCCCGTCGAAGTGCTATTCCACTACAAGGCCGACGGCCGATTGAAGGTCCGCGTGAACGTGCCGAACACCGACCGGCAGGTCGAAACGGAGATCGTGCGCGAAAACAGCCTGCCCAAAGAGCACCTCGACGGCTGGCGCAAGTACATCTGCGGCAAGGAGCCGACCGAGTATCGGTAGTCCCGCATCTGTCCCTCATCCACTTTGCCCACGCTGAGATTACTGCGCGTGTCCGTGAAGTGTAGAATGCAAGGTCGCGGTAGGGACGGCCCTTTCGGGCCGCCGCCTGCACGGATCCGTACTGAGGAACTCATACGGCTCCGACCTCGGGTTGATGGCGATCGGCGGCTCCTGGCATCTTCTGATACCACTTCGCTGCCTCTCGTACACCGCCGAATCCGAGTGCCACACTTTCCCGGCACTGCGTCCGGCGCGAGTAACGCTCGAGCGGCATTTCCCTTGGTCGGTCCCCTTCGCTCCACGGACTCCGCAGCCGCCTTCAGTCCCGGCCTTGTCCGCCCGCTTCTTCAGTGCTATGGAATCGCTCTCCCCAAGGCCGACCTAGAAAATGTACCGGAAGCTCTAGTTCCCCAGAGTAAAGACTCCCGACCCCGTCCCCTAAGAATAGCTGACCGTGCCGTCGAGCGAGGTGATTTCCGTAATCAGGCTCGCAGGCGTGCCGGTTCCTTCCCACAACGCGTCGACGATTGCCGTGGTATCCTGCCCCGGCATAAGGCCGCCGGAGGGGAGCCAAGCGAAGGGTGTCCACTCGGTGTGCCGTAAGCGAAGCGAAGGTGTCACTTGAGGAACGGTATGCGTTATGTTGTGAGCCGGCTTATGTTGTGAGACCGCCGCAACTGCGCAGGATTATGGCGTAGCCGCTCGCGACTTCACAACATAATTCTGGGCCGGTATGGTGCACTCCTTAACTCAAGGAGGTGCATCATGTTCGAGACACTGTTCACTTACCCCAGCGCGCGTCGGCGACACCGGGAAGGCCCCCTTTCCGCGGAGCGGGCGGCGTACCTCATCAAGCTGGCAGACAATGGCATGGCGCGTGGGACCATCCTGCGTCTGTCCTCCTACTGCCTCTGCATTGCCATTGCGCTGCAACGGTGGCCACCGGATCGGTGCTTGGACGAGGCCGAGGTTGAGCTACTCGCAGAGGAGTGGGCCGCCCAGCGCGCGAAAGCCGGTCGTGCGTCAAGCCCGCGGTGGCCCAAGGTGCAGTTCCGGTTTGCGGCGACGAACTTCCTCCAGCACCTCGGGCGACTGCGCTCTTCTCCGGCCGCGGAGCCCGGTCAGTACGGCGCGCAGCTGGACGACTTCATCGCCGCACAGCAGGAAGGGCGGTGGGAATCGGAGGCGACCTGCCACTCGGCAAGATGGCAGATCACGCGGTTCCTTGACTACCTGGAGCAGCGCGGCGTTGCCTTGGCCGCCGTGACGGCGGCCGACATCGACGCCTTCTTCGAGTACATGGCGCAACGCTGGTCGCGGAGTTCGCTTCGGATGTCCGCCAAGATGCTGCGAGCGTGGTTTGGTTACTGCGAACGGCGATCCTGGGCACGAGCCGGGCTGGCCGACGCGATTCTATCGCCACGCGTCTATCGCCAGGAGGGGCTGCCGCTTGGCCCAACGTGGGACGCCGTCGGTCGCGTGCTTGCCGAGACCGGTGCCGAGGACCCGGCATCGCTGCGGGACCATGCAATCATCTTGCTGCTATCCGTGTACGGTTTGCGCTCGGGCACGGTCCGTCGGCTTCGCCTCGCCGACATCGACTGGGCACACGACCATATCCGGTTCATCCGCTCCAAGAGCAGACGCGAGGAGACAGCTCCCCTCGAGCCCAGGGTCGGCAACGCCATCGCGCGGTATTTGCGCGAGGGTCGCCCCAGCTCCGACACCAGGATCGTCTTTCTGACCCTGCGCGCACCGCACCGGCCCTTGTCGGCGGGTGGGCTGTACAACGTCGTCAAGAGCCGGCTCGCCAAGCAGGGGTTGCCGAGGAGAGGATGCGGGCCGCACGGCCTGCGGCACGCCTACGCCCGCCATCTGGTGGAGTCAGGACGGAGTTTCAAGGAGGTGGGCGACCATCTCGGGCATCGAAGCCCCGACGCGACCCGCATCTACGCCAAGGTCGACCTGACCTCTTTGCACAAGGTCGCCTTCGACGATCTCGGAGGTCTCGCATGAAGCTCGCAGAAGCCGTCGACTCGTACCTGACTCTGAAGCGATCGCTAGGGGCGGTCTTCTCGGCAGAAACGCGCATCCTTCACTCTTTCGCGCGCTCTCTCAATGACATCCCGCTCGACGAGATCGACGGGGAGGCCGCATACACCTTCTGTCGAGGCACAGGCCCCGCGACGCGATGGTGGGAGCGCAAGCACTACACGCTGCGCGATTTCTTCGCCTACCTGGTGAGCCGCGGGCACATGTCCGCATCACCGCTCCCGGAGCTGGCGCCCCGCATTCCACGGTGCTTCGAGCCCTACATCTACTCCCGTGAAGAACTGCAACGTCTCCTCGATTCGACAAAGATCCTCGCAGACAACTCCTCTCCACTCCAGCACACCATGTTCCGCACGCTGTTGCTGGTCCTGTACGGCGCGGGGCTTCGGCCCAGTGAGAGTCTGCGGCTCCGATGCTGCGACGTGGACCTCGACGATCGCGTCCTCGCCATCTGGGATACGAAGTTCTTCAAGTCTCGACTCGTGCCCATCGGCACTGCGCTGACTGTCGCGCTCCAGACGTACTGCAACGCTCGGAAATACCTGCCGATGCCGGCCGACGCTCGCTCGGCCTTCTTCGCCTCGCGCACCGGCGGCACAATCTCGCTCAGCAAGCTCGAAAAGGCCTTCGTCCGGCTCCGCGAACACGCCGGGATTCGAAGCCCACCGAGCGCGCGCTGGCAACCACGGCTTCACGACATGAGGCACACCTTCGCCGTGCATCGGCTGGTCGCCTGGTACCGCGAGGGTGCCGACGTCCAGGCGTGCCTTCCGTTGCTATCGACCTATCTGGGCCACGCCAACATCTCCGGCACGCAGGCCTACCTCACCATGACCCCCGAACTGCTCGCCGAGGCATCAAAGCGCTTTCAACACTACGCGGCCGTCGGCGACAAGGAGAATCACGATGTCTGACCACAATCTGATCGGACCCTTCGTCCGCCGGTTCCTGCTCGAAGAGCTGGTCGCCGACCGCAACCTCACAACCAATACCCAGAAGAGCTACCGCGACACGATCCGTCTGCTCTTCGGTTTCGTCGCCGACCGGCACGCGACCGACCCGACCCGGGTCACCGTCGAACAGGTCGACGCGACGGTCGTGCGCAGCTTCCTTGTCCACCTTGAGCAGGAGCGCGGCAACTCGATTTCCACGCGGAACCAGCGCCTCGCCGCCCTCCACGCGGTGATCACCCGCACCGTCGTCAAGGCGGCCGAGAACGTGCCGTCGCTACGGGACAAGCCGGTCAGCCCACACACCATCCGCCATACGACCGCCGTACATCTCCTCCGCGCCGGTGTGGACATCAATACGATCCGCGCATGGCTTGGCCACGTCTCCCTCGAGACGACCAACCGCTACGCCGAGATCGACCTGGAGATGAAGGCCCAGGCCCTGGACACGTGCGCCGTCAGCGGGCCGGACTCCACGCCGAGGCCATCCCCGAACTGGCACACCGACAGCGAGCTGATGTCCTTCCTTGCATCCCTGTAGGTCGGTGTCGTTCCACAATTTATGTAGCGTACCTCGCCCTGAACCTCTGCAACGACAGGCATTTCCCCACGCTTCACAACATAAGCCGGCTCACAACATAACGCATCCGGCTCTCCGACAAAGGATATTTATCACAATATGGCTCATGCTTTCGCCCACGGGAGGTTGCGCGTTCGTTTCCAGAGCCGCGTCAGGCCGAGGGTCTCGACCAAGTAGGAGTCAGGGAAGCGTGTAGTCCCCGCATTGCGGCCCTTGTGTTTCTCGCACAACCACCGGCGAAGCCGGTTCGCGACGTACGCATCGACGGCGCGATAGGCTTTGCTGACCGACCCCAAGCAGAAGTAGTTCGCCCAACCAATCAGACTCCGGTTGAGACAGCCTACCTGTTCCTCGGCGTCCCGCCGCAGAAAACGCCGGCTCGTTTGCTCACGGATCGATTCGCACATCTCGCGAATCTTCGCGCGCCTCGGTCGTGTACCCAGATAGGGTTCACCGGTACGCGCCCGGTAGCACCGGCCGAACGTATAGCCCAGGAAGTCGAACGTCTGCTCCGGCACGCTGCACCGCTTCGTCTTTCGCTCGTTGACCGTCAGTTTCAGCCGCGCCATCATGCTCCGCATCGCCGCCTCTGCCTCTTCGGCAGTTCCGCGGCAGCAGATCACGAAGTCGTCAGCGTAGTTGACGATTCGAGCCTGAAGCCGTTGCTCGTGCCCCAGCGTCTTCCATCCCAGAGTGAAACGCCGCATGTACAGATTCGCCAGCAACGGCGAGATCGGGGCGCCCTGCGGACTACCCCGCCCTTCGTCCTTGTTGCGGGTCGTGCGATGGATGTGTCCCCGGGCATCTTTCTCTTCGACCGGCGCCACCAGCCACATCTTCACCAGATGCAGCATGGCTTGGTCGCTCACACGCCGCGCGATGCACTGCATCAGTTCGGCGTGCGGAATCGAATCGAAGTAGCCCGACAAATCCGCATCCACCACGTCCCGGTAGCCGGTGTTCAGCAGCTTATGCACCGCCCGCACTGCGTTCAGCGCACTGCGTTTGGCGCGATAGGCATACTGTTCGTCTTGCAGATCCGCTTCAAAGATCGGCTCCAGCACGATCAGAGCGGCCGTTTGAACGACTCGATCCCGGATCGTCGGTACGCCCAGCGGACGCTGCTTGCCGTCCGGTTTGGGGATGTACACGCGACGCACCGGCTGAGGCTGGTACGTCTTCGTCCTGAGTTCTTCCGCCAGTTCCTCCAACCATTTCATGGCGCCGTACTGCTCGATGTCCTCGAATGTCTGGCCGTCCACCCCGGGCTTGCCGTTGTTGATCCGGCAACGCCGTAGGGCCAGCCAGAGTACATCGTTTCGGGACACCTTGTCGTACAGCGAATAGAAACGAAACTTGGGTTCTCCCTTCGCTTTGGCATGCAACGCCGTCTGTAGCTTCTGCACCGAGTCGAGAGTCGGTAGGCTCATCGCCAATCCCTCCGGCCTTGCCACTTGTTGCGCTGTCCTTTGAACTGAGGTCCCTTCGCTCCGCCGGAGTGACCCGGTTTCCTCGCTACTACGAACCTCTCCGCCACCCTTCGCGGCCAAGCCTGTCCCTCACGGGCGTCTTGTTGGCGGTCACGCGCCGCCACCGCTGGGGCTTCCCGTGTTGCGTACGACTTCCTATGCGTACATGCCGTCGCCACTACCCCGGCGGGGTCGCGAAGCCGGATCGCTCGTGCGCCCATTCTCCTCGGAGTGGGCACGTGTACTTCGCAATGGCAGCCTTCTCCGTTATCCAGGCGGATCGGCCCCCGCATTGCCCTTTTCGGGGCCTGCTCAGCGTTCACTCGCGTTACGGCCTGCACGCTCGCTGAACCGCTTAACGGTCCTTTGACATCGGAATGCTCCTACGACGATAATACTTCTCGCCGCTCCGACTGCTACCGGCTGGAGCGACCCAGTTGCCGGGTGGGACTGACTCCCACTGAAAGTCGCCGCAGTTCACGGCGCACTGAATAATCCGGGTTACAAAGACAAGCTGGAAGCTTGTCCCACGAAGGGCTACTGCCCCTCGATGTACTTCAGTTGGATTTCGGTGTCGGGCAGCTTCTTGCGAAGCTGTTCGACGCCTGCTTCTGTGACGGCGGTCCGGGTGACGGCAAGCGTCTTCAGGGCCTTCAGGGGCTCCAGGTGGACCAGCCCGGCGTCGGAGACAGCCGTGGAACCGAGGTGCAGGAACTCGAGTTGCTGCATGTCCTTGAGGTATTGCAGGCCGGCGTCGGTCATCAAGGTGTTGTCAAGGTTGAGCCATTTCATATTGGTCAAGCCTGCCAGATGAGCCACGCCCTCGTCGGTCACCGTTACCCGCCATAGATTAAGCGATTGAAGCGACGTGATTCCGGCCAGGTGGGCCAATCCGGCGTCGGTCACCTGGGCGCATTCGCTGATGTCGAGGTTCTCCAGTTGAGTCAACTGCTCAAGATGGGCCAGGCCGCCGTCGGCAACCTGTGTTTGCGAGATCCGGAGTCGCTTCAGGTGTGGAAACTGGGAGAGCAGGGCGAGCGCCTCGTCGCCGACAAGCGTTTGGGCCATGTACAGTTCTTCCAGCTTGTCGCAACCTTTCAGTTGTGCCAGCCCTTCCTCGCCCACCCAAAGGCCGTCGAGGGCGAGCACCTTCAGTCCGCCGAGGCCCGCCAGCGCCGCCAGCCCCTGGTCGTCCACCGAGGTCTTTCCCTCCGAGCCTGCCAGCCGCAAGGCGCGCAGCCGCTTGAGGTCCTTCAGGTGCGCGAGGCCGTCGTTAGAAACCGCACAACCGCGCAGGTCGATGTTTTCGAGGGTGGCAATCGTACCGAGCGTGGCCAGCCCAGTGTCGGTGATCCCGGTATCGTTTAGCAGCACGGCCCGCAGTCGCGGCAGACCGGCAAGGTGCTCAAGCGCGTCATCGCCAATCGAAGTGCCGCGAAAACTCACCTCAACGACGCGGCCGTCGCCGTCGCGCCGCAACGTGGCGCCAAGGCCCTCCAGGGCATCGACCGCTTCGGTGCTGTCGGCGTCGCCGGCGGGCTCCGCCGCAGCCGGTTCATCCGCAGGCTGAACCGCAGCCGGCTCGCCCGGCGCGTCGTCGGACAACGCCGGGGTTTCGTCGGTATCGGGAAGTACCACCTCGACGCCTTCGGGCGGTTCACTTTGGGCATCTTGGGTAAGCTGGTCCGAGGTGCAGCCGCTGAGGCAAAGTGTCAACAGGATCATAAGGAACGTCTTCTTCACTGGGCAATTCCTTTCAGCAATGTGGTTTGCACGACATATCGTTCAACGTAACAGGTTCGAAAGGCACTGACAAGCGCTTGCGCGGCCGGGCCCGCGGCCCGTCGGAAGAAGGGAATAGTTGGGTAGGGTCAAGCAAGTCGCTTCTCTGGTGGGCCATCGGTCGCTACTGCCGGCGTGTGGCTTGGCGGCGCCTGTGAATCAGGTTGGTCGCGGCTTGTGCGGGCCCACCAACGACCACGCGACCTTGACCCACCCTACGTATACGAATTGTCCGGATCATCTCCGCAAAGCTCCTTCCGGCCGTTCCGGGAAAAGGGCCTCGATCCTGTTCTGCTACTGGGGAGCCCTCCTTTGCGCATAGGGTATTCCCTGGTATTCTGATAATTAAAGCATGGCTCTCCCGTTCCGGGTGCAGGCTGCACTAAGGCAGCAGGCACAAGTGCTGTCCCGCACAACGCGCAGCGCCGTACCGGGGAACGGAAGAGCCAGTATTGTCCTCGAACCGAGGTATGTCCCATGGCTATCCTCCGCCCGCGCCCCGTTCATCGCCCAAAAGACCGCGGTCCGCGCCGCCCGCGGCTGATCAACCGGTTGCTCGAACACTCGCTGATTCGGCAGGTGAGTTTCGAGCGATATCGCCGGAAGGTTCGCGACGTGTACGACGGACCCCAGGGTGCGATTCTCGCCGCGTGCAGTGCGTTGTCGCTGCACGCGCCACTGGGCGAGCGATTGTTCCAACCCGGCCGGTTCAGCCTCGACGGCGCCCGGTGTATTCTCGACGTAGGCAGCGGCGCCGGGCAACTGGTTCGCCACTTGCTGAAGCATGCCGATCCGGAAGCGGCCATTACGTGCGTGGATTTATCGCCCGGAATGCTTCGCCGCGCGCGGACCCGGCTGCGTTGCGATCGGCTTCGATTCCTCGCGGCCGACATTACCCAGCTTCCTTTTCCCGACGGAACATTCGATTGTGTGACGTGCGGCTACGTGCTCGAACATCTTCCCGACGCCAGCCCGGGCTTGCGCGAACTCGGTCGCGTCATGGTGCCCGGGGCCCGCATGTTGTTGCTCACCACCGAGGACAACATGGCCGGCGCCTGGACCAGTCGGATGTGGTGCTGCCGCACCTACAACCGGCAACTGCTGTACGACCTTTGCAAGGAAGCAGGGCTGCGGCTGCGGCAGGAACTGTGGTTCTCGCCGGTGCACAAGGCACTGAAGGCCGGCGGCATTTGCGCCGAACTGATCAAGGACTAATTCGCGGCTTCCAGTCCGATCCGAGGGCAGAGGTCGCCAAGCGGGCAGGCGTCGCACTTGGGCTTCCGCGCCGTGCAAATGCGCCGGCCGTGTTGGACCAGTTCGTGGCCAAGGTCGATCCACCGTGACTTAGGAAACAAGGCCATCAGGTCGCGTTCGATCTTCTCGGCGTCCTTGTGCCGCGTGAGGCCCATGCGGCGGCTGAGGCGGGTAACGTGCGTGTCGACCACCACGCCAACCCCAATCCCGTACGCGGTGCCCAGAATGACATTGGCCGATTTGCGGCCGATCCCCGGAAGCGCTACCAGGGCCTCCATGCTGTCGGGCACTTTGCCGTCGTGCTGCTCGAGCATGGCCTGACAGCACGCGCGGATGCTCTTCGCCTTGTTCCGGAAGAATCCGGTGCTCCGGATGGCCGCTTCCAGTTCCTCCTGCGGCACACGCGCAAAGTCGGCGGTCTTGGGGTATTTCCGGAAGAGTCCGGGCGTGACCATGTTCACCCGCTCATCGGTGCATTGGGCCGAGAGAATGGTGGCAACAAGTAGCTCCAGCGGGGAGCGAAAGTCCAGTGAGCACGTGGCATTCGGATAATGCTTCTTCAGTCGCCGGGCGATGATGGCCGCGTATCGGCGGTCTTCGGAGGAGGTTGGCATCGGTGAAGGATCCATGAAGCACGACTTCGTAAATTATGTTTTGTAGCGACTTGCGCGACCACCCATTGTCGCACCCCGACAAATGGACTGTCAATTGGATGCCATCTTGGACCTTGGCCGGAATAAAACCTATAATTGGAAGAGTCGAACAGGCAAGTACACGAGGGTGTAGTACGCTGCGAACGGTAGCGCCCTCCCTATTTCCAAGTTTCCACGCCCATCCGATCTATCATGCTTGAAGACACCCCGTTTTCCCCGTGTCCGTGCTCCGGCCACGTGCGGCTTTTCCCGCTCCCGAACTTGGTCCTCTTCCCACACGTGATGCAGCCCCTGCACATTTTTGAGCCGCGTTACCGGTCCCTGATGCAGGATGCCTTGCGATCGGATCGGCTGATTGCAATGGCGACGTTGGCTCCCGGTTGGGAGAGCGACTACGAAGGGCGTCCCCCACTGTATCCGATGGCGTGCCTCGGCCGCATTGCGACCTACCACCGCTTGCCTGACGGCACGTACAATGTGCTGTTGTCGGGTCTGCACCGCGTGCAGCTTGTGCGCGAGTTGCCCCCGTCGCGCACGTTCCGCGAGGCTGAGGTCGAGTTGTGCGAAGATCTCTACCCGCTCGATCCGCCAGTGGACGAAGGCGAGCTGAAAGCCAGGCTTTGCGAAAGTGTCCTGAGCATCACACCCACGATCCGCGAGGCGCGGGAGCAGCTTGACCAGTTGCTGTCCAGCGACATTGCCCTTGGCACCCTGACCGACGTAATCGGCTACCTGCTCGAAGTCAGCTTGCCCAAGAAGCAGGCATTGCTGGCGGAACTCGACGTTGTCCGCCGTGCGGAGATGGTTCTCGACCATCTTGCCGCCGCCGTCCAGGCCGCTACGGGTCCTCTTCAACTCGACGTCGCGTCCTTCCCGCCGCAGTTCAGCGCGAATTAGGGGCTCGCGAAGGAATAAATGGCCGATTTTGGCGCGGCGAGGACAAGGCTGCGAAGGAAGGCGAAGCAGACATATTGCTTATACGTCGATGCAGCCTGACGCCCGCAGCCGTAGCCGCAGCCCGTTCAAAATCGGCCAGTTATTTATTCGCGGGCCCTAGGCCGGATTGTCCACCACCTGCGTAGGATGGCGACCAGCAACCGCTCCACTCCACGAGACTGCGGTAGGCGTTCACCGCTTTTTCGCTATAATCCGGGCGTTGGATGGTTGTTCCGTGTTCCTGCGGTACCGTTGTCATGCCCACCGCTTGGTTCCGCCGTTTGCCCTGGTCCATCGTGACCATTGCCGTGCTGCTGATCGCGGCTGGCTGCATGGGCATCGCCCGCGCGGAGGAGCTTGCCGGTGGAAGTGGCCGTGTGTTGCATCGGCAGCTTCTGTTCTCGCTGATTGCCGTTGTTGCGGCGGTTGCCGTGGCCGTTCCACACTACCGGGTACTGGGGCGATACAGCTTCGCCGTGTACCTGGGCACGCTCGGACTTCTGGGGGTCGTGTTCCTGTTCCCGCCGGTCAACTTCGCCCACCGATGGATTTGGATCGGACCGCTGAGCCTTCAGCCGTCGGAACTGGCCAAGGTGGCCGTCGTGCTGGCCTTGGCCCGCTACCTGATGCATCGCGACGGCCATCGCCGGCCGCTGGGGTTGCTTGTGCCGCTTGGCATTGCCGTTGTGCCCGTAATGCTCATCCTGCCCGAGCCGGACCTGGGAACCTCGCTGGTGTTCCTCCCCGTGCTGTTTGTCATGCTATTGACGGCCGGGGCGCGCCGGCGCGATTTGCTGGGCATGGTCATTGTCGGACTGCTGCTGGTGCCGGTGCTGTGGTCGCAGATGAGTCGCGAGCAGCGCAGCCGGATCACCGCGTTTTTCGACCAGCCCACAGCCACCCAGCGTCCCGGCGACGACGGCTACCACCTGTACCAGGCCCACCGGGTGCGTGCGTTGGGCGGCGTCTGGGGCAGTTGGATCACCGGCCAGCGTACCGGCGACCTGGCCGTGTACCGCCTGCCGCACGCCCACAGCGATTTCATCTTCGCCGTCTTGGGCGAACGGTTCGGACTGCCCGGCCTCGGCCTCGTCCTGGCCCTCTACACCCTGCTGGTTGCCCGCATCCTGGCCGTCGCCGCCGCCACGCGCGAGCCGTTCGGGCGCCTCGTTGCCGCAGGCGTGGCGGCCCTGTTTGCCGTCGAGGCGTTCATCAACACCGGCATGACGGTCGGCCTGGTTCCGATCACGGGGCTGTCGCTGCCGTTGATGAGTTCAGGCGGGTCCGGGCTGGTCGCCCACGCCGCGGCGCTCGGCCTGGTCGTGAACATTGCCATGCGTCCCGGCTACGAAGTCGCCCCCGAACCGTTCCGGTACAGGTCGTGAGGAGGAGCAGCACACCGTGGAACTGCCGGGCGCGGGCAAGCCCGCGCCGGCGGAGTGGCCCGCATGACTCGTGTGCGTCGTGCGTAGGGTGGGACAAGGTCGCAGTCCTTGGTGGGCCTGCGCAAGCCACACCCGGGGTGATTTGCACGCCGTGCGCCGGAAGCAGGCCCGGCCAAGCGACCGAAGGCCCACCAGGGTCGTGGCTTGCTTGTCACCACCCTACATGGCAACAAAACATCCGGGCTATCCCATTTCCGCCGGTCGCTCGAGTATCTGGAACATGTTGCCTTCGGGATCGAAGAAGTTGCGGACGCGTCCGCCGCCGATGGCGCCCATCTCCTCTCCGGACCACTCGACGCCCTTCTGCTGAAGCTCCGCCACGGCGGCGTCGAAGTCGTCGACTCGCAGGGCCAGGTGGGACCAGCCGGGCGTCCAGGTAGTGCGCACGGGGCGCGGCGTATCGTCCTGCGGCATTACCTCCAAGAGCGTGCCGTCCGGCGCGCGGAGAATCCAGACGGGCTTGTCGTGACGCACGACCTTCTCGTAGCCGAGTACGTCGCAATACCAGTCGGACAGCCGATCCACGTCTTCCGCGGCTAGGGCCGGATGATCAATGCCAATAATTCTGCTCATGGTGTCTCATGCGTTGTTGGATGGTCGAAAGTAGCAGACACATGCCGACCTGCCGTACGCCGCACCGGCTGGCAGGTTGGCCGTGCTGACTGATTCCTCCACTGCGTGCGAAGGGACCCGTCCTCCCGCACGATCACGAAAACACATTGCCCCCGTGCAACGACATGGGGTTCAGCCGGTAAGGGCCTTCGTAGCCGGTGTCGCGCAGCATGTGGGCGATCAAGGCGATGGATAGGGGATAGAACCATGACCCGAGCATAATGTGGGTCCGCGAAGGGTCTTCGTCGCGGTATTCGGCAACGACGTCGGCGTGGCCGGGTTTCCAAATCCAATGCGGGCGGGCTTTCCACTGGTCCGGCGTGCTGTCGCGCCGATGGAGCCGCCAGCCGAAGCCGTCCGGGTCCTCGTGCATCAGGGCGTGCTCCAGGTAACGGCGAGCGGCCGCCTGCAAGTCGTCGCGCCGGTAGTCGGTCAGTTCCGCCAGGTTCGACATCATATACGCGCCGTCGAAATCCGGACAGTCGGACCCCCCGGGCCAGAACGAGCCGTCGGCCAACTGGCAGGCGAGGGTCGAATCGACGTTCCGGTCCAGCTCGCCGAGCGGCCACCCTTGCTGAAAGTAAATCGGCGTGACGTGGATCGTACCGAACAGCCCGTTCGGCAGATCGGCCCCAAACTGCGTGCCCCAGTACCCCGTTTCCGGATCGAGCAGCTCCTCCAGTGCCGGGTACATGCCGTGTTCGAGGACGGAATCGACGTTGTCGGCGCCGAACCAGTCGCGCTGGGCCATCAGCGCCGTAGCGCAGGCGAGCACCTGGTTGCCGGCCGCCCACGAGTTGCCCCAATTGTACTTCTTCACCCAGCGGTAGAGCGCCTTGGCGTCGAGCAGCGGCTCGACGAATTGAAGCGGATACTTGGGCGGACGGTCCAGCACGCGCAACGCCCACAAGTGCCCGCGCGTGACGTGCCAGTAGGGTTCCATGCCGTCGACGCCGGGGCGTTGGGCACGTAGTTCGGGCGAGCCGGCGAAGATGCCGTACTCCGACTGGTCGTCGCGGATATTATCGGCCCACTCGTCCAGATCGTCGGGCGAGAATCTCTCCAGCTCGCCGAACAGGTCGAGCACATGCGCCCCGTGGTAGGAGCCGTAGAAGCTCTCGTCGCCGCCGGGCTCCTTGCGATATCGGCCCGGCCGGTCGCCCAATTTCATTCCGTGGACGTAACGGAGCGACGTCTCCTTGATCCGGCGGTAGCCGGGCGCTTCGTAATCGAACATGGGTTTGGTCATTGGGTGTTTTTCCTGCTCTCTGCGTGAATGCCCCCGGCTGCCGAGACAGCCGGAACCATCCATTCTGCGTTTTTTGGTACCCGGTAGCCAGTGTTCAGTGGTCACCCTACGTTCCTGCGTGGGTGAACCCGGCTGCTGAGACAGCCGGAACCACCCACCCTACGTTCTGAGTGTTCAGTGTTCAGTGTTCAGCCGCCAGCCGCCATCGCGCTCCGCAATCTGCCAGGTTCGGCCGGTGTCCTCCGAATGGAGCCGGAGCAATAGGGGCTCTGCGGAATGGGCCGAAAGGGTCCATCGAACCTCGCCGCAGGCAAGGGAATACACGTCGTCGTTCGCAGCCGCTTCCCACCGGTCGATCAGCGCGGCATCGTCCAGAGCGAAGGCGTGAACGCCCAGGCGGAACTCTTCCGCCGCGGGCTCGATCCAACGATATAGCCATCCGCTGCCCGGCCGTCCTTCGCCGAGCCGGTCCGGTTCGGGGTGGTAGGCATCGTGAACGTAGGCATAAATCGGACCGTTCAACCGGCCGCCGGCCAGGTGGAACAACTTCAGCCCGGCCAGCCGGCGCCGCATGAGAATCGTGTGCGGGTTGGCCACGTCAATCGTGGTGGCGTCGTCGCGGTGGTTCAGCAGCCAGTTCCAGACGGTTGTGACCGGCCGGGCTGCGCGAATCCGGTCCACGATGAACAGCGCGTGGTCCCCGGCCTGAATCCAGAAGCGTGCGAACTGCCCGATGGGCGGGCCGTAGAGCATGCCGGCTTCCGACCCGATTACTGTGACTTCGCCGGCCTGCTCCAGCAGCAGCCTCCGCCCGCGCGGCGCAACCGGCTCGCTCACCCGGCCGCCGGAGATCCGCCGTCGCGCGGCCGTGTTCGACTGTTCGATCAGACGCGCCTTGCTGAGGTCCTCTTGCAGCCCGAGTGCATCCTGCTCGACCAGGAATGTGCACGTGTTGTGTGTGGCCGAAGAGCTTTCCAGTCCGTGGATCAGGTTCCGGTAGCAACTGTGCCCCGGATCGACCAGCAGCCGTTCATTGCGATGGACCAGCAGGAAGCTGTTCAGATCGCCGTGGAGGTGTCCCGGGCCATGCAGCGGGCCGGTGCCGCCCTGCACGGCCAGCACCGTTTCGCCGGGCCATGCGTTGCGCACAATGACGTTCCCGTTGCTGAAGCCTGCGGCGGTGGGCAGCCCGGCCTCGGCGGGCGACAGGGCCGGGGCAGTCTGGGGCAGAAACGGCAAGGTGAGGAAGCCCCAATCGTTGCGCAAGCCGAACGTGGCCAGGTTATGAGGGCGCTGCGCGGGGACCGGGGCATAGTAGGTCTCGAATAGCCAGCGGGCGAGCCCGGCCTCGGTGGGGCACGTTTCGCGGCAGCGGGCGGCAATGTGCAAAAGCAAGTCGCCCGACGGCCGGAACAAGGCCCCGCAGTCGTTGAAGTTTACCGCCCGCGACCGTGGCTCCGGGCCCCATCCGGCCAGCGGGCGGGCGTACAGCATGCTTGCGGCGAACCAGGGCATGGCCTTGGCGCAGACGTCGGGGCTCAGGGCGTCCAAGTCGGGCGCGGCACCGCGAATGGCCTCGTGGGCCATCATCAGCGCGTAGGCAAGGTAGTTGGCGTACTGGAGCGACTCGGCGTAGGAGCCGTCGGGCTGAAATGCCTCGCCGCACACGAACGTTTCGGCAGCGGCGAACGCGAGCGACTCGCGGTCGCCAACTGCTGCGGCGGCCGTCGCAACGCCTGCGACCATGACGGCCCGCCAGTTGGCCAAATGCGTGTTGTTCGCAAGCCACTGCCGGCACAATGCGATTCCCTTGTCTTGCAGCGCTTCGTGCAGTTCATCGCGTTCGGGCTGGGTGAACGCCTCGGGCGCCAGGTCGAGCGCGGCGGCCAGCCCCCAGCAGAGATGCGCGGTTTCCAGGTGCCCAAGCGGCGGCTGCGCCGTGTGGTCGCGGTACCAGGGGCCGATCCAGTCGGCCACGGGCCGGCGCGCGACGGCCAGGGCCGCGTCGCGCAGCCATGCCTTAAGGTTTGGCGCCGGTTCGAGGGCGCAGGCCATGGCCGCGTCGGAAAGGTACTCGGCCGCCGGATACCACCACGTGGCGTCGTCGTCTTCGGTGAGCAACCCTAGCGAGGCCGCGCGCCGCGCCGCGCGGGCCATCAGCGCGGTCCAGAACCGGTGCACCGTCGGGTTTCCCTGCCGGCGGGCTTCCAGAAGGGCTTGCCTTTGCGGTGCGTCGAGAAACAGGTTCATTATAGTACCCCCGTGGGATACGCTTTTAGTGTGTTGTTAACTGCGCGGGATAGGTCTCCTGGTTGGATGACAAGCTGGAAGCTTATCCCACGTCTTTGACACGTTGGAAACGTATTTCACGAATCTGACAAGCTGGAAGCTTATCCCACGTATTCGACGCGATGGAAGCTTATCCCACGGGTTGCGGCAATCTAAAAGTATCCCCCGCGAGCGACCACTTCGGTGGGCCGCACGCCATTCTCGACCCAATCCTTGATTTCTACTTCTTTGTTGAGAATCTGCTCGGCGGCCACAAGCACGTCGTAGGCAATTGCCTGCGGGATGGCCAGCACGCCGTCGATATCACCAAAAATCCAGTCGCCGGGCTGAACCACCAGTTCGCCCATGAGGATCGGCCGCTGGTAATGGTACATGCGGAACCGCCCGAGCATGCCGGTGCTGCAGCGGTACTTGTGGAACACGGGGAAACCCTGGCGGAGGATGCCGTTGGTGTCGCGGATGCCGTTGACCACCGCGCCGCGGCAGCCGGCGAGTATGGCGGCCATGGTCATGACCTCGCCCCACTGCGCGGTGACGCGATCGCCGGTGCAGTCCCAAACGACAATCGAGTCTTCGTGGAGCGCCTCGAGCATTTCGGCGCGCATCTCGAACTCGCCGTCGGTTGTGATATCCGGACCGCCCTTGATCGTAAATGCCTGCCCGGCGAGCACCATGTCGTCGCGCAGGGGGAGGTAGTCGGAGGGCAGCGCGCTGGCGTGCATCTTGTACTTGAAGCGGAGCACGTCGTTGACAGCCCCCGTGAACAGATTCATGTAGCGCTGGCGCATCTGGCCGGTTGAGATCGGACAGCCGGAGCCGTGGGCCGGGTGGATCATCGTTGTTTCGGCCGTGGTTTCAAACCGGTGATCATTCATGGTATCAATGCTACTCCTTCCCGGCAGAGCCGGCAAGCCGCTCCGCCCGCCGGGCGCCAAGATAGACGACAACAGCCAGAGCGACACATACGATGCCTGCCCCAACCGACAAAAACCCGCCAGGTTCACTGACCGACAAGAGCCCGAGACCGGCAAAGAGGATTCCCGTGGAGCCGAGCGCCAGTGCGAAGACGTCCCGCATGGCAACCTCGAACCGTGGATCAGGGTCCGGCTTCTCCTCTTCCGGAATTGGGCGGGCCAGCCGCTGGAAGAACTCGTGGACCCGCTGCCGGTAGGCGTTATCGCGCGAAGGCGCGAGGCCGGAGAGCAGCAGCGTACCCACAGAGACAACAATGACCGTGCCGGTGGCCACGGGCCACGAGACCTCCGGATGCCAGTTCAGATAGAATCCGACGGCGCAACCAAGAACGACCGAGGCCAGCGCTCCCCACGGGCGCGCCCGCCTGGTCAGAACACCCAGCACCAGGGGCACGGACAGCGGGATCGCCAGCCCGGTGAGGATCATATTCGCCTGAAACGCGCCGCCGAAATGGCCCACGAACAACGCCCCGCCCACGACCACCAGCCCGCAAGCGAGCGTGGCGGCGCGACCAATGAACATCAGTTCGCGGGCCGGGGCGACCGGGCGCAGCAGGCGCTGGTAGACGTCGCGCGTGAACACGCCGGCGGTCACGTTGAAGTCGGAATCGACCGCCGACATAGTGGCGGCGAACATGGCCGCCAGCAGCAGGCCCATGATACCCGGCGGCAGCACTCGCAGGGCAATCGCCACGTAAGCCTGTTCCGAGTTCGCCAGGGCCGGGTCAATCACCCGCATGGCAATGGCCGGCAGCAGGAAAAACACGGGCGAGACGAAGAAGAGGACGGCCATGGCCAGGGCCGCCTTGCGGCCGGCGGCCTCGTCGCGCACGCTGTAGAACCGCTGGATGAACGACCAGTTGCCGTTGTACTTGATGAGCACCATGATGTAATAGACGATAAGGAACAGCGGCGCGCCGCGCGGCCCCTGGAAGAAGGTGAAGTGCTCCGGCACGGCCGCCCGCATGGCCGCCAGCCCGCCGGCCGCATGGAGCGAAAGCGGCACCAGGATGAGCACCGCCACAAAGAGCACGACGAACTGCAATAGGTCGGACAGGACGACAGCCCACAACCCGCCCACCACGGTGTACAGCGTCACAACCAACCCGGTCATGAGGATTGCCTGGTCGATCGACAGGGGCGTGGCCGCCGAGATGAACACGCCGATGGCGTACAGGCGCACCATGTTGTCCATCAGGCGGAAGGCGATACCGCTCCAGGAGAAGAACTGGCGGACGGGCGCGTTGAAACGGGTTTCCATGTATTCGACCGGCGACATGATGCCCGCCCGGCGCCAGCACTTTGCAATGATCGCCGCGGCAAACAGCGCCGGCGGCACCATGCACCAGATGAGCGTCAGCGCCACCAGCCCGTAGTCGTACGCCATGCCCGCGTAGGCGACGAAAATGAACGTGCTGAACATCGACATGTAATTGCTCACGGCCGCCGCGGGCCAGGGGAGCGTTCCGCCGCCCTTGAAGTAGGCGCCGACGTCCTTGATCCAAGCGCCCAGCACCACGCCAATACCGGCCACCAGCGCCATGTAGACGCCAATCGCAACGTAATCGGAAGGGCTAAGTGAAGTCATGATCTTCTTTTCCGCAGGGTGAAGGCTGCGGGAACTCTCGGTATCCCGGAGTTGTGCGACGTTGGTTCCTTACGTTGCTCCATCCTGGGCTGATTCAGGACTGTCCCTTCGGGACTGGAACACAGACGCTGCTGAGTCCCACCGGAGCAACAACGGCTCAAGGTCCGGCCGTCCGCACATCTAATCTTGCGCAGGCCGGTTCCACCCTGCACCCATGCGAAGTGGCGAACAAGCCAGTCTAAACTTCGATTGTAACTTGGTTTGGCCGGAATTCCATGCCGTAGTTTGATTAAAAGGCAACTGCACAGACGAAATGTGCAAACTCCAACGATTGCGCCCAAGCGGCCGGATGGCACTTGTCTGAAACAACTGAAACTTGCACTTTTTGTCTACGAAATGTCCGTTCCGCGAGCGATTGGCTGGTAGTCGCCGCCGCGATTGCGTAAAATGCTAATGAGCCGGTCTTGTGTGGCGGGATCCCGCCGACTCCGCTGCAACGGTTGCATCGGCGGTCCCGGGCGGTCCTGATCGTTGTCAGTTTTCTGCTTGTTGCCGGAGTGTCTTATGTCAAAGCCTCGGAAGGGTTTTACGCTCGTCGAGCTTCTGGTGGTCATTGCCATTATCGGCATCCTCATTGCCCTCTTGCTGCCGGCCGTACAAAGCGCTCGCGAGGCCGCCCGCCGGTTGCAGTGCAGCAACAACTTGAAACAGCTTGGCCTGGCGCTGCACAATTACCATTCGGCACACGGGGCGTTTGCATCGGGATATATCGTCAATACCCAGAAGCGGCCCATTACAGGTTCAACCTGGTGTCGTGCCGATTCGCGATGTACGAACCACGGGGCGCCGTGGACGGTACTGATCCTGCCGTTCCTGGAGGAAATGGCCCGCTACCAAGAGTTCGAGTTCAAACGCGGGTTCACCTCGACTTGCCATTGCATCGAGGACGGCGACGACCCGGACAGTCCGAACCACCCCCTGTGGCGCCGGCCGAACAACCGTTACCAATGCCCCTCCGACCCCGGTTCCAGCGCAGATGTGAACAACATCAACTACTTCGGCGTGCAGGGCGGCGGCGCGACAGGAGACGCGGTGTGCCGCAGCAGCAATCGCGTCTTCTTCGACAACGGTGTTCTGTACCACAATTCGAAAGTGCGGGTGGAGCACATTCAGGACGGTTCGTCGAACGTATTCTTGCTGGGAGAAAGCAAGTACATGCCCACGCCGGCCCACCGGACGACGACATTGCACGGCGGCTGGGCGTCCGGCCCGCGGTTGGACGGTTCGGCCAACCCCTATACCGTGGCTGCGGTGGTAAAGCAAATTAACGTACTGCCCGGCAGCGGCGGGCACCCCACGCCGCCGACAACCGATATGTTCTATGAAATGTCGGGACTATTCGGCAGTTTCCATCCGGGCGGTTGTCACTTCACCATGGCCGACGGCTCCGTCCATTTCCTCAGCGAGAATACCAGCCTGGACATCTTGCGACAACTCGGCGCGCGCAGCGACGGCCTGCCAACCGGAGGATTTTCCCAATGATTATGATCAAACATTGCGGCCTGAGGCTGCGTTTGGCGTGGGTCGTGTTGTGCGGCTGTGCCGTCGTAGCCCTGGGCTGCGGCAGCGGCGGGGACGGACCGCAACGATACAACCTGTCGGGTACGGTCACTTTCGACGGCAAGCCGGTGCCTTACGGAACGATTAGCATGGCGCCCGATACGTCCAAGGGGAACAGCGGACCGGGTTCCTTCGCCCAAATCCGCGACGGGCGATACCAGACGGAGCGCGGCGCGGGAACCGTGGGCGGCCCCCACGTGTTCAGCATCATGGGCCTTACCGGTTTTCCGGGCAGCGAGGGCTTCGATCCGGAAACCGGCGTGCTCTTCGATTCCTTCGATCTGAACGTCGACTTGCCGATGGCGAACACCACGTACGACATTGCCGTACCCGCCTCGGCCGCCAGTGGGCGATAGTGATTGGCGGCGGACGGCACGAGTGAGGGGCTGCAAAGATGGAAGGTAACCGGCGCCGCGCCCTGCTGATCGTGTGGCCGCCGGGCATCGCCGGCCTTGTGCTTGCGGCCGGCATGGCCCACGCAGTCGAACCGGCGATCGTGCGGCTCAACGACGGGCGGCCGATCATCTCGCAGCAGTCGTTCCTCGACGCCGGAGCGGAGTTTGCCGCCCAGGGTGCGAATATCAACGGCCCCTCGCTCATCCGGGTGCCCGATTGGATCTCTCCAGCCGACCGCCCGCACCCCGAGGCACGCTACTACCTGTACTTCGCCGACCACAACGGGGCATTCATCCGCATGGCCTGGGCCGCGAAGGTGGATGGGCCGTACGCGTTGTTCGGCCAGCATGCGCTTGCGGAGGGCAAACCGCGCGGGGTGCTCGATTTGGGCAGCCGGCGCCGGAAACCGCTGGGTAACGGCCTCGAGTTGCGCGGACACGTCGCCTCGCCCGACGTCCGCGTAGACAACAAATTGCGCCGGATCGAAATGATCTTTCACGCGCCGACGTACCACAACGGCGCGTCGATCGGCCAGAAGAGCTTCGTCGCCGTTTCCAGCGACGGGCTCGACTTCAACCGCGGCATCGAACCGGTCGTGCTCGGCTTCGCGTACTTTCGGGTGTTCGAGTGGGCCGGCGGCCTGTATGCCGTGGCCGGTCGGGGCGCGCTGTACAAGGCCCGCGATTCGGCCAACCCCTTCACCGCACCCGCCGACTTCGATTACTCCAAGGAACTTTGGCTGCCGCAGGGGGCGAACCCTTCTGACAACCCATTCCAGAAGGCCATCGACGCGGCCCGCACCGCCGGCGAGTTGCCGGCCGCGGTCGAGCGGGCGAGGCATTTCGCCGTCGAAGCAACCGAGGCGGGCGGCCTGCGGTTCCTCTATACCCGCGTGGGCGACGCCCCGGAGCGAATACTGGCCTCGTGCGTTGCCCAACCGGCAGCCGACTTTGCGCAGTGGGAGCCCTCCTTCCCGCCGCAGCAGTGGCTGCGGCCCAGGTTGCCGTGGGAAGGAGCTGATGAGCCGAATGTCCCCTCCCGTGCCGGCGCTGCCCGCGGACTCATTCACCAGCTTCGCGATCCGTATGTGTTCCGCGATATCGACGGCCGGCGTTACCTGCTATACTCCGGCGGCGGCGAACGAGGAATTGGCATTGCGGAGATCAAGTCGTCCGAGCCGTAGGGCGGGCTGTGCCCGCCGAATCGGACTGTGTCGTGACTTGGCGAGTCGTACAACGGAAACGCTCTACCCCCCCGGAGAATGAAACCATGACGATCCGACCCGTTTACGCACTCGCATTGTGCCTGTGTACGCTCCCGGCCACGGTAGCCGTTTCTACCGCGGCCGAGCAGGTCGAGACCCTGGCCCTGGCACGCACCGTGGCCCGAAAAGGAATTGCCAATATCAGCCTGAAGAACTACATGGGCGTTCTGCTGATGCACGGCATGGCCGAACTGGCGCTGGCAAGCGGGGAGCCGGACGACTTGGAGGCGGCGCGCAAGTTGCTGCTGCCCTTCGCAACCGGTGAAGACACCATGGGCGGCAACTTCGTCAGCTACCGCTGCGGCGGCAACGGCGCGGCCCTGCTGCTGCTCAAAGGCAAACTGCCCGAGGGTCGCCAGCGCATTGCCGAGACAGCCGAGGAAATGCACCGCCGCAGCCCCCGCTCGAGTGACCGCATTATTGGAATGGAACGCATCCTCTCCGGCCCGCGGGCAACCGACGGCGCGTTCATCGACACGGCCGTTGCGGTCACCCCGTTTCTGGCTTGGACCGGACTGGCCATCGGCAACGACGACTACATCGAAGACGCCTGGCAGCAGATCCACCGTCTGCATGTGGTGCTCTTGGACCGGGAGCATGGGTTGTATCACCAAGGCCGCGGGTTCCAGGGCGAAGGCGTCGTCAGCGCCGACCATTGGAGCCGCGGCAACGGCTGGGCGGCCCTGTCGTGGGCGGCGCTGGTTGGGCACCTGCCGGAGGAACACCCCCGCCGGGAAGAGGTCAATAAGCTCTTCCGCGAGTTCATGGCCGCGGCCGTCAAGTATCAGGACGCCGACGGCATGTGGCGACAGGAGATGACCCTCCACGACGAACGCTCCTACCCGGAAACGTCCGGCACCGGCCTGCTGCTGTTCGCCATGGGCGTCGGCATCGAGCGGGGCGTGCTCGACGATTCGTACCGGGAGCCTTTCCTCCGCGGGCTGCGAGGCTACCTTAGGTACATCGAGCCCGACGGATCGGTCAGCCACACGTGCCGCGGCACGCTCTGCCCGGGCGACGGCTCCATCGAGGCGTATTTGGACCGGCCCTGGGTCATGAACGACCCGCACGCCTTCGGGCCCGCCGTGCTGGCGCTGGTGCAGGCGCACCGGATCGGCATTGAGCGACTTACGGTGGAAGGGAGGCTGGAAACGGTGCAATAGGGCGGTGGGCGCTGACGCGCACTTATCTGGACCGCATCCGGCTTGAGCCTATTTCTCTTCCAGCACGTGTTCAATCACGCTGCGATCGGCCAACACCACGACCGAGTCGTACACCGGCACGTCGCGGAAGCGGATCTGCTTCTTCCCGCGATCGGCGAGCTTCGGATCGACCGCATACACGCGGCCGGAAACCAGGTCGACCAGCACCGGCTGGTCGAACTTCAGGGCGGGAATGGTAAGCCCGATCGTTTCCACTGTCGGGTTCTTGCCCGGCGAATCGGTGTGGCGCCACACCGTGACCGCCCCGCCGCCGCCATTGCCGCGATAGCCGAACACGCTATGGTCCCCGGCGTCACCGCCGATGACCTCCGCCTCGAATTCCTCGACCCGGGTCAGCGTATTGTCGAAGACAGCCGTGATATGCTGCACGGCGTGGTAGCTCTTCTTCACGCGGTTGACCACCTTGTCGTCGTCGATGCCCAAGAGGCCCTTGAGGTTGGTACGGCTGGGATATCGCATGTCGCAGATGGCGAAGTACGACGTGGGGATATCGCGGCCGAGGTCGCCCAGCAGTCGGCGCGTGGCCCACTTCGCCTGCCGCAACTCGGTCCAGTCGTAGTCGGAAATCGCCCCGAACGAGCCGCGTTCCGAGGGAGCGCCGTTTTCGCCCTGCTGGATGTCGATGTGATCGGCGTACGACTTCACAAGCGCACGGAGCTTCATGGCTGCCGCTTGGCGCGAGTCGGGGTTGTACGCATAGGGGTGGTAGATGATTCTATTGACCAGGTCGAGCTTGCCTTGCTGCTTGAGGTGTTCGAGCACGTCCTGGGCATAGCCGATGTCGAACGCTCCGCCGGCAGCGAAGAGGATCTCCGCCTCCGGCTGCAAGTTGCGAATGATCTGGGCCGTGCGGATGACGAGGTCAGCATACTGCACCGCCGCCTTACCGCGTCCGCCGCGGGGCTCGTTCCAGATTTCCCACTCGTTCACGTACCGCTTGTACCGCTCGACGAAGGCGGTCACATACCGGTCCCAGGCCGCCAGGGCCTCCTCGCCGTCGATCAGGTTGCCGCCCAAGCCCGTGCCGCCGCCGCCCGGATAGATCGGGTTGCCGTAGCAGAGGCAGACCCAGGGCTCCACGCCCTGCTCGACCATGTCGGGGATGATCTCATCAAGCCAGGCCCAGTCATACTCGCCGGGCGTCTTCTCGGTCTTGGCCCAGCCTGACTGAATTCGCGCCTTCTTCGCGCCCAGAGGGCCAAGATACTTGCGCCAGTTGGCGTAGACCGTGAAATCGCGGTCCATCGTCTCGGCCCCGACCGACCAGTTCGACGCCGCGATGTCCCGCGCGTGCCGCGGCGTGATTTGGCCAAGATAACGGTAGCCCTCGCCGGGATTGAGCAAGGCGGTTTCTTCCTCGGCCCCGGGTGCCGCCTTGGCATCGGCCGCATTGTTGGCCGCGGCGGCCAATGCAACTCCCAGGGCAAGCGCGCACCCTGCAGCAACAGATCCGAAAACGGCCCGCCCAATTCGATTGAGTACCCATGTGAGTCGACTGCTTCTCATTGTCATTCTCCCTTGTTTAATGGGGTCCAACGTTACGGTTTTCCTGGTTACGGCTCCGCGACCCGGGGCAGGTTCTCGACAAGTGGACCGCCGCCGGTCCGGCGCATTTCGTCGGCAAGATGCCTATCGCGCCGCCTGCCACGCGTCGAGGGCGTCGTATATTATGAAACTGCCCGGCCGTTGGTTGCCGTGCTCCAAGCGAATGGCGACGGGGGTGCCGGGCGCGATCGCAAGGTCTTTCCGGTGTGTCGGCATCGCCCGGTCGTCCTCGACCGTCAGGTCGAATCGTCCGGCAGCGGGCGATACGTGAAGCAAGAGGTTGTACCAGCGGCCGGCTTCGTAAGGGGCTACGTCGACGTACTCGCCGCCCGGCGTTCGGCAGGCAATGTGCCCATTGTCGCGAAACTCAACGGTCAACACCGGCGCGCCCTGCTCGGTTTTCAGCGAGAACCCGGTTGTCGCATCTGTCTGGCCGGCCTTGACGCGAAGATTCAAACGGAAATCGCCGTCGGCTGCCTGCCGGAAGGGGAGTTCTGCAATCAGCGGTTCTTTCGACGTCTCTTGCGTCGCCAGGCGCAGGCTTTTCAGGCCAAGCGGTTGGTAGCGGCGCACGGTGGAAATGTCGAACGCCGTCGCCCGCATTTCGCCCTCATACTCGGGGTTGTCGACCACTTCGGCCCCGCCGCCGTTGGGCTCGATCCGCCATCCATCCGGCGCCTGCCCGACGGTCGCCGCCTTGAAGTTCTCGCGGGCCAACAGCACCGGCTGAACGAAGACGACGTACGGAAGATAACGCCGATTCTCAGTGTTCGGACCCAGGACGACCTCGCCGGCGGGAAACTCCTTCGCGTGAAAGTCGAAAGTGTGGACCTGTTGTGGCGGCCGGTTCCGGTAGCGGTAGGGCCAGCCCCATTGGCCGACCTCCATGGTTTCCTCGATCGCGCGAAAGCCCGCCTCGGCCAGCCAGGGCAGTTCCTGCTGTACCTGCTTGGCAACGTACACGGTCGCCGGACCCTGCAGGCGGAAGCTGTAGCCTAGTCCGTGATCGGTCACCGGCAGTTCCCACTTCCGATAGGTCGTTTGCACGCCGCCAATCTGGAAGGCCTCGCGCAGCGGAAACGAGAGGATCGAGAACGGCGAACCGTTCCACACGGAGCTGTTCAGCCGCTCGGCCTGCGAACTATACACCGGATCGCCTGCGCGGGCCGGCTCGTGCATCACGACGTTTCCAATGTACGGGTGGCGCTGCGGCTCGATGCCGCCGACGAAATCCATCGACTCGACTTCCAGCTTCAGCCGTGCCTTCTGGTACAGGTTGTACATGAGGTACACGTCTTCGTTCGTGCCGCTCCGGTACCAGTATTGCCACTTCTCGCCGGCGCAATTGTTCTTGAAGGCGGCGTAGAGTTCGT
Source organism: Thermoguttaceae bacterium (assembly GCA_034005525.1). Taxonomy (GTDB): domain Bacteria; phylum Planctomycetota; class Planctomycetia; order Pirellulales; family Thermoguttaceae; genus PWXP01. Next base: position 22,598 of record JAVEUP010000011.1, on the reverse strand, counting down.
CGACCAGGGGCCGGGCCGCCAGCAGTTCGGCCAGTGCCCCGGCACGGTCCGATTCCGCCAGGCACGCAATCGCTTCGTTGGCCGCAATGCAAATGCGGTAGATGCCCCGCACCTGCCGTATGGCGTCGATGAACTCATAGTCGAAGAAATACCGGCGGTTCTCCGGAATGTCCGGGCGCAGCGCGATTGCTTCCTCAAGCACTTCGCCCAGGTCGCGAATGCCCTGCTCGTAGGTCTCCTTCTTATAGCGGTAGTTCAGCACGAACCCGTCCGTGTTGCCCGACTCGATGTTCAGCAAGTTGCCGATGACGGTAAACAGCGGCTCCATCACCTTGTCGTACATGGGGATGGTCTTGAATCCGTCGTCGCGCATTGTGTGCGGATATTTGGCGTAATAGGCGTCGTACAAAGCCAGCACACGCTCGGCGGCCGCTTCGCCGAACTCCTCGCGGCAGTAGCGGAGCATGTACTCGCGCGGGTCGAAGCCGGGGTAGTCCCAGAGCATCTCGGCGATGGCGCGGATTTCGATCTGCTGGTGCCGCAGCTCGTTCATGGCCAGGAGCATGTGCTGGGTATCGCCCCGCTCGTACATGGCGTCCATATTGACCTTGATGTACTGTTCGATGGGCGTACACTTGGCGATTTGCGGCCCCCCGCCGAAATACTGCGTGTGGAAATACTGGCCGTACTTCCGTTTCGGGTCGCGGGGCTCGGTCCAGAAGCTCTTCGAGTACGACATGCCGCTCATGCCCGCGTCGCCGAAACCGGTGGTCACGCCCTCGGGCACCGTGATCCAGCCCTTGTCGTAGAAGCGGCCCACCTCGGAATAGAGCGTGGTCATCATCTCCACGTCGGGGTTCGGGTCGATCTGCCGCACAAGTTTTGCCTGATCGGCCACTGCCGCGTTAAGGATCTCCGCCCGCTGCTGGTCCGTGCCGCCGTCGGGCAGGCTCGGCTCCGAGTAAGCGGCGTCGGCCCAGCCTCGCAGGTTCAGTTCCCAAACCACGTGCGGCGAGAACTCGGACCAGCGCCGGATGTAGTAGCTCCAGAACTCGCGGAACGCCTCGGGATGCAACAGGTAGGAGAACTGCTCCGGCCGGCCCGCCGGATTGTGGTTCTTGAAGTAGTTGTCCCAGAAGCCCGTATCGGCCCCGACCGACTCCATTTGGTGCTGCGTGATGAACAGCCCCCGGTCCACCGTACTGCGAATCCGTTCATAGTCGGGGTGCCAGTCGATGTCGATGAAGTACCAGGTGAACATGTTCATTTTCAGCCGCAAGGCGGCCTCGTGCAACCGCCCGAGCACCTCGGGATGGATGGCGAACATGTAGCGCCCATATCGCGCGCGCTGCACCAGCCCGGTTTGCATCCACTCCATGAACTGCGGATGGTCGTTCAAGGTCCACCCGCGGTATTTCCAAGTGGGCTCACTACTCGGGCCGAAATCGACGCGGTCGTCGAAGATCAACTCCCCTTGGGTCGGCGGCTCGTTGTCGGCCCAGAACCAGAACGGGTCGACGCCCATGTGCTTCTGCTCGAAGTCATATACGCCGAAGATCGTGCCGCGCAGGTTGCTGCCGGCGATAGCCAGCACCTGCCGCTTACCACCAACGTCGTTGAGCACGCGATACTTGAACACTTCCCACTTGCCTTCGAGGTCGTCGGTGGCAACGCCCACCTCGGCCAGCAGTGCCTTTCCCTCCGGGCAATCGGCCGAGCCGAGCACCACGCACACGTCGCCGCACGTGTCGAGCGAATGGGCAATGTTGGGAGTGACGCCGGTGATCTTCGTCACGTCGCGCTGCAGGTCCTTTGCCGCGGCGAGCACGCCCGGATGCTCCGAGCGGGCCAGAACGATCGTTGCCGGCTCCACGTCGCGCACCATGTCAAAGAGTGCGCGGGCCGGAGCCTCATCGCCTGCCGAGGCGTTGGCCGCTGGTTGGTCGGCGCCACGCGCCATGACACTCAGTAAGGCGCCGAGCAAGGGAAGGAGGATACAACTCAGTTCCAATCGTTTCGCCACGAGGGTGTCTCCGGAAGCAAGGTGAAGCGAATGGGAAACAATGCTCACTCTAGGCCGGCCGCGACCGATGTGCAACTAGCACCTGCGCCGCCGGCAACGGACCAGCAATACACCGACCATTCCGAGCATCGCCAGAAGCCCGGAAGCGGGCTCGGGCACAGGCACGACGTCGAAGAACGACGTGCCGATGCGCAGCTCATCGAGCTGGCCGCGCCAAGCCGAGCCGCCTCGCGCGTAGAGATTTGTCCACGCGGCCGTCGACGTCGTCCCGGTTCGGGTCACGCCATCGGCGGCAATGGGCTCTGCGTTGCGCGACGGGTTGAGCCAAACGGTCACCGAGCCGGCTGAATCGTTGCCGGTGAAATCCACTCGGCCGACGACCAAATTGTCCGTGTCATGGTCGTACAATAGACCACCTGACCGGCTGCCGCCCAACTGCGCGTGGAGCATACCTTTTCCTTCCTGGGCCGGAGTCGCATTAGTGAACGCCATCGCGCCCGCACCGGAAGAGTAGGTATCGCTGCCGAGCGCAAAGATCCGCAATTCCGAACTGGTTGAGACGCTCGACGTATTGAACAGGAACGAGAACCAGAGCACGTCACCGGTGCCGGTATAGCCCGAACTGTCCCAAGCGCGGTAGTTGGCCTGCGACCCACCGGAATTGTCCCATGCGGCGTTGCCGACGGTGGCAAGCATCGGGTAGGCGAGTCCGTTATCGTTGATCAGCAACGAGTCCTCACTGACGCCTGTAGTCGGGTGGACCCCTGCCTGCCACGCGCCGGTGAACCCCATTCCGCCGATCTTGCCGGTTAAGGGCTCGTTCGAGGCATAGGGGTAATCGAAGCCTTCGTAGACCAGGAGGTCGGCGCGCAAGCCGCTTGCGGGAAGGGCGAGCAGCACGGCAAGGGACAGTCGGGCTAACATGACGACTCTCCTCTGAAATGAACAATCGGAAGAACACCGGCACAATTGCCATTCTGGTTCACAGCATCCACATTCGCAACGTCGGGGCGCTGGATTCTGTGCAGCCGGCAGTCGCGTCGTGCATGTTTCAGACGTTTCGTGCATTTGGGCGTGAAGCAATAACGTACCGAATTGCGTGGGAGAGGCTTTCAGCCGGCTGAAAAGACAAGCTGGAAGCTTATCCCACGTTTGCAGCTCCCGGCAGTTTACTGTCTCACACTGCTTTAGCAAGACATCCGGGCTGCCGCCGTCTCGCGATCAGTGCCACAACCCCAAGCCCCAGCATCATTAGCGTGCCCGGCTCCGGCACCGCCTGCAATCGGAGCGAGTCGCCGTGAGCCAGCCCGGAGTATGCGTACCAGCCGCCGCTCTGGAACGTGTCGATCTGCTGGCCGTTGAGTAGCACGTTGACCGGCAGGTCGCCCATGCGCGACGTATCGACGTTCAGCACGCCGGTCACCGTTTGGTCGCTGGTCAAGAGGTCCATCACAAAGAGCATCTGCTGATCGGAAAGCGAGTAGTCCAAGTCGGCCGCCGCGTTCTGGCCGTCGCCCAACCAGAGGTCGAACTTGCGGGTCTTCACGTAGCCGGCCACGAAGAGATTGCCCGCGTCGTTCAGTTCAGGGCGGGCGATTTCGCCGGCCAGCAGCCGGGCTAGGAACCACTGCTCGGCCGCCGCCTGCTGGCTCGCTGAAGGGGCTGTATGCGGCCAGTTCTGCTCCTCGCCGTGGTCTTTCACCCCGTTGTTGTTGAAGTCCTCGTAGGTGGCGCCTGTCGGGTCGCCAATATGCACGGTAATGTTGCCCCCTGCGCCCACCGCCAGGGCGTTGTCGCGGAAGCTGGTGCTGTTGACGGGCGGGCAGGTCGTTTCGTTGGAATTGACGAAAAGATGAATCTCACTGTACGGGTTGTTCTTCGAGGCCAGGTTCGATGCGCGAGCCATGTACTTGTCGACCACCTCCGACCCGCCGGTCTCGGGGTTGCCGATATCGTTGGCCAGGAGGTTGCGGTGCGAGCTGCTGCTGCCGTTGAACCACCAGCCGTCGGTGGTGTCGTACCCGTAGTCCGACATGCCGAAGAAGCCGGCCCCGGCCCGGAAGTAGTCGGGGAACTTCGTCAGGGCCGACATCACGTTGCCCCCGCCGCCCGAATAGCCGGTAATGTACACGTTGGTGCCATCGACCATGCCGGCGAATTGCGGGTCGGCCACAACGGCCTCAACTGCGTCGTAGATATCGTGGATTTCCACGCCGCCGCTGTCGCGCACGCCGTCGGAGCCGTCCCGGCCGCGCATGGCCACGGTCAGTACGAAGAAACCCTGGTCGCGCAGCCGCTGCGCGTTGGCCCGGTAGCTGTCGAAGTGCCCGCTTGCGGCCGAGAAGCCGTGCATGACCACGGCGATCGGGGCGCCGGACTGGGCGCTGTCATAGTTCAGTTCAGCAGTGAGGTGGTTCACACCTGCGGTGACCGACGACGGGTAGCTATAGACTTGCGTCACCAGGGTGCTGGGCGCCGAAGGGACAAGCAGTTGATCGGTACTGAGCACGCCGCTGGAGAAGCGTACTTCGTCAACGAGGCCGGGAAACGGGTTGCCGGCACTGGCCATGGCGCCGATCGCCAGGTTGGCCGTGCTCGGGTGCAACGATGCTACGTTGTGCGAAATGGTTTGGGTGAGCAGCGGACCGCCGGTGGTCAGGTTCTTCAGGTAGTACGTCACCTCCCCGGTTCCCGCTCCGCCGGTTGCCAGGGTGACCGACGCACCGACATAGTAGTCATTGCCTACGGTCAGCGAAGCCGCCACAGGGCCGGTCGGCCCAACCCAGTTGTTTGCATTGGTAAACAGTTGGGTGGAACTGCCGGGAGTGGAAGCAAGCGCAACCTGCAGTTGGCTACTGCTGGACGGTCCCAAGAACCAACGGCGCTGCGGGTTGCCGCTTGCCGTACTGAATTGCCCGACCGCGACCGTGTTGCTGCCTAAAGCGCTGGGGCTGATGAAAGCCTCGATCGTGAACGCATCGACCAGGAAGCTGGAGTCGTTCGCGGCGGCCAGGAACCCGTTTGCCGTCGTAAAGCTTCCTGCGGCGGTGTTGGCCGCAAGGGTCTGCGGCACGGGGTTGGGGAACGCCGATCCCGGGCCCGAGGAAGGCAATGCAACCTGCGGCACGCCGGGTGTGGCTGACCGCGAAAGCACATGACCGTTGCCGGTCGAGTCGAACAGGAAACCGGTCGCGTCGTCGGGCCCTTCAAAACGCCAGTAGCCGATCGTGGCAGCAGGGACGTTCGTCGCGAGGCAACCAAGGATCGCCATGATGATGGAAGCAAGAACACGCGGTGGAAACATAAGGACTCTCCTCTTAACCAAAGCATCTCCGTTCGGGCCTCGGAAGCATCCCGAAAGTCTCATCTGCGAACGGTCGGTAACTTGGAGCCGTTTCGATGGGACTGTCCCCGTTTGTGGCAGCATCGAGGGCGGACTGCCCAATCGGCCCGCCGCTGAAGCCGCAAGAACGGGGTTGCCATCGTCACAAGCACAATATTGAGTGTATGCAGGACAGCCTCCTACAGCAACAAGTTTCTGAACCCCCGCGGCTAAAACGTCCATGCGCCAATCGTTTTGTGCAGGCGATAACCTTGTTGGCCGTCAGCAATGGCCCCATTAGAAGCAAGAACCAGTCCCGGCGCGATCCGGTGGGCAACAAGGATCGAGAAATCGCGGCTGCCTATCGCGCGGCCGTCAACTTGGCGACTGCTCGTCGTCCTCCAACAGCGCCGTCTCGACGCTTGCGTCGGCCACGTTACTGACCGTTTCCACGTTCTCCAAGGCGCCACTGCGCCGGACACCGGCGCGGCACTCGCCGCTGATGACGTTCCCCGCGGCCAGGCCGGTTTGAGAATCGGCCAGCACGATGCCGTCGGGCCGCGCGGCGGCGGCCTCCACGTCGATCTGGTTGCCGGCCACGCGAAACTGGCGGGCGCCCGCCACGCGGATGACGGCCGCGAGTGCGGGTCCGGCGAATCGGGCTTGAATGTGATTGTCGCACACGGTCAATCGCTGCTCGGCCACCCCGCAGTCGATGAGCCCCCGGCCGCCCGGAGCCGCAAATGACGTGTGCCGCCCATTATCGCCCTCCGGCTCCTGCCCGAACGACACCTGCACCATGTTGCCCGAAAAGTTCAGGTCGCGGTTGGTCGCCCTGCCGATGGTGCCGAAGATGCCGAATGTGTTGCCGTGGGCATGATCGCAGTAGAAGCGGTTGTTGAGGTAGACGCATTGCTGCGAAGCGTCGAACGGTTTGAGCACCCAGCCGAAGTGGCGCGTGCCGCCGCGGATGTGGAAGTCGCAGTTCTCCACGTGGATCGTACCCGTGTGGGAACAGATGCCGTCCTGGGCCGTCCCGCCTTCCAGAATGAACGTGCTGTTGAGCAGTTTGAGTTGGCTGCGTACGAAATGCTCATCGCGGGGCAGGCCGTCGCCGTGGTTCTCAGCGAACGCGTGCCGCCACACGGGCGAGACGGCCCGGACGACACTGTTCTGGAACGTGATGTCCAGCGAACCGTAGGCCGCCGAAAGCGGCCGGTAGCCCGAATCGACCAGGTAGCAGAAGTCCATCAGCGCGTGTCGCGTGTTGGAGAACAGGATGCACTCGCAACGGAACGCCGAGCCCTTCATCTCGTCGATCGAGCGCGGATGATCGGCCGGCATGGCCCGCTGGAAGGCGACGTCGTGCAGGAGCACGTGCTCGGCGCTGTCCACTAAAATGCACGCGCTGCCGAAACCCCCGGTTGGCGCATGGTTCCAGTCGACCGTCAGGCCGCGGATGGCGAGATTGCTGGTGCATTGTTCCCCGGCGCTGCCGGCGCTGCCGGTGGTGAGCAGGGTCCTCCGCTGGCGGATGTCCGGGGTTCGCGGGTCGGGGCGGAACAGATCGAATTGCGTACCCTCGGCGGCCAGCAGCGTAGTGAGCCCCGAGCCGGCTCCGGCCAGTGTCAGGTTCGACGGCAGCCGCAATGTGCGCGACACGACGAACGTGCCGGCAGGCAGCGTGACGCAAGGAAGCCGATGCTCGCCGGCATGCTCGATGGCCCGTGCCAGCGCATCGCTATCATCGTGGTTGCCGTCGCCTACTGCCCCAAACTGCCGCACGTCGACGGCCAGCGGCGGTGCCGGCGTCTCCGCGGCTTCGCCGGCCAGCGCCGAACGCACGGTCGCCCCCGCCGCCGCAGCCAGCGCCGCCACGGAGCCCCCCAGCAGCAATTGCCGCCGGCCGGGCTGGGGTAGAGTCGAATGGGTGTTCTGCGTCATGAGCACTCCCTTTCATGTTGTTCGGATCGTTCTCGCAACCGCCAATCGCCCAGGGACGGCTCCCTGCTCGAGTCCGGCGAGCAACGTATTCCGCTCCACGCAGTTCGAGGCATGGCCGCAATCTTGCCAGAATCTCCCAGCTTCGTCAATATGCGTGCCCGTCGCCCTTCTTTCTTCTGTATCCTGGGCCGACCAAGAGGCTCTTCCGCTTTCCGCCGCGCGCCGCCATAATGGTAGTAGGCACATGCCGTGTGCCGTCCTTGAAGCAAAGCCTATCACTACCTAGTCATGGAAGAGTCGGATAGAATAAACGAAAGCGCCCCGGTTGTCTTTATGAGCGAGGGACCTATGAATGCCGTGCAAACATTGCAGGGGACGTTGAGACTGGACGGTACGCTGAAATTGGACCATCAGCCGACTGTCCCGCCGGGGCGGGTTGAGGTTGTTCTCCGCCCGCTGTCGCCGCCATCGCCGTGTGGCGAAGGCTGGTGGGAGTATTTGCAGCGGGTGCGCAGGGAAGCCGAAGCAGCCGGCGGACCGTTTCGCACAGCGGAAGAAATTGAGGAAGAGCGCGAGGACCTTCGCCGTGGTGATGATCGGCTGGACGAGATTTACCGGCCAATAGGCCAGGCCCCGGAAGGGGAACCCAACTGATGAAGGTGTATCTCGACAGCGTCATGATCATTTACTACCTGGATCACGTCGGGAATCTCCAGGCGAGGGCGGCAAGACGTCTGGCCGAACTGAAAGTGGCCGCCGATACGATCGTAGTGAGCGATCTGGTGCGTTTGGAATGTCGAGTGGATCCGATACGCAAACGCGACAACGTGCGGCTGGCGCGCTTCGATGGGTTCTTTGCGCATCCCGATGTGCAGACTACGTCTCTCACCGCGGTTGTCTGCGACCGTGCGGCGCAGATTCGGGCCGAAACGGGCTATAAGACAATCGATGCGTTGCACTTGGCGGCAGCCGTCGAGAGCGGCTGCCATGTGTTCTTGACGAACGACGTCCGGTTGAGCAGCTTTCCAGACCTCGACGTCGAGATTCTCGCATGAGCCATTGACTTTGCGGGGCGAATGAACCGAGGTCGACCAGCGGGAGGCCGCAAAACCGCCGATTTCGGACGGCGGGCCAGGTCATTCGCTACGCAAGCACCAATCATGGAGCGGCAGGCCATGCCGTCCCCCACGGTGCCGAACACCCGCTCCTCGACAAACACCTGTTCGGCGCCCATCTGGAACAAGCTCCATCGTTCATTCCGCAACAATCCAACGGATCACCCTCTCGGAACCGGGCCGGGCCTTGTTGTAACTGAACAGCGCCTGCCCGTCGCCGCTTAACGTCATGTTTGCAGAATAGAAAGGTTCGATTTCCACTTCCGCCACGCGCGTCGCCGTGCCGTCCGGGCCGAACCGCCAGCGCGCGAGCGCCGCGCCCGTGTAATTCTCGTACCTCCCGGTAAGGTGGCGCACGTGGATGCGGTCGACCGTGGTGAAGGCCAGCAGCACGTCCCGCGGGCCGACCTGGGCAGCGGCAATGTTGTGGGTCGAGGCCCGCTCGGGGCTAAAACCCGCGATGACCGTGCTGCCGGCGCTTTCGAGCGAATCGGGATCGACGGTCCTGAGCACCACCTCGCCCACCAGCCCGGTGGGCGGCCCCTCGCGCCCGCCCCGGTCGGAGAACTCGGCGGGCCGCAGGTAGACCAGCACGTACAGGTCGGGCTCGTCGAGGCGGTAGATGGCCATGTTCCGCGGCGGCTCGCCGCTCTTGGAGGTGAACCGGTCCAGACTGTGCATTTCGACGCTGTGGTCGTCGAGGTCGATCACCAGCAGGAGCAGTTCGTGAACGACGGCCAGGGGCACGATCAAACGGCCTTCTTCCAACAGGCGGCCGTAAATCCTCGCGCCCGATCTGGGGGTTTCGATGTCCGGAAGCCGGCGCTGATCGCCTCTGAGCGGATCGACCAGGAAACGCCGGACGCTGCGCCCGGTACGGTCGGGTATGAGTACGTGCAATGTCCCGCCGGGAAGCATGTCCATCGCAGGGTTGAGCACGCCCCGGTTGTCGGCGAAAGTGAACAGCGACGTTGCTTCATCATCGCCGACCCGCACCAGGTGGACCGACCGGCTGCGTTCGTCCTTTCGGTCGACGTACAGGAACAGCAGCCGGCCGTCTTCCATGGGCAGCATCGATACCATTCCGGGATGATGCTCCCGGAAAAGCGGCCGCTCCCGCCACCGGGTTTCGTCCGGCCCGCGGCGCCAGAGGGTGAAGTCCTCACCCTGCCCGGCCCCGTGGCGCATGTTCTCGACGAAGTAGAAGTGGAGCGTGTCGTGGTGGACCTGCACCTTGCCGTATAGACCCTCGCCGAGCACCTCGCGATGGGTGACGTGAATTCTGCTCTTTTCCGGCAGGTTATCTTGTCCTTCGCCCAAAGCAGCGGGACATACCAAGCACAAGGCGACGAGTGACATGAGTTTGCGGGCAGTGCACATGGCGCAAGGTTCTTTCAGGTGACGGTGGCGGGACTCGACGACTCCAAGCGTCATCGTTGTCGGGCGGGTCGATTGTGGTGGCACGACGTTTGTCAACTGCCGGCCGGCCCCAGGGCATCCGTTCTTCTCGGCTGGTCGGCAGTCGGGGATCTGGCAGCGGCCTGTTCTTGAACTCTATCGCCGGCGCCGGCGGACCATCAGCAGCACCAGCCCACCCATGGCCAGCAGCAGCCAGGCGCCCGGTTCGGGAATGACCACAAGTTGCAAGCTGCCCAATTCCAGGTACGCCTGGAACCCGCCGATGGTGCCATAGATGTTGGCGCCAAGACCGCCTTCGATCGTCCCATCGAAGAGCGTGTAAACGCCTACTCCGAAACCATCGAGCGGAGTAAAGGCGAAGTGATCCCAGGCCAACTCGTCGATGGTCAAGGTGCCGCCGACCACGATCTGGTCGTAATGGTCCAGGCCGCCCAGCTCGAACCGGAGCGCGCCGGGGCCAACGCCCGAAATGTCGAGATCATCAAGGAACGTAAGCGTACCGACACTCTCGCCCGGCGCGAGGAATCCGCCATGGAGAATCGTGTTGGTACCGGCAATCGTTCCGGAGCCGCCCAGGGTCGCCCCGGCGTGGACCGTAACGCCCGAGATGCCCGACAGGCTGCCGTTGACCAGCAGGGTTCCGTCCAGGATGGTGGTACGGCCTTCGTAGGTATTGTCGGCATCCAGCGCCAGCGTGCCGGCGCCGGTCTTGACCAGGCTTGCCAGGGGCCCAGCTCCGGAAATGATGCCGGTGAGCCGCGCGTCGACGTTGTCGCTGTAGACGCCATCGGCCACGTCAATCACCCGCTCGCGGCCGTTGAGGTCGATGGGATTGGCGAATACGAGCGTTGCGTCGGACCAGGGAGAGCCGAACCGCAAGGCGTAGGAGTTGTCGCCATTGCCGGATCTCAAGAAGTTCGTCGTGCCCCAGGTCAACGGCGTCGGCGTAGCTCCGCCAAGACTCACCACCCGCGCCTGCCCGTGGGCGCTGAACCCGGCGCTGCCGCGAAGGGCGATCTGCCCGTTGCCACCTCCCAGATCGAGGCCGAAGTCGATACCGTCGTCGGCAGCGAACATATTGGCACCGACTTCCACGATGGACCCGCCCCAAAGACGCGAGCCGCTCGACATGGCCAGGTCCCACTCGCCGGTCAGCCGCACCACGCCGTCGGCCAGCAGAAGCTGCCGCAAGCCGACGTCGGTCGTTGCCACCACGAGGCCGGGACCGGTGCTCACAATGGCGATGTCATCGAGCCCCATGTCGATGGTGGCCGTGCCGGAACTGTAGTTGGCGGTGAAGACGGCCCAGCCGTCGAAGTTGCGGGTGCTCGAAATCACCGCGTCGTGATCGCCGGTGAACAGGATGCCCAATCCACGGCTGGTACTGCCGATTGTATTGTCGCCCATGGCAAGGGTGACCGGGCCCGCCGAGGTATCGATGGCCAGGGTCTGGAAATCCAGGTCGGCCGTGCGGGTAATACTGGAATTGGAAAAGAAGTTCGACGTATTTCCGGAGTTGGTTTCATCGAGTTGCGTGGCGCCGGTATAGCGGCTAATCACGCGCGTGCTGCTATTCAGGGTGGCGAAACCGACTCCATTGTCGTCTTTCACGTATACGTTGGCCCGGTCGCCACCCATGAGCACGCCCTCCCTCATCGCCATGCCGGTGGTGGCCGTGGCCACGAACGTGCCGCCGCCGGTCAGGTCGATCAGCCAGGGTGCGATACCCTGTCCCTGCAACCGGCTGGTCGTGATCGTCGCACCGTTCTCCACGCGAATTTCGTTGCGCGTTTCGTTGACGTTATCCAGTCTTCCGACCGAGGCCGCCGAGGCGTTTCGGAAGGTGAGCGCACCGCCTCGCATGGTCACGGTGCCGGAGCCGAGCGGGTTGGTCGCGGTGAAGTCGGCAATGATCTGGCCGTTGTCGACTACGATGCCTCCGGTGTGCGAATTGGGGCCAGAGAGAGTCAGCGTGCCCGTGTTGATCTTCTGCAGGGTTCCCGCTCCGGCCAGGCCGCCGGCCAGATGGGTGTCGGCCCGGGTGTCGAACCGAAGGATTCCGCCGGCGATCGTCGTGGTTCCGGTATGTTCGGGCGAGTTGGTGAGCGTAAGGATGTTGGCGCCGACCTTGGCCAGGTTCAGGTTGCCTGTCAACGCGCCCGCATACGTCCGGTCGCCTGCGCTGGTATCGAACCCGATGCGGCCGCCGGGCGCGAAAGCACCCGCCGCGAGGATGGTAGCGAAGTCGGCGTCAGGAACGCTATTGGCCAGCGCGAGCGTCGCGGCGTCGGCAACCGAGTAACCGCCGGGCAGCGCGGCGACGGAGGCGAGGGTAAGCACACCCTGGGAAACAACCGTGCCGCCGGTGTACGTATTGGTGCCCGACAGCAGGAGCGTGCCGCTTCCGGTCTTTGTCAGACCGACGGCGCCGTCGAGGTTGGCCGAGACAGTGCCGCTTTGGCCGTCGTAGTGGGTGCCCGTATTCACGAGCGTTCCATTGCTCACCGTACCGCCGGCGAAGGTGACGGCGCCGCTGGTCGTTTGCGAAAAGCCGCCCAGGTCCAGCGTGCCGCCGGCCGCGGTTATGGTTCCGCCGGTTGGCAACCGGTCGTCGCCGGCCAACAGCAGCGTGCCGTCGAGCACGGTCGTTCCACCGGTGTATGCAGTCGCGGCAGAGAGCGTCAGTGTATTCGAACCGAGCTTGACAAGGCCAATGTCGCCGCCGATGCCGCTGGTGTGTTCGCGGTTGCCGGCGCTCGTATCGAAGCCTATGCGGGCACCGGCCTGAAACCCGTTGGTCCCGAGCATGTCGTTGACCTCCGCCTGCGAAACGCCGTTGCCCACGGCCAGGGTTGCGCCTGCGGCGACCGTGTAGCGATCGTCTTGGTTCCAGCCCGGCAATGCGGCGGTGGAGGCGATCACGAGGATGCCCTCGTCAATGGTCGTGTTGCCGTGCTGGTTGTCTCCGCTGAGGGTAAGGGTTCCCGAGCCGACCTTGATCAGGTTGCCGCCGGCCCCGCTGATGTCGCCGGAGAAGGTGGTCGACGCCCCATTGCCGCCGACGTTCAGGGTGCCGTTTCCGAGGCTCACGTTGCCGGCGCCGGCCAGCGAGCCAGCCGTTTGGTTGTTCCCGCCTAGATCCAGCGTTCCGCCGCGAATGTTCAGGGCGCCGCCGGCCGGCAGCCGGTCGTTGCCGTCCAGCCTCAGCGTGCCGCCCAGGACGGTCGTGCCGCCGGAATGTTCGTTGGCAGCGCTAAGCACGAGTGTGCCGGCGCCGCTCTTGGTGAGTCCCTGAGACCCGCCGATGACGGAATCGATCGTTGCCTCGACCGACGGCGCGACGAAAATGGCCGGCCCCTCGCCGACCAGCGTCAGCTTGCCGCCGCCGAGCGTATAATCGCCGGCGATGAACAGCAGATCGTTCGCCGTTACGCCGCCCGCAGCGATCGTGACGTCGCCTCCCGCGCCGCCGAAGGCCGCGTCGTTGTTCGTGCCCGCGGCAGGCCACGCCTGCTTCGTGCCGGAGCCGTCCCATTGGAGCGCCCAGGAGTCGCTCATCGCGTCCCACGTGCCGCTACCCCCGGCGCCGGCCGCCGGGGCCCAAGAGAGCGGGTTTGTGACGGCGTCGAGGAAAGTGGTGGCCATGCGGAACTCGTCGAACTCGCCCAGCCACGTGCTCCCACCCCGCATGTACACTTGCGATATGTGATTGAAGTTGCCGGTCCATCCCACGCCATCGGCGTCGTCGGGCGGCGCGCCGAGGTCGGGGTTGACCCAAACTCGCATGGAATCCTGCCCGGACACGTCGGAGAAGTTGATCCGCCCTACGACGAGGTTCGTCTGTCCCCGGGGAAACCCGATCCGGTCGGTGTCCGGCAAATTACTCCCTTCGATGCGAATCGACAAGGTGTTGTTGCCCCACATGTAAACGCCGCTTCCTTGGGAGTTGACGGTCCCGCCGAGCGGATGAACCCGGAACTCGGCCCCACCTGTCGCTCCGCCGGTCAGCGTTACGGCCAGGAACGAAAACCACAGTTCACTGCCGTGATCGGCATAGCCGGTGGTGTCCCAACTGCGGTAACTGCCGCGTGCTCCGCTTGCGCTCGTGTCGGCAACGGCAACGCCGGCCGACGGCAGGCTGGCATGGCTGAGGCCCGATGCAGTCAGGGTCATCGACGTGCCGTCGGCCACCCATGCCCCGGTCCACATTCCGATTCCACCCGCCGCGCCGGTCAACGCACCGGTGCCGGAGTAGTCGAACCCTTCGTAGAGGACCAGCGCGCCGCGGGCGGTTGTGGCCGCGAGGCTCAAGAGCATCGTTATGCAGGCGATTGTCTTGCAGTTCATGGTTCAACTCCTCTCACGTACTCTCTTCGTGCTCTTCGTGTCCTTTGTGGTTGACCGTTCATGCACCCCGGCGCCGGACCATCAGCAGCGTCAGGCCGCCGAAGGCCAGCAGCAGCCAAGTGCCGGGCTCGGGGATGGGGGTGATCTGGATCCCGGTGAATCGGCCCGGTTGCAACGCGCCGGTGTCGGCCCGGATGGCGTCGTCCATGACGATGAAAATGGCCTCGTCGGCGCCCACGTTGACGGTGAACCGGGCGTAGTTGTCGTCGAACAGCCACGTGGACGTGCCGGAATGGCTTTCCGGGTTGTTCACCAGCCAGACAGGGTCAAGCTCGGAATAGTCGAACAGGGTGGTGGAAGCATCCAAGACGTCGACAAACACGTTGCCCTGAATCATGATTTCGGATGAAGGATTGTCGGCCATCACGTACACGAAATACTTGCCCGGCTCGAGGCCCGTCACCTTGGCCCCGAGCCCTTGGCCGTTGGTCCCGGCGCGCAGGTAGTCCCTGCCCAGGTGGTTGTTCATGTGCGGGGGCGGGTTGCCGGCCGACGTGCTGTTCAGTCCGGCCTGAAAATCGAAGTCGATGATCCGGCTCGTCGTGCTGGCGGCACCGCCGCCGGCAGCCGCCTCAACGCCTAGGTCGACGCCGACTCCCATGGCCGGCGTGCCGTTGGCAAACAGCAGCCCGCTGGGAATGTCGCTGGTGGTTACCTGGTTCCACGTCGTGCGAGTATCGGACAGGATGGCTTCGCCACCGTGGGCCGCGTGAGCGGGCCCGATGGCGCCGCTTGCGTAGTTCCCGCCGGCGGTGCCGCCAAAGTCGAACTGGATGGTATCGTGCTCCGGCGAAAGCAGCCGGCTGGTACTGAGCACGCTGCCGGTGAAACGCACCTCGTCCAGCAATCCCTGCCAGCGGCCACCGCTGGAATTGTTCTGGCCAATGCGAAGCGGCGCGCCCGAATCGTATAGCGTTGGTATCGAGTGGGCAACCGTAGCGATCTGAAGCTCGTCGCCCTGCGTGAGATTCTGCGCGAAGAACGTCAAGTTGCCGCCCGCCTGGTTGTACGACGCAGCCACGTAATAGTCGGCCCCCACGTCGATCTTGATTCCTGAAACATGCACCGTTGCGACGTCCCCAGCCTCGGACAGAATCATGAACAGGTCGTTCGCCGAGCCGGAATGGCCGCTAATGCTGCTCGACCCGGCCACGCCGAAAGCCCAACTGCGGTCATCCAACGTCGTGTTCAACTGAGAGGCGATATACTGAGTGCCCCCGGTTTGCGTCTGCTTGTTGATATATGCCTCGACCGTGAAGTCGGAGACGGCAAAGCTGGCGTGATCCGCCACGTGCAAGTATCCACCGGCGAAGTTGCCCAGACTGCTGTTGTCCGCCCCAGTCAGCGGGATGGGATCATGGAACACCGAACCTGCGCCGATTCCGGGCAACGGCTCCTGCGTCACACTGCCGGCAATGGTCAAGTCATGCCCGTTTCCGCTGGAATCGAGTAGCCAATCGGTGCCGGTTCCTTCGAACCGCCAATAGCCAATTGTGGCGGCGGACGTTGTGCCACCGAGAAAGAGGGCAGCCGCAAAGGCAAAGATGCTGGAAATCGTCTGGTGAAACACTGCAAATCTCCTCCAGAAGCGTGAACAAACGCCGCGGAAAGCATCGCTCCAAAATGCTTCCTGCATTGTACTAAGACAGGACGGCTTCCGGAGCGATTTCCGAAAGACTTGCGGAAACCCGCAGACAAATTGTGCATGCTTTGCTCGAAACGGACAAATATCACGCGCATCCGGGCGCTCTCACTTTCTTTACAAACCCGCTATTTCTGTCTATACTCATTCATATGCTGGCGGGACAGGCCTCATTGATACGCCTTACAAGGGGTCTGCGGTCACACTGACTTTTCGTTTCTTTTTTGCGAGGGAGAATGACCCATGAATCTTCTGAAAACTCGTGTTTCGTGCTCAATGAGAGGTTCGTTAGCGAGGTGGTGCGGTATCCTCGTCGCAGCCGTACTTGGTGTGCCTGCCTTGGCGCCCACGGCCCGGGCCGATCTGTGGCCCGTGCTCGAGGCGCACTGGAAACTTGACGAAACCGATACGGGCAGCACGCTTGTTCATGACGCGCGGGGCGGCGTTCCCGGCACCAGGATGGGCAACGTGGGCATTGGCGTGCCGGGCGTTTCCGGCACCGCGTATTCCTTTCCGGGACAGGACAGCGCCTACATTGACTTCAACCGGGCAGACATGATTCCGCAAACGGGTCCTTTCAAACTCGACATGTGGATTAAGACAGCCGTCAGCGCCGGCAGGACGCAATACCTGCTAAGCAGCTACCAGGGTACGGATCCCGGTCGTACACTCCTGTACATGGATAGCTCCGGGCGAATCCGTCTCCAGATCGGCGGCGGAAGCGGTTTCCTTCTGGATACGCCGTCGGGTACGAACTTCGCCGACGACGAGTGGCACCAGATCACGCTCACCCGCGAGAAGGTCGACCCCACCACCGACATACTCAGACTCTACATTGACGAGATCGAGCGAGACTCGGGAGTAGCAAGTCCCAACCTGATCATTGGCGGAGGGAATAACCACGATTGGCAGCTTAGCGGGTCGATCAACGTCAACAGCCGGCACTTCAATGGCCTGATTGACGATATTCGGGTATACGTACCCGAGCCGTCGAGCATGGTGCTGTTGCTGCTTGCAGCCGGCGTGCTGCTGATCCGGCGGGGCCGCGCGTAGGGAGCTTTGCACTGGTCGCCCTCTTGGCGCCGATTCGATCATAGGGCAAAGTCGTCGTCGGTGGCGGCCTGGGGCGATTCACCGATGCTCTGCGCACTTGTCAACTGCGTAGCACGTCTTGCCCCGGGAGACAGGGGGCGGAACTCCATTCAACCGTCTCAAAGCGGGAATAAATTCCCGCACTCCAAAGCGCTGTTCAACCTCGCGCGGCACGCCGACGGCGTAGCAGCAGTCCGGATGCCAGCGCCGAAAGCAGCAGCAGGGCGGCGCCCGGCTCGGGAACCACGGCAAACTGGGCGATGCGGCCGAAGACGGGGCCGGCGCCGAAATCGGCCTCCATGGCCAGGGTCGATACGTCGACGGTGAGCCAGGAGGCGTAGTCTTCGAGCGAATAATAGCCCTGGCCGTTGAACACCCGGTCGGTGCCCAAACCGTCGTCCATGACCCAGTAGGCGAACGCGGCGTTTTCGATCGCAGCGAGAAAATCGTCGGCCGCGTCGGTGTAGAACCCGCCCTGGACCGTGTCGCCGGCAGTCAGCCCGGCGATGTCGAAGTAAACGTCGATCGCGTTACTGCCGTCGAGCGGCTGCGTGAACGGCACGGCGTCACTGATGCGCAGCAGGTCGTTTTCGCTCGCCGCGGCATTGCCGAAGTCCGGCGGGCCGATGGCGGTAAACTCCAGCGCCGTACCGAGTCCGCCGGAAGGATCGAACTGGCCGATCGCGAGGACTCCCGGGCTGCTGCCCGGGCTGACAAGTCCCGCGCCGCCGACCGTTGCGTTAATCACACCGCTGCCACCCAGCGTGGCACCTGCGGTTACGGTCACGCCCGAGGTACCCAGCAGGCTGCCGTCGACCAGCAGGGTCCCGGCATTTACGACGGTCGCGCCCGTATAGATGCTGTTGCCGGCGAGCGTGAACACCCCAGCGCCCTCTTTGACCAGTCCCACCGATCGGCTGCCGGTGCCGTCTTGAATGACTCCGGAGAAGACCGTCGAGTCGTGGTTGCCGCCGGTGGTCAGGACCGGGGCTGCCACCGAGCCGGATCCGCTGTCGGAGCGGTTCTGGACGATTCCGGAGCCGGCCAGCGACCCGATCGTCAGGTTCCAGCCGTAGAGTTCCAGCGAAGCGCCGCTGCCCATGGTAACGGCGTTGTTCACGTTGCCCAGCGCCGTGCTGGATCCGATTCGCAACCGGCCGTCGAGCGTGAAGTCGCTGGTGAACGAATTATTGCCGGAGATCCGGTAGAACCCTCCCTCAAGTAGATGGATTGGGCCGGCGCCGGAAATACTGCCGCTGAGGTTCACTCCGTCGGTGCCGCCCAATTGCAGTTCCCCGTCCGGTGCGACATCGAAGGAACTGGGAAACTGGTGGCCGGAACTAGGCGTTAGCCTGAGGATGCCGCTGTCGATCTGGGTGTGGCCGCTGAAGTTCCTGTTATCTCCGGCCAGGGACAGCCTGCCGTCACCCACCTTGGTCAAGGTACCGGTGCCGACAAGGTTACCGGAAAAGGTCGTGTCTTGGTGGTTCGAGCCCACGGAGATGCTGTTGGGGGCAAAGTCCAACGCGTCGCTTCCCTTCAGGCCGCCCAGGTTGTAGGTATTGGTCCCGGCGACGGCAAAGGTCACCTGTTGGCTGCCGCTTGAGCCCGTGTCGAGTGTGCTGTGCTGCAAGGCATCGACGTGGCCGAGGGCCAGGGTGCCGGCGTTCACGCGGGTATCGCCCACGTGGGTGTTCGCGGTGAGCAGCGTGAGCGTGCCCTCCCCGGTTTTTGTGAGGTTCAAACGGTCTTCCGTTGTTCCCGGTCCGCCCAGAGTTCCGTCGAACACATTCGTGTCGGCAATGTTCAGAGTGAGCGTGGAGAAGGTGGCCGACGTACCGGCGCCGACGACGCGGTTGTCCGTCCCCGTGCCGCTCGTCAGAAGCCCGGCTAGGGTTTGCGATCGCGCACTTGTCCCTCCGCCAACGCTCAGTTCGCCACTGGTGGTGCCACCGCCAAGGGTGACGATGGTTCCTGTGGGAAGCCGATTGGTGCCGGTGCCCAAGACGAGGCGCCCATCTTCAATAGCCGTATCGCCGCTGTAGGTACTCTCACCGCGAAGGATGAGTTCGCCGGTTCCGACCTTTCGCAAACTCAGCGGCACGCCGCCGTCGCCGTCTTCAAACACTCCGGAGAACTCGGTGGAATCGTTGTTGCCGCCTACGGTAAATACGGTCGGATCGTCGCTGCCGGGGTTATCGGAGCCGGGCGCGTTCCGGACGATGCCGCTGCCGGCAATCGAGCCCACCGCAAGCGACCAGCCATTGAGTTCGACGACAGCGTTGCTACCGACGGTCAGTGCGGAATTGTCGCCGAAGGCCTGATTGGAGCCGGCCCGGAGGATACCCGCCCCTGTCACTTCCGTGTCACCGACATACGTGTTGATGCCGGATAGCGTCAAGGTGCCGTCGCCCGTCTTGGTGAGGTTTAGCCGGTTCTCGCCGGATCCGGGGCCGCCGAGAGTTCCATCGAACACGTTCGTCTCGGCAATGTTCAGCGTGAGCGTGGAAAAATCTGAGGACGAGCCGGCGCCGGCAACGCGGTTTCCCGTCCCGGTACCGCTGGTGACCAACCCGGCTAATGTCTGATTTCGGGGCGTACTCGTACCCCAGCCAAGATGCAACGCCCCGCTGTTCGTTCCGCTGCCGAGTGTTACGGTGGTTCCAGTGGGAAGCCGGTTGTTGCCGTCGCCGATGACGATACGGCCCTCCTCGATGAACGTACCGCCGGTGAAGGTGCTCACACCGCGAAGGATGATTTCGCCGGTTCCGACCTTGCGCAGGCCGAGTGGCACGCCGCCGCCGCCGTTTTGGATGACGCCGAAGAACTCCGTGGAATGGTTATTGCCGCCGACGGTGAGCATGGTGGGGTTGTCTGAGCCTGGCCCGGAACCGATTGCATTGCGGACGGTGCCATGCCCGGCCAGAGAACCGATTTCTGTGTTCCAGCCGTTCAGGTCGAGGAAGGAACCGCTAACCATGGTCACGGCGTTGCTGGGATCGCCGAGCGCCGTGGCCGACCCGACCCGTAGTCTGCCGCTGATGGTGATATCGCCGGTGAGGGACGCATTGTCGCCGGACAGGCGAAAGAATCCGCCGGGCAGCAGATGCAACGAGCCGCCGCCGGAAATATCGCCACTGAGGTTTGTGCTGCCGCCGCCGAGGTGCAACTGAGCGCCGGCCTGAACCTCGATCGGGCTGGTTAAGGTGCCTCCGGAACTGGCCGGTTCGATCGATAGGATGCCATTGCTGACCCTGGTGTAACCCGTGTACGTATTTGCGCCGGTAAGCGTCAGGGTGCCCGCACCCGTCTTGATGAGGTTCAACTGGTTCTGGCCGGATCCGGGGCCGCCCAGAATGCCGTCGAACACATTCGTCTCGGCGATGTTTAGCGTGAGCGTGGAGAAATTGCTGCCCGAACCTGCGCCGGTAACGCGGTTTCCCGTACCGGTGCCGCTGGTCAGAAGCCCGGCAAGTTCCTGTTGTCGAGTGGTGCCCGTCGCCCATCCAAGGTGCAACGCGCCGCTCTTGTCTCCGCTGCCGAGTGTGACGGTGGTTCCGGTGGGAAGACGGTTGTTGCCGTCGCCGATGACGATGCGGCCCTCCTCGATGAACGTACCGCCGGAATAGTCATTGCTCCCGCTGCGAAGGACAATGTCGCCGGGGCCGGTCTTGGTCAGCCCGGCGTTGCCGGTGAGCCTTGAGCTGATGTTCGTCCAATCGGGGTAGACGTTCGCGCCGCTGGCGTAGATCGTGGCGTCGCCGGTGAGCGTGACGGTCCCGCCGCTGAGTGTATAGCCGCCGACGTCGAACGCCATCGAGTTGACCGAATTGATCGTTCCCGAAACGGTTACGGTGTCGCCGGTGCCTTCGAAGTGGGCGTTGGCGCCGTCGGACCAGGGTTGATCGTAGTCGGGGCCTCCGGAGGTCGTCGCCCAGACGTTAGGCGTTGTGTTTCCCCAGCTTGTCCTTCCGTCCGCTCGGCTGAAGTACAGCGAGTTGGGCGAGAGCAACTGGCCGGAGTTCAGCGCGCCATCAGTCAGCCGCACTTCGTCAATAATGCCCGGGAAATAGGAGTATCCTCCCGACCGGCTCCGCGATCCGATCGCCAGCGGTGCGGAGCTGTCGTAAAGGCCGCTGGTGCTGTGCGACTTGGTTTCCGACACCATTGGTCCGCCGTCGGTCAAATTCTTCAAGTAGAAAGTGACCGTGCCGGAATTCGAAACGCCCGACTCGGCCAGTTCAACGGCGGCACCGACGAAGTAATCCTTATTCGGCGCGATGGCCAGACTCGAAGTGATTGCGTTGGCGGATGACCCATTCGGCGACAAGTAGACCCGGAGCGCCCCGCTACCGCCAACGACGTCCAAGAACCAACTGCGCTGATTGGCTGAAGTCCCGTCCCAGTGCCCGGCCACAACAGCGCTGCCGCTGGTACTGTCGATGTTTAGGAATCCCTCGACCGTGAACGCCGCGGCGAAGGTGAAGTCGTCGTCATCGGGCGCGGTGAACCACTGTTTCGTTCCGCTCTGGTCGAGCCGGGCCGCCGACTGGTTCGTCTGGCCGGTCAGCGGGATCGGGTTGGGGAATACCGAGCCGGGCCCGGTGGCCGGCAGAGCATACTGCAAAGGACTGCCTTGCATGGTCAAGTTGTGCTGATTGGCACTGCCGCTGGAGTCGAGCAGCCAGTCGCTGCCGGTTCCCTCGAAACGCCAGTAGCCGATCGTGGCGCCGGAAGTCGTGCTGCCAAGGAAGAGGGCGGCGGCAAGGGCAAAGACGCCGGAAGCGGTGTGGTGTAACATTGCGAAACTCCTCGAAGAGCGTAGACTCGCGCCCAAGAAACGACGATTTCAACCGTTTCCTCCATTGTACTCGGGCCGGACCATTTTCGTAGCCGCTTCTCGAATTCAAGCGGAAATCCGCAGACAAAATGTGCATCTTCCGCTCAAGATGCACAAATCCGCAACCGTTCACGGGGACCCGTCCCGATTTTCGCGGCGCAGCCGAGCGACGATGGGGCCATCCACCTCGGCGGCACCCATGCCACTCCGGAGGGAAGGGCTGCCGCCACAAGAAAACGGAGACCTTTCTTTACAGGCAGGCCGGTTTGGTGCATACTCACTCTTGTAACGGCGAGGAAGTCCCCGGCGCGCGTTGTCGGGGGGCTTCAGGCCGAGCCGGTTCTTTCTGTCTCTTTTGCTCGGGGGAATGTGCGATGTATCCACCAAACTCTCGTTTTCGGGTGCGCTCGGCAACAGGATTCTTGACGAGGCGATGCGTTGTCCTCGTCGCGGCGGCACTGGTCGTGCCCGCCTTGGCGCCGGCGGCCCGGGCCGATTTGTGGCCCATACTGGCCGCGCACTACAGACTGGACGAAACGGACACAGGCAGCAATGTTGTGTACGACTCCGTTGGCTCGGTGCATGGCACGCGCGTCATCAGGGACGGCTATTCCGTCGGCATCGGCGCGCCGGGGCAGGTCGGCACAGCGTACTCATTTCCTGGGATTACGGGAACGTGGGGCGCCTCCAACCAGGGGGTGCTCGTATAAACTGATGTTGTGCCGTTTGCCGGGCTTTGGTACGATCCCCTTCGGATTTGGAATCCGCCGGAAACACACTTGCATGGAGGGGAT